>CAXNJS010000001.1:0-63968 GCA_964202795.1 Candidatus Planktophila sp.
ATGAATACTTCTTCAGCCACACTTGAGATATATCGAAAGTTGGTTACTAAATGATCACCAAGAAAGAATTCTATAAGCGTTGGAGTGAACTTCACGGCAACGCCGAAATAGCGGGCATCGTTCATGCTTGGCTGGCAATCTCATATCGATTCGCATTGATTGCAACTTTGCTACGTATCTCACCTAATGTACTAACGCTGCTCGGATTGATTTCAGCAATTGGTACCGCACTCATTCCCTTTTCATATTGGGCAATAGCCTTAGTTGTACTTTCACTACTCTTTGATGGAATTGATGGCAGCGTGGCGATATTCCAACGTCGCGAGAGTGCATGGGGTGCAATCCTGGATTCAGTTGCCGATCGAATAAGTGAAGCAGCTTGGGCCTATGCGCTCTATCAAGTCGGTATTCCATTGGAAATCGCAGTTGGCTTATGGCTGGCAGCCTCTGTTCAAGAATATGCCCGCGCTAGGTTGGCCGCCTTTGAAGTTAAAGATTTAGGCATCGTTACTTTTGCAGAGCGCCCGATGCGGGCCAGCCTGCTATTTATAATTCTAATTGCGTGGCAGTTAGATATTCCTGGCCTGACAGCAATCGCTGGCGCTTTCTTAGTTATGCAGATTATTGGCGCGCTACAAGTAATGCGCTTTGGGTATAAACAACTTCGCTAACGCGCACGCCCAATTGCATTTGCCACAATTTCGGCACTGATTCCAACTAACGGTAATCCACCGCCTGGGTGAGTTGAACCACCCACGCAGAATAGATTTTTAATTGGCGAACGATTCTTGGTGCGCAAGAACGCAGCGGACGCGCTGTTGCTTGATGTGCCATAGATCGAACCACCAGGTGCCATGACAGATTCTTGCAAATCTAGCGGAGTGCGAATCTCTAAGACATCTAGACGGTCGCGAATCTTGATGCCGCGCGCTTCGATTTGATCGATAATCGAATTTGCATATTTATGTTTGAAATTTTCATCGCGCCAATCAAAGCCATTCTGGCCACTCTCATCATGTCGTGGAGCATTAACCAGTACGAACCAACTTTCATGCCCAGCATCTTTGACCATTAGTGGATCAATAGGGGCGCAGATGTAAATAGTGGGGCTTTCTACGGGCTTCTTCTGCGTGAAGATCGCTTCAAACTCGGCATCGTAATCTGCTGGGAAAAGAATTGTGTGGTGATTTAACTTTTCTGCAGATTCAGATGGCCGCAAACCTAGAAGTAGCGAGAAGCCAGCCAGCGACTTTTGTGTCTTAGCTAAGTTCTTACGCTCGCCCTTAGCTCTTTTTTCTTCTGGACTAATTAAGTGGTGATAAGTCAGGCTGGCATCGCTATTTGAAACAATGACATCAGCTGCAATTGCTGTGCCATCGCCTAAAACGATTCCAGTTGCGACTCCGTTTTCAGTTTGAATTTTGGCAACTGGAGAATTTAAATGAATCTTTACGCCCAGATCAAGGCAACGCTTCTCGATAGCAACAGATAGCTGGCCAATTCCGCCGGCTAAATGCCAAGCACCGAAAGCCTCTTCAACGAATGCAATGCTGAGCAATACTGCCGGCGCCTTGCGAGGATCAGAGCCGCTATAGGTGGCATAACGATCGACTATGTAACGCAGCCGTTGGTCAGTTAATTTCTCGGCTGCTAAATCTCGTAGCGTCTTATGAGGCGCGATGACCAGTAAATCTCTTATTAGAGTCATTCGCTTAAAGAGCGCTGCTATCGAAGTAAGTTCAGATTCAATAAAAGGTTCGCGCGAAACATCCCACATCGCTTCGGCGCGCTTCATGATTTGATCCCATTGCGCAGCCGCTTCACTTCCAAATGATGTGGTGATCGCTTGTAAAGTTTGATAGCGCGAAAGGTTGGCAAACTTAACGTTAGAACCGTCTGCAAAGCGATAATCAAAAGCGGGATCAACTGGAATCTGAGTTAAGACTTCTTCCATGATCGAACCAGTCTTTAGAAAGAAATCCCGGTAAACAGCAGGCAGTGTTAGCAGTGATGGTCCGGTATCAAAGGCATAGCGACCAATCCATTCGGTGCGACATTTTCCACCCACAAAGTTCGCAGCCTCAAAAATTTCCACTTGATGGCCGGCTTTAGCAATTCGGGCCGCGGCGCTCATGCCACCAATGCCGGCGCCAATGACAACTACTTTGCTCATATCGTGCGCCCCTTCCACTGCACTTTACCGCGAGCGCTCCAAGAATAAGCAATTAAGTAAATCAAGATCAGGGTTGAGATCGGATGTAAGAATGAATCCAGAAATCGAGCACCAGAGACGCGCGCAGCAATAATGCGCGAAATGATTACAAACTCCAAGGCGTAGAAGCCGGCGGTAAAGCCAGCGATCACACCCAAAAGGGGGAGAATTCCAGTTATAAATAAGAAAGCAATCGCAATGAACGAACCAAGCCTAGATCCAAATGCCGCCCAGAGTGATTTACCGTAGCCAGCCTTAACTTCTGCCCATGAGTTATACATGTGGCAAATAGCAATATGTGAACCGTCTGCAACGCAGCCTTTGAATCCATTTCGCAGCAAGGTGCGTGCAAGTTCCATATCATCTAAGACAGCTCTCTTTGACGCTGAATATCCAGAAACAGCCATAAGAGCACTTTCACGCACTGCAAAAAATTGTCCATTTGCTACCGCAAGAGAAGCTCGACCTGATTTTTCGGCAATCCGAAGTGGCACTGTCGATAACCAAGACCATTGAAGTAAAGGTTGCACCATTCGTTCGCCAAAAGATTTTGCGATCTGCTTTGGATATGGTGATACAAAATCGAGGTTTTTATCAATTAGCAAATTTATAGTTGCACAAATGGCTTTTGGTAATAAGCGCACATCAGCATCAATATTTACGATGTAGTCAGCTTTGGCTTTAGAGCGTAATTGCTCGAGCGCCCATGGCTTTCCGAGCCAACCTTCAGGTAACTGTTGGCCACTTGAGACGGAGAATCTTTTATCATCAGCAATTTCGCGCTTTAACAACTCAAGTGTTTCATCCTCAGAGTTATCATCGAGAAAGTAAAACTTTAGATCTAAGATCCCAGTTTGAGCTTTAAGCGAATCAACTAGGTCCACGATATTGGCAGCCTCATTGCGAACTGGTAGAAGCACAGCAACGGATGCGGATAAATCTCGACCATTGCGGGGGATACGAATTGATTGAGCATTAATAAAGGTAAGCAAAAACATTGCTAACGTTAAAAAGAGAGAAACATTTAACATATTAAGTATTTATGGACGACCGAGCCAGCGGGCGAAAAAGTATGGCGCTAGCGCCAAGGTGTAGAAGAAGCCTCCAAATAGCGCAACACCAGGTCGGCCAAAGAAGAAGAGATTCGAAATAATTCCACCAAACAAACTCCAGGCCAAAAAGATATCTACGGCGATAAGTGAGGAACCATATTTTCGTTGCTCTTTAGGTAATGAAACATTAAGAATTGCCATTAATGCGATTCCGGCTAGTAACCAGCCGAACATGTTTGATAGCGGAATATCTGGTTGAAACGGAACATGTGAGCCAGTAACTTCCCATTTCCAACGACCAGCACCAACCATCTGTGGATCAAGAAATAGATCCCATGCCATAAGTGCAAAGCCACCGTAGAGAAATGTCCAAGTCTTTGACATGCGTCGAGCCACAATAAGTAACGGGTGAGCCATCATTGCCCACGCAAACGGAACAACCAGCGGAATCCCAATTAACTGCGGGCCGAGGGATGGGTCATAAGAGTACGTTCCGAATGGCCAGCCAGTATTTTCACCAATAAGTTCAATTAAAAATGCAAATGGCAAAGTGATTAGTAAATATCGGCCGGTGTATTTCCAGCCATAAGCAAGTCGGGCATGCACAAACATGGCAGCTGCACCGAAATAAACTGTGGCAATGGTTACGACTCGAAGTGCTTCACCAGATAACAGGGGATAGGTAATTTGCAAGAAAAGGGCGGCGACCATAGTGCCCACTTGGATGCCATTTGCAAACGCTGAAACGCCACGGCGCCGACGGCGAGGTGCGTAGTTGCGAATGGACATGTGCTTAGTCTGCCCTATTTAGGCAAGTTAAATCGTGCCCCGTATCTCGCGCACGGCGAATCGGGCAAATAGCTCCTCGGCATACCAATCAAATTCAGCAGTTTGGGCAATTGCCTGTTGATGCGCAGCGCCCTTATAAGCAAATTCTTTGATTGCCTGCATCGACTCCCAGAGTGAGAAAGTGCCTTGTAATCCAATCGGTGCCTCACCGATACCGATAGTTGAAATCAAGCCAGGGCTAGAGTGCAAACTTGCAGTTACCGGTGGCACTGATTTAAAAAATCTCATTGTCTGGCTGGCTTTGATGCGAGCACGAGTAATGGCAACAACTTGACCATCAAAAGCAGCTGATGCACTTGGCTCAAATGGTTTGCGCTTTGACCACATTCCAGTTGCTGCAATTGGATCAAGTACTACTCGAAATTCAGAAACGCAACTTTTGCGCCATGCTCGAATAGTCGATGAACTATCGAGCGCCGCTAATTGGTTTTCCGGAATTACTACCAGGCAACCCCAGCGAGATGGGTCAGCATCACTTGGTGTGAAAGTTTCACCTTTACCGCAACCTAACATTTTCGCAAATGTCACACCATTAGTTCGTCGTAGTAGTGTGCGATCAATTGCCATACGAAATAGCGCAAATGGAATATTAACTCGCGTTATCTTCCAGAAATAAATAACGGTAATCATTTAGCTAACTTTGCAACTTCAGCAACTACACGTTCTGGGTAATCCCACATTGGCGCATGTCCGCAACTTTCCCAATTAAGCCAAGTTGCATGTTTTGGGGCTAATGATTTTTCTTGACAAGAACTAGCCGGCAAAGTTTTATCGCTATCGCCAAAGACAATAGTGATTGGCACAGTTGGTGAAACCTGCTCGTCGAAGCGCTTTTTTAACATTGCATCCCAAGCAGGAAAATAACCAGCTGCATTAGCTAGCGCTAAAGTGGCATCCAAACAAAGTTGGTATGAAAATTTACGCCATTGTGGACTTACGTCAGCAAAGCCAAGTTTGCGGCCCCACTCATATTTAAGTCCAAAGGGGGACACAACTTTCAAACTGCTTGCCAAGTTTCGCGCAATTGCCGTGCCTGGGTAGCGCACATTAAATGGTGCTAACCAAAGCCCGGCTGGCGCTAAGCCCAGGATGCTTTCAACGCGCTCAGGTTGAATTGCGGCAAGTTCTAGCGCAGTCCAACCACCTAATGAATTGCCCACTAAATGAGCTTTACTGATATTTAGTGAATCCATAGTTTCTAAAACATATTCTGCAAAAGATTTAGGACTCATATCTAGGCCCGCTGGCAATTCGGTATCACCATGGCCAGGCAGATCAACAGTTATGACTCGGTAACTCTTTGCTAGTTCGGGTACAACTAACTGCCAAGCAGTAGCTGCTGAACCCATACCGTGAATCAGGATTAGGGGCAGGCCAGAATTTGCAGCTCCGTATTCTTTAGATGCAAGAATCAATTATTCGCCAACCACCATTGGTTTAGCTGAAGTAATTTTTAACAGTTCAGCAAAAGAAGTCGGATAAACTGCATGCGGGTGACCGGCCGCTGCCCATACGACGTCATAATCATTGAGTGCCTCATCGATCAGAATTGTCGCAGGGGAGACCCAACCAACTGGCGCCACTCCACCAATTGAAAAGCCAGACTGTTCCTTTACGTAGTCGGCATCAACTCGACCAAGTTTTTCAATTCCTAAATTATTTGCCACTAAATCGGTATCAACGCGATGTCGGCCACTGGTAATAACTAAAAGTGGTGAGCCATCAGGTAGTTTGAAGATTAGCGATGATGCAATTTGGCCAACTTCAATACCCAGAGCGGCTGCTGCTTCGGCTGCAGTTCGGGCGCTATCGGATAGAACTTTAATTTGGCCAGCGCAGCCATGTTCGGCGAGAGCGGCAGCTACCCGCTTTACTGCCGCCTTCTCAAGTACGCCATCCATGGCTATAAAATACCTGCTTTAGATGACCCACGCATTTAATAGCGTGATCGCTGAGATAGTGAAGAGTAATACTGCGAAGGCACGCTTAAGAATAGTTGGCGAAACTCCAGCACTCTTGCCTGATGCTAGTTGCGCCACAATCACAGCAGAAATAGCCATTGCTATTGGCGTTGCCCAATTTACTTCAGACCAAATTTTATAGTGACCCAAGAAAGCAGTAATCGAATTAAGCGTAATTATTAGTAGCGATGTGCCTGCTGCTTTATTCTGCGGAACTTGAAAGAAGAGAACGAGCACAGGGATCGCTAGGAATCCGCCACCGATTCCAAATAATCCGGTCATTGAACCGATAACCAGAGAGACCAATACCAAGGCCCAGGCTGGCATCTTTCGCTCAGGGCCAGAGTTAAATGGTTTGATCAGCATCGATGAGCCAGCTACTAACAGAACTAGCGAGAAACCGGTCAAGATAAAACGTTCGCTAAGCTGATTAGCAATAAGTGATGTTGAGATGTTGGTAGTCAAACCGAGTGCACAAATAATTATTGCTTCTTTGACCAGCACATCTTTGCTTTTAAATTTTGGAATTAAACCTGATGCCGCAGCAAGTAATACAACAGCCAGCGCTGCAGTTGTTGCATGGCTAGCTGAGAAATCAAATCCGTAAATCAAAATCGGTACTGAAAGCATGGCACCGCCAGCTCCGATAAAACCTAGAACTGAACCAATTAAGGCGCCAGCAAGTAGCCCTTCGATGATTAACACTGGTAGATAATGACAGAACGCCCCCGGAAATATCCGAGGGCGTTCTGATTACTTCTGGATTTATTTAATGAGGAATTATCTAGTGAAGTTAAAGAATTCTTCTGTGAGACTAGGACCAAAATCGGTACCTGTCGCTACAAGAGCGAAGATGATTAGGGCTGCACCAGCCATTGATAGATTCTTGAAGAAGGCGATGGTCTCGTTCTGCTTTGCAGTCGCATCAGTTTCTTTCCAGAACGCATGCATTAGGAATGAGGTTGGAATTAGGAATAGCGCGATTAGAAGTGCGCCTAAGTCAGCATAAATTCCAAGTGCTACGTATAGGCCGCCAATAAGAATCATTAGACCAGAAACGATTACGCCTAGCTTGGCTGCTGGAATTTTCTTGTACTTTGCATAGCCAGTCATTTCCTCAAGCTTGGTGAGGTGTGCGATACCTGAGTTGATGAAGAGCAGCGCGAAAAGTACGCGGCCGATTACTAGTACTACGTCCATGGGACTCCTTTTATGTGGGGCTTGAATGTGTTACTTACCTAGTTATAGTAGAGCAAAAGTAGTTGAAAGTTAAACTATTTCGGGGTGTGTTGCCCCTGTAAGTAGCCACTTGCGTCTGTCAGTTGGGGGCGGTACTTTTCGAACATATGTTCGAATATCCACAGGAAAACCAGGAGCACTAGCAAAATGTCAGCCAACACCGCACCCATCGTCGTCGCCGGCCCAGAAGTTATGACCGATGGCGCAGCAACGCCAATTGAATTTACCTATCGCGGTCGACGCTTTCGAATTCACGCAGTGCTTACTAGATGGTGCGAAGCAGGCGGTTGGTGGAACCGAATTAGTGATGGCATCTATCGCCCCGATGACCAAGCTCGCGCACTTTGGCGCGTTGAAGCAGCACCGATTGGGGCGCTAACTACCTTCGAACTCGAACGCGATGAGATCTCGGGGCAATGGATTATTCGTAGCGTTTAGCTGCGCTTACCTTTATGAGTTTTATTCACTTACATGTTGCTAGCGCGTACTCACTTAAGTACGGCACAACGCAACCTGCCAACTTAGTTGCTCGCGCCCGCGAATTTAATATGCCGGCGCTAGCAGTGACTGATCGCGATGGTTTGGCCGGTGCAATTCGTTTTGCCCAAAGTTGTGTTGCCGAAGGAATCGCACCAATCATTGGCGTTGATCTAGCAATTAAGTTGCCGGGCTTTACGGGCAAGAAATTGCCGCGGCTAACACTGCTGGCAAATGGCGATGGTGGTTGGCGATCACTCTGTCGTTTCATGACTAGCTTGAATTTAACTGCAACTGATCGCAAGCCAGTAATTACCTTAGAGCTACTTGAAAGATTTAGTGAATACAGTTTAGGGTTACAAGTTTTGCACGGCCCCGAATCACCAGTTAGTTATGCCATCGCCGATAAGCGGCCAGATTTAGCAATTGAAGTTTTTAATAAAACTCGTGATCTCTTTGGTGATCATGCGATTGAAATCGTTTCGCATTTAGTCGCTGGCAGTGGCCCACGATCAACGCCACATGCTGCACGATCGCTAATCTTTGCCCGCGATCATGATCTAGATGCTGTGCTAACGAACGCGGTGCGCATGCGCGATCGTGAAGATGGCCCAATTGCTGACATTCTCGATGCTGCTAGACAGTTAGTACCGCTGCATCCACGTCATGTCGAAAGACGCAATGCCGAAGCATTTTTAAAATCAACTGCTGCGATGGCAACCCTGGCTTCTGAAATTGCGTTAGCTGCCGGCGAGCGAACCCCGCGCTATTTGTTAAAGACCACTCGCAAATGGGCCGAACGCGCACTGCTTTCACCAACTCGCGATATTGGCTTAGGTGGCATTCATTTACCTGAAGCTCAAGTAGTAGGCGCCGCTAACCAGCAAGAGATGCGCACTTTGTTGCGTAGCCGTTGTGAATTAGGGCTTAACTGGCGATATGGCGATAGCGCCACGATTGCTAAAGCAAAGCAACGGTTAGATGACGAACTCGCAACTGTGGCAACGCTTGGTTACGAGTCATACTTTTTAACCGTTGCCGACATCACCGATATGGCGCGCGAACGTTCAATTCGTGTTGCAGCTCGTGGTTCAGGTGCTGGCTCGCTGATCTGTCATCTACTTGGCATCTCTGGGGTTGAGCCAATGACCCATGGTTTATTAATGGAGCGCTTTTGTTCACCACTTCGTCGGGCGCTGCCAGATATTGATATCGATGTTGAATCTGATCGTCGCTTAGAAATTTACGATTTAGTTTTCAAACGTTACGGCGATAGCAACTGGAGTAAACCCGGCAATACTTCGCGGTGTGCAACTGTGGCAATGGTTGATACCTATCGGGCTCGACATGCCATTCGCGATACTGGCGCTGCCATGGGAATGTCGCTGGGTGAGATTGATCTAATTGCCAAGTCCTTGCCACATGTGAGGGCACGCCATATTTCACAGGCCCTAGCAAATTTGCCTGAATTAAAAAGCTTAAATTTATCAGCGCCTCTTACCGCTATGACTATTTCGTTAGCCGAACGACTCGATGGCTTGCCGCGCCATTTAGCGATGCATCCATGCGCAGTGGTGCTATCTGATGGTGGTTTATTAGATCGAGCGCCGTTAACCTTAAATGCTGGTGGCTACCCGATGGTGGAATTTGATAAAGATGATGTCGAAGCAGTTGGGTTATTGAAGTTAGATATCTTGGGCGTGCGCATGCAATCGAGTATTTCATTTGCATTATCGGAAATTGAACGTACCGAAGCTAAAAGTATTGATATCGATGCAGTCGTACTAGATGATGCGAAAACTTTCGAACTGATTAAATCGACTAAGACACTCGGGATATTTCAAATTGAAAGTCCAGGGCAGCGTGAACTAGTTGGCAAACTTGAGCCAAATACTTTTAACGATTTAATTATCGAGATTTCACTCTTTCGCCCCGGGCCAGTTAAAAGCGACATGATCACGCCATTTCTAAAAGCGCGGCATGGTTGGTCGGCAGCGAAATTAATTCATCCTCGGCTGCACGGTATTTTGGCCGAAACCGAAGGCGTCGTGGTCTTTCACGAACAGGTAATCCGCATCATTGCCGAAATGGCCGGTGTCTCATTGGCCCAAGCTGATGAGAAGCGGCGCGCACTCGGTGATCGCGATGGTCAGCAAGAGGTCTGCGACTGGTTCTTTCCGGCTGCTACCGAAGCTGGTTTTGAGCTGCCGGTAATTAGCGAAGTCTGGGAAGTCTTGCGCGCTTTTGCATCCTTTGGTTTTTGTAAAGCACATGCTGCAGCCTTTGCGCTGCCCACTTATCAATCAGCTTGGCTGAAAACTCATTACCCAGCGGCTTTCTTAGCTGGTGTTTTAACCCATGACCCAGGCATGTATCCGAAGCGGTTAATTCTCGATGAGGTGCGCCAATTAGGTCTAACTATTGCCCCGCTTGATATTAATTACTCTGACCGGGTTTATCGGGTTGAAGATAAGGGCAGCGCAATTCGCATTTCACTATCAACGGTTGGTGGCATTAGCGATCGCGAAATCGACAGCATTATTGCAGCCCGACCATATGTTGATCTCGCTGATTTCTTCCGTCGTTCAGGGGCAGCGATGCCAACTATTGAATCACTAATTCTTACTGGTGCTTTTGATGCGATACATAACTTAGCTAGCATCAAACTTAATCGACGTGATCTATTACTGCACTTAAGTGATCTACAACAAGGGCCAGCGCAAGTGATTTCTGGTTCACAATTAACTTTTGGTTTTGCACCCCCTGCGCTAATTCCAAGTGGGTTACCCGAACTGCGAGCTAACGAGAAAGTACAACACGAAATAGAGCGACTCGGTATGGATGTAACGCACCACATGATTGAGTTCTACGGCGAATTTTTAAATGCAATTGGTGCAGTGCGTTCATGCGAACTTTTGAAGCAACGTTCGCGTACCGCGATCTTGGTTGCTGGTGTAAAAGTCATGCTACAGACACCGCCAGTTCGATCAGGTAAACGAGTAATTTTCTTAACGCTAGACGATGGTTATGGCTGCAGCGATGCGACCTTCTTTCCGGATGCCCAAACTAATTACGCCAGCACACTTTATAACTCGCAATTGTTGTTAGTGCGGGGCGAAGTTCGCCGTACTGGCGCTAGGGGAGTATCACTACGTGCTGATGCAGCTTGGTCTTTACCTGATCTTTACGCCCAATGGTTAGCAAATAAAGCAGATACATCTAATAAGGTGGCGATATGAGCAGCGAGCCAACCGAGGCAACGGCGACAATTTTGCATGTTGATATGGATGCTTTCTATGCCTCAGTTGCTGAACGAGATGACCCATCGCTGCGTGGGAAAGCAGTAGTAGTTGGGGTAGGGGCGCGTGGCGTGGTGCTGTCAGCAAATTACGCAGCACGTAAATATGGAATCAGGGCCGCGATGCCAGTTGGTCGCGCAAAGCGAATGGCGCCGCATGCAATTTTCGTAACTCCGGATCATCAGCGATACTCCGAAGTTTCAGCAAAAGTAATGGAAATCTTTGAATCATTTACCCCACTGGTCGAACCAATCTCACTCGATGAAGCTTTCCTTGATGTGACAGGTGCTCGCAAATTACTTGGTACTGGACGAGAAATTGCAGTTGAGATCCGTCGCCAAGTTGAAGCCAGTGAAGGCATTACTTGCTCAGTAGGTATTGCACCTTCAAAGTTCATTGCCAAGTTAGCATCTGGTCACTGCAAGCCAAACGGCATCTTAGAAATTCCAGCAGATCGAATTCTAAACTTTTTACATCCCTTGCCAGTAAATGCAATTTGGGGCGTGGGACCAAAGACCGCTGAAACCCTCGAGCGGTTAGGTTTGCGCACCGTTGCCGACATTGCTAATTTGCCTCGCACAACTTTGATTCGAGCTCTTGGTCAAGCAAGTGGCGCGTCACTATATGAGCTAGCTTGGGGTCGCGACTATCGCGATGTAACACCGAATGAACCAGATAAAAGTATTTCGGCAGCTGAAACTTTTGCCCAAGATTTAGATGACCCCGAAGAAATTCTGCAGGAGTTCTTACGGCTTACCGAAAAAGCAGCAGCCCGATTACGTGAAAATAATTACTATGCCAAAACAATTTCGATCAAAGTTCGCTTCGCTGATTTCTCAACTATCTCGCGTTCAAAAACTTTGCCACTGCCAATTGATAGCACTCACGATATTTATGAAATTGCTAAATCGCTTTACTTAGCGCTCAACCTTGATCGAGCTCGCTTGCGTCTAGTTGGCATTTCACTCGATAACTTAAGTGAGGCGGCCCCAGAGCAATTGCTTTTAGGAGCTCGCGAAAAAGGCTGGCGCGAGGCTGATACGGCGATAGATCGGGCCAAATTACGCTTCGGTGGGGGTAGCGTGCGGCCAGGACGGCTGATTAAGAAATCCTCAGCAGATCCCAAGGCGCTAGATGACGAAAAAGGTAGCGAGTAACGCGCACATGTTCTATTGTGGCCTTATGCCACTTTCGGAGCGTGAAGAGAAGCTACTGGCCCAGATGGAAAAGGCCATGTTGGTCGACGATCCACGCCTAGTTTCTACGCTAACTGGTGCTCCAACAAAATCTAGTCGCCGCAATTTAGGTCTAGCCGTGGTCCTATTTTTCGCAGGGTTTGGCGCAGTTTTTGGTGGCCTATTTAGCAAGATCTATCCAATTAGTTGGGTTGGATTTTTGATTTGCTTGACTGGTTTATCGATTCTAGCTGCCGGACTTAAGGGCAAAGTAGAAGCACTTGCCCAGGGCCAGCGCCCCGCAAAGCCAGTTAAAAGGGGCTTTAAAGAGCGTATGGATGATCGCTGGGATAATCGTGGACCAAATCCAATCGATTAATTCCCAGGCGTAATCAAATCAGGCCCCTAACCGGGGTCTTTTTTTATGCCTGAAATCAGCTTGGGGTGGGAGTGGAGCGATCTGCCTTTTTAAAGGGGGGATTAGGGAAATAAGTGGCGAAGGGTGGTTGTAAATGGAGTGAAAGGGAGTAAAGTGGGGAACTAGAGCATTCACACCTTGGGGAAGGGGGAGCTCATGTTTCTCGGCACTCACGAGCCTCGCCTTGATGAAAAGGGCCGCTTAATCCTTCCTGCCAAGTTCCGCGAAGATCTTTCTGCCGGCCTAGTAATTACTAAAGGCCAAGAGCGTTGTCTTTATGTATTTCCATCAGCTGAATTTGCAACTCTTACTGAACAACTTCGTCAAGCACCAGTAACTGTTAAAGGTGCACGTGACTACATGCGTGTGATGTTTGCTGGCGCGCACGATGAAATTCCTGATCGTCAAGGTCGCATAACTATTCCGCAAGCACTTCGTACCTATGCCGGCCTTGATCGCGATTGCGTTGTTATCGGCGCAAATACTCGTGTCGAGATTTGGGATTCAACTTCTTGGAACCAATACCTAAGCGATCGCGAAAAGGGATTCGCTGAAGTTTCCGAGGAGGTGTTCCCAGGTCTCTTTTGATCTAACCACTATCTCTTTTGGCCACCGCCGACCCTACGAAAACGGCGCCCCTTCCCCGGTGCCGTTTATGAAACTCCGTCGGCCGGCGGTGACCAGAAGAGATAGCGATAAATACAAATGAAACAAGGGCACTAGTTCGAAAGTAGTAAAGCAGTAATCAACGAAAGGGGGAATTGATGCTAGAACATATTTCAGTAATGCGAGATACCTGCATTGATCTGCTAACCCCCGCAATTAATAAATCAGAAACCCCAATTGTTGTTGATGCAACCTTGGGCCTCGGTGGACATAGTGAAGCGCTACTTGAATCAAATCCAAATTTAGTTTTAATCGGAATCGATCGTGACCTAGATGCGATTGTTAAAGCAAAGAACCGATTAGCTAAGTATGAAAATCGCACAAAACTAAATCATGCGATCTTCGATGAAATTACCGATGTAGTAAATAGTTTTGGATTTGAACAAGTTGATGGAATTCTTTTTGATCTAGGCGTTTCATCAATGCAGCTTGACCAGAGTGATCGTGGATTTTCGTATTCTCAAGATGCGCCCCTTGATATGCGCATGGATCGATCAACTGGAATTACAGCTAGCGAAATCATCAACACTTACGCACCGGGTGAATTAGTGCGAATTCTGCGTACCTACGGCGAGGAAAAATTTGCCACACGTATCGTTGAAAACATTGTTAAAGAGCGGGCTAAGGCGCCACTTAATTCAACTGCCCAGCTTGCTACTTTGGTCAAAGAGAGCATTCCAGCGGCAACTCGTCGCACTGGCGGCAATCCAGCTAAACGTACTTTCCAAGCACTACGTATTGAAACTAATGATGAACTCGGCGCCGTTAACCGCGCCATTCCTCAAGCTCTTGAGCTACTGAAAGTTGGTGGCCGTCTAGTAGTGATGTCATTCCAGTCACTTGAAGATCGCATTGTTAAAGAGATTTTTACGCAAGCTACAACTTCAGGTACGCCACGTGACCTGCCAATTGATCTGCCTGAATTCGCTGCGAAATTTGCACTAGTAGTTCGCGGTTCAGTTTTACCAAGTGAAGCAGAGATTGCCGCGAACTCGCGTGCGCAATCTGTTCGTCTACGTGCAATAGAACGGTTGGCCGCATAATGGCAATTACAGCACTCGCTCCTGCAATTAGTCGATCAAAACGGAAAGTAATTGAGCGATCTTCGGAAGTTGCCCTTCGCCTAGTACCTAAGATCGATATTGATAAGCGAGCCGACCAGAAAGTCTTCATTCTTTTCTTAACCGCTATCGGAGCACTGGGTCTAGTAGCACTTCTCTTTATCAATACGCTACTAGCTCAAGATGCCTTTAAACTTTCAAAGTTACAACTTGAATCACGTTTACTTACTGATCAACGAGAAGCGTATATTCGTCAGTTAGATCGAATCTCATCACCAATGGCACTTGCTGCCGCGGCAACTGAAATGGGCATGAAACCTTCTGCCACTCCTGCATTTCTAACTCTTGACGAACCATTAGTCCCTACAGCTGAAGCAGTTGCTGGAGGGTCAATTGGGTAATTTTGCTCTAGTTCGCAAGCGCATTCAAGTTTTAATTGTGCTGACCTTTATCGTCATGACGATATTTGTTGTCAAAGTAATTTGGGTGCAGGTTATAACTGCGAACTCAATTAGAACTTGGGCAGTTAATGAGATGGAGAACGTAGCGACGCTTCAGGCGCCTCGTGGCACGATTACTGATGTAAACGGCGTTGCCCTGGCAAAGAGCGTAAATGCCATTAATATCGTGGTTGATCAAAGTGCGATTTCAAACCCAGCATTCACGGCCAAGTTCACCTCTCCTATTTTGGCAATGCCAGTTGCAGAACTTCAAAGACTATATACCGGTGAATTGAAGTGGAAATTGATCTACCGCAATGCCAAACCTGCGGTGTGGACTGCTTTAAAGAAGGCAATTGCCGAACATAACAGTTCACTAGATCCAAAAGAATTCGATCAACGCATCACAGCTTTCTATCCAGAGCGCGCCTATATCCGCGAATATCCATCTGGCTCTTTAGTTGCTTCGTTAATTGGCTTTGTGAATCAAGAAGGTGTTGGCGCAACTGGCTTGGAATCGAGCATGAATTCGATTATCACTGGCACAAATGGCAAGTACTCATATGCTAATGGTTATGGTGCAGAAATTCCTGGTTCGCAATCCGAAATAATTGCAGCCAAAGCTGGAACCTCAATTCGATTAACTATTGATCGCGATATTCAGTGGGTTGCATCTCAAGCTATTGCTGATGCGGTCAAGTCAGCTAATGCAAGTAGTGGAACTGTAATTGTGATGGATCCAAAGACTGGCGCAATTCTGGCTCATGCGACAGCGCCGACTTTTAATCTAAATAATCGTGACAGTGTTTCACTTGCAGCAATGCGTAACCCTTCAGTGCAAGATGTTTATGAACCAGGTTCAACTGGAAAAATTATGACTGTGGCTGCCGCACTTGAAGAAAATAAAGTCACACCAACGACGGTTTTCACAGTTCCTGATTCAATAAGGCGTGGCGGTTCAAAATTCAATGATCATAAAAATCACGCAGACTGGCGACTAACAACATCAGGCATTTTGGCTGTATCTAGCAACACCGGTACAATTCAGATCGGCGAGAAGCTAACTAATAATCAGTTACACGATTACTTAAGTAAGTTTGGAATCGGCTCCAGCACTGGTTCAGGGCTACCAGGTGAATCAAGAGGCATTCTCCGTCCAGTTTCAGATTGGTCGGGCACTTCAGCGCCGACAATTGCCTTCGGCCAGGGGTACTCAGTTACAGCAATGCAAGCAACGAGTGTATTTGCCACGATTGCAAATAATGGAGTTCGCGTATCTCCAACTGTTATTGCCGGCACAAATGAAGCCAATGGAAATTTCACACCTTCAAAACCTCGCACAACTGTGCGTGTAGTTAGCGCTGAAACTGCTACCAAAGTACGCCTCATGATGGAGAGCGTGGTATCTGCAAACGGAACTGCTCCATCTGCAGCTATTCCTGGCTACCGAGTGGCTGGTAAAACTGCAACTGCTAACCGATATAACGACATTTGTGGTTGCTATAGCGGCTTCACAGCTTCGTTCATTGGCTTTGCTCCATCTGATGCACCTAGATACGTAATTTCAGTAACCATCCAAGATCCTAAGGGAATGCACTGGGGTGGATACCTAGGTGGGCCAGTATTTAAGAAAGTAATGTCATTTGTCCTTGAGTCAAAGCACATTCCACCTACAGGTACAAAGATAGTGCCAGTAGCCCTAGATGAAAAACAATTAATCAAGGCAATAGCTAAAGCTAAGGCAGAAGCCAAAACTACCTCTGCGAGCGGCGCTCTCTAAAATGTTGCGACCACACGATACAATTTCTGGAAGAACTCTTCGTGCGGTCGGTGAACTTACTTCAGCACTTTCAAAGTATTCAGAGCTAGAAAATATCACGATCACGGGAGTTTCAATTGATTCACATCAAATTGAGGCTGGTGATTTATTTGTCGCAGTTGCTGGCGCTAAAGTTCACGGGGCAACTTATGCAGGTAATGCAAAACTAAATGGTGCCATTGCAGTTCTCACTGATGATGTGGGCGCTGCCTTAATTACTGATATGCCAGTTTTAGTAGTTGCTGATCCTCGAGCAAGTGCAGGCGTGATTGCAGCTTGGTTACATAATGAACCAATGCGTGACATGTTTAGCGTTGGCGTAACAGGCACTAATGGTAAAACCACGATAACGACACTGCTTCACCAAATCGCAATGGCCGCTAGCCGGCAAAGTGGCTTAGTCGGAACCGTGGAAACTCGAATTGGTGCTGAAATTGTTGAATCACTTCGTACTACCCCTGAGGCTCCGGAACTGCAATCTTTAGCCGCCGTAATGCGTGAGCGGCACATGCGTAATTTATTTGTGGAAGTTTCTAGCCACGCGGTTTCGCTAAATCGGATCGGTGGTTCACATTTTGATATTGCTGCCTTTACTAATTTGTCCCAAGATCACTTGGATTTTCATGCCGATATGGATTCATATTTTGCCGCAAAAGCTGCGCTATTTACCTATAAATATGCCGATACTGCCTATATAAACATTGACTCCGCATGGGCAGTGAAGCTATTAGAAATTCAAGAACTGCCAGTAGTTTCAATTTCACGCAATACGAAGTCTGCAGATTGGTATTTTGAGCGAATTGAAGTTGGGGTTCACGATACGGCGATTGCAATTAGAGGGACTGGCGGAATATTGATTGAAACTACTACAAAATTAGTGGGTGATTTCAATTTAGATAATTTGTTAATGGCGATAGCAATTTCTGTCGCAAGCGGCATTGACCCAATCGATATTGCAGCTATTACGCCATCGCTAACCGGAGCTGAAGGACGGCTCGAGAAAGTTGATTTGGGCCAGTCATTTACAGCGCTAGTTGACTATGCGCACTCGCCAGATTCAGTAATTCGAGTCTTAGAATCTTTGCGGGAAAGTGCTGCCGGAAAAGTTATTGCAGTTCTAGGATGCGGTGGTGACCGTGATAAGAGCAAGCGACCTTTAATGGGTGCTGCACTATTAGCAGGCGCTGATGTTGCAATATTTACCAGTGATAATCCACGGAGTGAAGATCCAGCCCAAATCATAAAAGAGATGGTTTCTGGTTTAACTCTGCCAGCTACAAGCTCAATCGAACTTGATCGTAAACGAGCAATTGAAATAGCAGTAGCTGCCGCAAAAACTGGTGATGTCGTTGTAATACTTGGAAAAGGACATGAACCGGGCCAAGAGATTGCCGGCATAAAACATAACTTTGATGATCGCCTAGTACTAGCGGCTGCAATAGAGGCAACACCATGATCAAATTATCAGCCCGCGAAATATCACTAATTGTTAGTGGCTCACTTCATGGTGATGAAAACATTATGGTCACGCATGCACCAGTTTTTGACTCTCGTAGAGCTAAAGTCGGGTCACTCTTTCTGGCTTTAGTTGGCGAAACTGCCGATGGTCATAATTTTTGCGCTGATGCCTACGCAAATGGAGCAGTATTGGCACTAACTACCAAAGTAGTTGATCAACCTTGCGTAGTCGTCTCAGACGTTATGCAGGCGGTGGCCGATCTAGCCAAATTTGCCCGTGTGCAGTTAGAAAATTTAACCGTTATCGGAATCACTGGTTCTCAAGGTAAAACCACCACCAAAGATCTGCTGAATTATATTCTTTCCTCGGTCGGTGAAACTGTTGCACCAGTTGGTTCATTCAATAATGAATTAGGTGTACCTCTGACGATATTGGAATGCAATGAGCAAACTAAGTACTGCATTGTCGAAATGGGTGCTCGTCATATTGGGGATATTTCAGCACTTTGCGAAATCGCTAAGCCAAGCATTGGCGCAGTTCTAAAAGTTGGCAACGCCCACATAGGCGAATTTGGCTCTCGCGAAGCAATTGCGCAAGCTAAATCAGAGTTAATAACATCGCTGGTCAGCGGCGGTACGGCGATCCTGGGAACTTACGATCAATTTACACCTGCCATGAAAGTTGCCGATGGGGTAGCAGTTCTTACTTTTGGTGAGCGCAGTGATTGCAATGTGCGGGCAGCAGATGTTGAGATTCGTGAAGGTCGTCCGCACTTTGATCTAGTTACAAAATCTGGTCGAGCAGCCGTTGGCATGCGTCTTGTCGGATTACATCAAATTCCTAATGCGTTAGCGGCAGCAGCAATCTCAAGTGCGCTGGGCTTATCTGCAGATCAGATTGCTGGTGCTCTTTCAATGGCAGAACTTGCCAGTAAGTGGCGAATGGAAATTTTTGAATTAGAAGGTCGATTGATGATTAATGATTCATACAACGCTAACCCAGAATCAATGGCTGCTGCGCTAAGAACCCTGGCTCTTTTTGCCCAGGAACGTGGTGGATCAGCTTGGGCAGTTTTAGGAAAAATGCATGAATTAGGAACATCTGAGAAATCAGACCATGCCGATATCGGAAAATTGGTTAACGATTTAGCTATTGATCATCTACTTACCGTTTCAGCACCTTCTTATGGCCAAGGAGTTCCAAGTAATAGCGAAACTAAGGTGCATGAGTTCCTTGATAAAAATTCAGTAGTTTTACTTTTAAATGAGATGCAATCTGGTGATGTGCTGCTGGTGAAAGCTTCCAGAGCCGAACATTTTGAGGAAATAGCCCAAGAAGTAGCAGTGAACTGGCAAACTGAGGCAGGAAAGAAGGATGACGAATAAATGAGACAGATCCTAATCTCGGGTGCGGTAGCGCTCTTCTTTGCTTTATTCGGCACCCCAGTGTTGATTCGTCTGTTGGCTAAGCGCGGTTATGGTCAAATCATTCGAGATGACGGCCCAAGTTCACACCACACCAAGCGCGGTACTCCAACCATGGGTGGCTTAATAATTATTTTCGCTGCTATAGCTGGATATTTATTAAGTCACGGAATAACTCAGACAGCAATGACTGTGTCGGCGCTATTAGTTATTGCTTTGGTAATTGGGCTTGGCTTCATAGGCTTGTTAGATGACTGGCTAAAAGTTTCTCGAGAAAAATCTTCGGGGCTAAAAGGGCGATATAAAATTGTTGGGCAAGTAGTAATTGCAGCTATTTTCGGATATTTCGGAATTCAATTTGCTGATAGTGAAGGCTTAACACCAATCTCATTGAATCTATCAGCAGTTCGCGATACGAGTATTGTGCTAGGCGCTGTAGTGGTAATTATTTGGATTTCCTTAATGGTTACCGCCACAAGTAATGGCGTTAATTTAACTGATGGTCTTGATGGTTTAGCAACCGGCGCTTCAGTGATGACTTTCTTGGCATTTATTTTGATCGGAATATGGGAGTTTGGTCAAGGCTGTGCAATTGCAGCTGATGTAGCTAGCGGATGCTATTTAGTTCGGGATCCGTTGGACTTAGCGGTTTTGTCTGCCGCCCTTGCTGGCGCGTGTACCGGATTTCTTTGGTGGAATGCCTCGCCAGCTAAAATATTTATGGGTGACACTGGATCATTGGCACTCGGTGGCGCATTAGCTGGCCTAGCTTGCACATTGAGAGTTCAACTTCTCCTAATTCCACTCGGTGGACTTTTCGTAATTATTACGATGTCGGTAATTATTCAGACGCTATATTTCAAAGCCACGGGTGGGAAAAGAATTTTTCGAATGGCGCCACTTCACCATCACTTTGAACTAAAAGGTTGGGGCGAAGTAACAATCGTGCTGCGCTTCTGGATCATTTCGGGCTTGTGTGTTGCCCTTGGTTTGGGCCTCTTCTATGCCCAATGGCTGAGCCTTGAGAGTTAAAACATGTCTATTACTACGCCAATGTCATCATTTAAGGTAACAACACTTTGCGGCGTAGCACTTGCTCAAGCGCGGCTGTTGGTACTTGGCGGTGGAGTCACTGGCCGATCGGTAGCTCAAGTTCTAAGCAATCTGGGTGCAGAAGTTTCAATTTATGATGAAAACGAGAGTGGCGAGTTCGAGTTTCCTCGAGTAACTCTTAATGAGTTATCCAATATCAACTGGGTAGCTGCCGTTGTTTCACCAGGTTGGCGCCCTAGTCACCCGGTAATTGCTGATCTTAGAAACCGCGAAATCCCACTACTAAATGAAATTGATCTAGCTTGGGAAATCAAGCAACAGGTGGCTCCGGAGCAAAAGTGGTTAGCGGTAACCGGTACTAACGGAAAAACTTCAACCGTCGAACTTGTCGAATCAATTCTTAAGGCTGCTGGCATAAACGCTTTTGCCTGTGGCAATGTTGGAACACCAGTCATTGATGCGGTCGTATCTGAGCAAAAGTATGACTACTTGATTCTAGAATTTTCCTCGTTTCAGCTTCATTGGTCTGAATCCGCTGAATTTGTGGTGAGCTTGATTCTAAATATTGCGCTAGATCATATTGATTGGCATGGTTCTTTTTCTGAGTATGCAAAAGCGAAACTAGATTTACTGAGTCGTTCAGTCACTGCGATCCTAAATGGCGATGATGCAATGGTGGTTGAAGGCAGCCAACACTGGCAGGGCCGAAAAGTTTTCTACACTCTGCAAACTCCTAAGCCAGGAGAAATTGGGTTGGTTGAAGATCTATTAGTTGATCGAGCCTTTGTATCAGATCCCATGGAAGCTGCCATGTTTTGTGAGTTAAATGAAGTGCAACCAACTGCGCCACATGCGGTTTCCAATGTATTAGCTGCCGCCGGATTATCGCGCGCTATTGGAATCGACTATGAAGTAATACGTGGGGCAATAAAGAAATTTCGACCAGGGCGTCATCGCATCGAGTTAGTTTTAGAGCAGAACGGAATTCGTTGGATTGATGATTCCAAAGCAACTAACCCACATGCTGCCCAAGCTTCAGTAATGTCAGAGTTAAGCGTGGTGTGGATAGCTGGGGGACTAGCTAAAGGCGCCGAAATGAGTGAACTGATTACTCAAGTGGGTTCACGTTTACGTGGCGTTGTACTGATTGGCGCCGATCGAGAATTAATCGCCCACGAATTGCAAAGCAAATTCCCGAACGTTGCCTTAATCCGAGTGGATCCAAAGCCTGGCCATGATAGATCCAGCGCGGATAATGATTTTATGAATCAAATAGTTACTGAGGCCAAACTTCTTGCTCAGGATGGTGACGCAGTACTTCTAGCGCCTGCCTGCGCGTCGATGGACCAGTTTGTTTCATACGGTGATCGCGGTGATCGCTTTGTTAAATCAGTTCGAGAAATAGTGGGTAAAAATGACAACGCAAGTTAAGCGCAGCAAGCTCCTTCAACCATTTAATACTTTTGCGCTCTTTGCCATCTGCGTAACAGCCTTAAGTATCTTAGGTTTGGTAATGGTTTTTTCGGCCTCGACTATTTATTCGACCAAAGTAAATGGAAATACTTACGGAACATTCGTCAGACAACTTGTATTTCTTATTTTGGCACTACCGATTGGTTGGGTAGCAGCTAAGTTACGCCTTAATTTATGGCGAGCGATTGGACGTATTTCACTGCTTGTTTCAATCGGCATGTTGGCTGTTTTACTAATTCCAGGTATTGGTCATGCTGTTAATGGAAACCGAAATTGGATTGGCATCGGACCTTTTGTGGTTCAGCCTTCGGAGTTTGCTAAGTTTCTGATGATTCTCTGGGCTGCGACCATGTTGGCACAGTATGAAAATGCCGGAGTCGTGCGAACAAATGTGTTGAAGCTAATTGTGCCTGGCTATTTTGGTGTTCTGGTATTTGTATTAGCTGGTAAAGATTTAGGAACTGCTGCAGTAATCGGTGCAACTATGGCTGGCTTACTTTTTGTTTCCGGAATCCCACTTCGATTATTTGGCACGATCTCGGCTCTAGGTATGGCGGGCGTGAGTGTTCTCATTCTGAGTGCTCCATATCGAGCAGCACGATTCCTAGTTGTTTTTAATCCGTTCGCTGAAGGTGACTACAAGAATTTTGGTTGGCAACCGGCGCACAGTTTGATGGGTTTGGCTACTGGGGGGCTATTAGGTGTTGGCCTCGGAGCTAGTCGGCAAAAGTGGGGTTATTTAGCGGAAGCTCATACCGATTTTATTTTCTCAGTAATTGGTGAGGAACTAGGACTACTTGGAACTATCGGAACAATATTGCTTTTCTGTGGTTTGATTTTTGCCATTTTCCGAATTGCAATGCGCGCAAATGATCCAATGGTTAGATTTACTTGTGCTGGTATTGGTGTTTGGATCTCGATTCAATGCTTCTTTAATATTGGGTCAGCTATCAGTTTGGTGCCAGTTGTGGGCGTAACGTTGCCGTTGATTTCATATGGAGGCTCATCACTTATTTCTACTTATTTGGCATTGGGCTTTGTCTTAGGTGCAGCTCTTCGTGATCCTGAGGTTGCTCGCGGAATTCGAGAATTTAGAAAGTCAAGTTCTAAATGAAGATAGTCCTAGCGGGGGCGGGCACAGCTGGACACATCGAGCCGGCTTTAGCTGTTGCCGACGCATGGCGACAAAAATTTCCTAAAAGTGAATTCGAGTTCGTTGGAACGATGGCAGGTTTAGAAAACATTTTAGTCACTGGCGCTGGATACAAATTGACCACGATCCCAAAAGTAACTCTGCCTCGATCGCTAAGTCCTGCTGGACTCTTGGTACCTCTTAGGTTTGCTCAGGCGCTCTCAAAGTCGCTGCAGATAGTAAATGGCGCTGACTGTGTAGTTGGCTTTGGTGGATATGTATCGGCGCCTATCTATCTAGCTGCTGCATTACGCAGAATTCCATTTGTGATACATGAAGCAAATGCCATCCCTGGTTGGGCTAATAAATTCGGAGCTTTTTTAGGCGGGGCAATGGCGGTGGGCAAGTCAGCCAAAACTGGGAAATTTAAAGGCGCAGAAGTTGTTGGATTGCCGCTAAAACCTGCAATTAGTGCTGCTTTGGACTTAGCAAAGAGTGATTGGCCGGCCGCACGAAGTTCTGCCAAAGCGAAACTAGGAATTAAATCCGGCAAACCTTTGATCCTGATAATGGGTGGCTCACAAGGCTCAGCTGCTATCAATTCAGTTGTGGCTAGCTCGCTATCAAATTTACTTACCGACTTCGAACTCCTGCATTCAGTCGGCGGCAAGAACCAACTGCCACTCGCAAGTGCTGGGTATCAACCAGTTTCCTATATTGAAGATATGGCTACTGCCTACTTGGCCGCTGATCTAATCATTGGGCGCAGCGGTGCGATAACTTGTGCCGAAATTAACGCCTTAGGAAAATATGCGATCTTTATCCCACTTGCAATTGGTAACGGTGAACAAGCTCGCAATGCTGACTTCCTCATTGAACAAGGGCGCGCAGAGATAGTTCCACAAAGTGAATTCAGCGCACAGTGGCTCATTAAGAATATCTCTTGCGCTTTGGCGAAATCCCAAGAACTTATGGCTGGAAATGAAAGTGATCGCGACGCTGCTGCAAATATTGTTAAGTTAATGCAACGTCATGCCAGAATTGCTTAAATGAAGCCGCTACTAACTTTGCCAGAGTTAATTGGTAAACGTGTGCACTTCATCGGTATTGGTGGAGCTGGCATGAGCGGTTTAGCTCGGATCGCACTTTCACATGGTATTAAAGTTTCTGGCTCTGATGCCAAGGACTCAAATGTCGTAGTCGCACTCACTGCTCTGGGAGCACTGGTTTCGGTGGGACACCAGGGTGAAAACATTGACGGCGCAGATTTGGTGGTTTTCTCAACCGCTATCTCGGAGAATAATCCAGAACGATTACGCGCGCTTGAATTGGGACTGCCGCTAATTGCTCGAGCAACTGCATTGGCACTTTTGATGTCAGAATCCAAAAGTATCGCAGTAGCTGGTACGCACGGAAAAACTACAACATCCTCAATGCTCACTGTGGCGCTACAAGCAACGGGGGCTGACCCCTCTTTTGCAATTGGTGGCACGTTTACCGCATCTGGCTCAAATGCACATCGCGGAACAGGTGATTTCTTTGTTGCCGAGGCTGATGAATCTGATGGTTCTTTTGTTGCCTATCATCCATATGGGGCAATCATTACAAATATTGAACATGATCACGTTGACTACTTTGCTAACGAGGGCGCGGTTTTTGAAGCCTTCACAGATTTCATTGCGACAATAGATAGTGAAGGCTTTTTGATTTACTGCAATGACGATAAAGGGTCTCGTAAACTTGGCAGTGCGGTTACCAATACTCGCACCTTTACTTATGGCACCTCACCAGATTCTGATTTAGTTATTGATCAGATAACCCTATTACCCCTTGGTTCTAGCGCTCGCGCAATCTGGCATGGCAAAGTAATTGGCAAACTTGAACTAAATGTTCCTGGTCACCATAACTTGATGAATGCAGCTGCGGCGCTTGCTGCTGGAATAGTTCTAGATCAAGCCCCGGGTGAAATGATTTCTGGTTTATCAACCTTCAAAGGCGCAGGTCGACGCTTTGAAATAAAAGGCACGGTCAATGGGATTCGCGTTATTGATGACTATGGGCATCACCCAACTGAAATTGAGGTCACCTTAACCGCAGCGCGTAGATTTGCGGGCGATGGCCGCCTAATAGTGGTCTTCCAACCGCACCGATACTCCCGAACTCAAGCTTTTATCGATGATTTTGCTGCCACCCTAGATCTAGCTGATGAAGTAATTGTGCTCGAGATCTACGCCGCAAGTGAAAAACCAATAGCTGGAATTAGCTCAGAAGCGATCGTTGAAAAAATGAAGCGTGGCAAGTTCATTCCTAACTTTATTGACGCGGTTGAAGCAGTTGTTAAATCAGCAAAACCTGGTGATGTAGTTATCACTCTTGGCGCTGGCGATGTGAGTTCTCTAGCACCAATCATTGTGGAAGAACTAGATAAATAAATGTTCTTGCGAAAACATCGGCTCTTAACAGTTTTTGCAATTTTGCTGACTGCTGGCTTGGCCTACCTACTTGGTTGGTCCAATGTTCTAACTGTAAAAGAAATTAGTTATACCGGTGCTCCCACAAAAAATAGTGAGGCAACCATCAAGAACTTAGTAAATTTGGAGGTTGGTGAACGACTTGCTCGAATTGAAATGCGCAAAATTGCTGGGCGTATACAAACCTTGCCTTGGATTGATAACGCAGACCTTTCGCGCAATTGGATTTCTGGAAAAATAGTTGTAGCAATTACGCCCCGGGTGCCAATTGCAACTTTTAACGGCCAACTGATGGATGCAAAGGGTAAGAGATTTGAGTTACCCGGTGGCTATGAATCTGAATTGCCATCAGTTTTTGCCAAAGATGCTAAAAGTGGCCTAGCTGCCATCAATCTTTTTACGAAATTACCTGAAGAATTCTCAACCCGTACTTCAGTCTTTACCGCCTTTTCACCTGAAAATATTAATTTTAAAATTATTGAAGGTGATCGCTCACTAGAGGTTATTTGGGGAGCAGATATAGAAGTTGATCTTAAACTCAAGGTATATAAGGCTTTAGTAGCACTGCCCGAGAATTCAAAAATTAGAAGAATTGATTTAACTGAACCTCGTTCTCCAATTGTGAAATAAATTTTCCATCTAAAATAACTCAAATAAAAAAATAAAAAAGATGCGTGGCGGTCTTTGCCTACCAGCCTGACAAAGAATAGTTTCGCCTATATATCAGGCATAACAGTGATTCTCAACTTGAGGTTTACTGTTCTTTAGGAGGATTAAAAGTGGCTTCACCACAGAATTATTTAGCGGTCATCAAAGTAGTAGGTATTGGTGGCGGTGGAGTTAATGCAATCAATCGCATGATCGATGTTGGTTTAAAAGGTGTCGAGTTCATTGCAATTAATACTGATGCACAACATTTATTAATGAGTGATGCTGATGTGAAATTAGATATCGGTCGTAAATCAACAAAAGGTCTTGGTGCAGGTGCTGCACCCGAAAAAGGACGTGAGGCTGCCCTAGATCACCAAGATGAGATCGAAGAAATTTTGCGCGGTGCGGATATGGTTTTCGTAACTGCGGGCGAAGGTGGCGGCACTGGTACAGGTGGCGCTCCAGTTGTTGCAAAGATTGCTCGTGATCTAGGAGCTTTAACAATTGGTGTAGTTACTCGGCCATTTAGTTTCGAGGGCAAGATTCGCCAGTCACAAGCAGATATCGGAATTGAAGAACTTCGCAGCGAAGTAGACACTCTGATCGTTATTCCTAATGATCGCTTGCTAGCAATTAGCGATCGCAGCATTACTGCAGTAGATGCGTTTAGATCAGCGGATCAAGTTTTGCTTTCTGGTGTTCAAGGAATTACTGAAATTATCACGCAACCTGGATTAATTAACTTGGACTTCGCAGATGTTAAAACGGTTATGACTGATGCTGGATCAGCACTGATGGGTATCGGTTCTGCTCGTGGTGAAGATCGTGCTCGCCGTGCTGCTGAACTTGCGATTTCAAGTCCGCTACTTGAAACTTCAATAGATGGCGCCATGGGTGTCTTGTTATCAGTTGCCGGCGGATCAGACCTAGGTCTCTTTGAAATTAATGAGGCTTGCGAACTTGTACAAGCAGCAGCGCATCCAGATGCACGCATTATTTTCGGCACCACAATTGATGACGCACTGGGCGATGAGGTCCGTATAACTGTTATCGCAGCTGGCTTCTCTGGCGGTGAGCCAAAGAAGGTTTCAGTTCCAGTAATTAATGCTGCCGCCCTTTCAGGCAATGCCGATCCGCTTCCCACCAATGACCCAATCTCAGTAGCACTTGATCTAGATGGCGATCGTCCATTGCGCCCACGCGTAAAGTTTGAAGAGCTCGTCTCTGAAGATGATATTGATGTACCTGACTTTATGAAGTAGAAATGGATAGTTTCTTTACTAATCGCCATGGTGGTTTTAGCCATGGCGATTACTCTTCCTGGAACTTAGCTAGTCATGTAGGCGATGACCCAGCAGATGTTGAACGAAATCGAGATAAGTTACGTGAGCGAGTTGGTGAATTCGCAGTCATGTCACAAGTTCACGGTGACACAGTTGTTGTGCTCGACCAATTACCGCTGCAAGTTCCAGTCGCGGATGCGTTGATTACTGGAAAGCCAGATTTAGCTTTAGTTGTAATGGTGGCAGATTGCATCCCGCTTCTCTTGCGTAGTGAAAAACTAATTGCAGCAGTACATGTTGGTAGAGCAGGGCTAATGAATTCAATTGCGTTAAAGACAGTAACTAAGATGCGCGCTCTTGGCGCAATGCAAATTTCGGGCTCTATTGGGCCAGCAATTTGCGGTAACTGCTATGAAGTCCCGCAAGAATTACATGATCAAGTCACTGCAGCGCACCCGTTGGCAAGTAGCAAAACCAGAATCGGTACGCCAGCGCTAGATTTACCAAAAGCCCTAATTGCCGCTCTTGCAGTAGTCGATGTGCCAGTCGAAATTTCAGCCGGTTGCACACTAGAAGATTATGATTCTTTCTCATATCGCAGAAATCAAGTTACTGGTCGCCAGGCAGGAGTCATTAAATTATGAGTGATCGCAAAGCTGAAATGGCTCGCAATCTGCAAGAGGTTAAAGAGCGGATTATTGGTGCCGCTAAGTCTGTTAATAGAGATCCGAATGAGATTAAATTGATTGTGGTGACCAAGACTTTTCCAATTTCTGATATCGAGATTCTGCGCGAATTGGGTGAATCGAATTTTGGTGAGAATCGAGATCAAGAGGCCGGGCCCAAAGTTCAAATGATCCCTGCTACCTGGCATTTTCAAGGCCAGATTCAGAGCAATAAAATTAGATCTATCTGCCAGTGGGCTGATGTAATTCATTCGATTTCTAGCGAAAAAGAAATCCTGAAATTCGCTCAAAGCCCGCGTAAACATCAAGTCTTTTTGCAAGTTTCCTTAGATGGGCAAGAAGGTCGTGGGGGAGCCAGTCCGGCAGGGTTAGCTCAATTAGCTGGTCTGGTAAATGAGAGCAATAACCTAGAACTTTTGGGGCTGATGGCAGTTGCGCCATTAGGAGTAGAGCCGATGAAAGCATTTGCTGATTTGGCCCAGATAAATCAAGGGTTTGCGGGCCAATTCCCAAACTCGAAATATCTATCTGCTGGCATGAGTGGCGATTTCGAAGCGGCTATCAAGTACGGTGCGACACATATTCGAGTAGGTAGTTCAATCCTCGGTTCCAGATCACCCCACTAGTAACCTTGTCACATGGCATTTTCAGTAGGCAAAATGGCGACCTTCTTAGGTCTAAAAGATGATCCAGAACTAAATGAAGTTGCAGTTGTACGGGAACCAGTGCGCGTTCCTACCGGGGTATCTATTCGAGAATCTCGCGGCGTGCGACCAGTAGCTGTAGCTTTGCAACCTGAACTTTCGACAATGGATCGCATTGTTACTTTGCACCCGCGCACCTATAGTGAAGCACGAACAGTGGGCGAGCAGTATCGCGAAGGTAATCCAGTAATCATGAATCTCAGTGACATGGAAGAGACCGAGCGCAAGCGTTTAGTTGACTTCGCTAGTGGCTTAGTTTTTGGACTACACGGAAGCATCGAACGCGTTACTTCGAAAGTATTTTTGCTCTCACCTGAGAATGTAAGCGTCAGCAATGATGCAAAAACGGCAGCAGCACAAGCGTCCTTTTATAATCAGAGCTGAGTCTTAGATGTTTAGTATTGGCGGTTTGATCGCCGATTTATTGCAACTATTTTTACTCTGTTTATTCCTGCGCCTAATTTTGGATTATGTCCGTATGGCCAAGGCTTCATGGCGACCGAGCGGCATCATCTTGATTGTGGCAGATTTTATTTATGCGGTAACTGATAAACCACTTCGATTTGTGCGTCGCTTTGTGAAGCCACTTCGAATCGGCGGAATCAGCATCGATCTTTCAATGTTGATTCTCTTCATTTTAATTTCGCGAGTTGCCCCGCTTCTGCGCTCGCTTTAATTAAGCCTGTTTAACTAACTTAACTGTTAAGCCAAGTTCGTTTTCACCCAGATTAAGCGCGTTATCTGCCTGCATTTGGGTTGCCAGTACTTCGCCTTGGATATGCGACAAGTCAGAAGCGATAGCAGTCATCACATCGCTATTGGCGTTGTATGAGATGTTAACTCGATCTGAAATATCAAAGCCATTGGTTTTGCGAGCATCTTGAATAAAGCGAACAACTTCACGCACCAGTCCAGCACTAATTAGTGCCGGGCTTAGCGCAAGATCAAGAGCAACACTCTCACCATCATGGCTGGCCACATTCCAACCACTCTTAGGGGTCTCAGTAACAACTAAGTCATCGAGTGAAATTTCCCATTCGCTAACTTGGGTTGAACTATTTGAACGTAAAGTGGCAACTAACTCAGCCGGGTTCTGAACTGAAATTGCTTTAGCAATCTCTTGGACCGCTCCACCAAATTTCGTGCCTAGAGTGCGGAAGTTTGCTTTGATGGAGATATCAACTAATTCGCCATCAGCGCTAGCGATATCTTCTAGATCAATCACATTTAACTCTTCCGCAATCTGCTCTTTCATGGCAGCTGGTAGCGCTGCCCAGCCTTTAGCTGAAATCAAAGCACGCTGCAGCGGTTGACGAATCTTGACCCCACTTTCGGCCCGAGCTGCTCGGCCTAGTTCGACGATGCGTTTAGTTAACGCAACTTGGGCAGAAAGGGTTGCATCAATCTGGGATCGATTAGCAACTGGGAAATTAGTTAAGTGAACTGAGCTAGTTGCATTTGCATCCACTGGACGAACTAGTACTTGCCAAACTTCCTCAGTGATAAATGGCACCATTGGCGACATTAATTGGGTTAGAACAACCAGTGACTCATGCAAAGTTGCCATGGCCGCAACATCACCATCCCAGAACCGGCGCCGGGATCGCCGGACGTACCAATTAGAGAGATCATCGATGAAAGCCGCCAGCGCTTTGCCTGCACGTTGTGAATCGAAATTACTAAGTGCCTCATCAACTTCAATGATTAAAGATTGCAATTCGCTGTTGATCCAGCGATCCATCAATGGTCGCGTAGACATTTCCGGCGCTTGCGCTAGCTCAAAGTTTGCAGCTTGGGCATATAGGGCGTGGAAAGAAACGGTATTCCAGTAGGTTAATAGCGTTTTACGAATAACTTCAGTAATTGCTTCGTGCCCAACTCGACGAGCAGACCAAGGCGAACCAGCTGCCAACATGTACCAACGAATGGCATCGGCGCCATGTTGTTCCATGAGCGCCATTGGTTCTAGAACGTTACCTAGGTGCTTACTCATTTTGCGGCCATCTTTATCAAGGATGTGACCCAAGCAGAGAACAGTCTTATATGAAGATTGATCGAAAACTAGGGTTCCAATCGTCATCAGCGTGTAGAACCAGCCGCGAGTTTGATCAATTGCTTCGCAGATAAAGTCAGCTGGGTAGGCGGCGGCAAATTTCTCTTTGGAACCTTCTTTATGTGGGTAACCGAATTGCGCAAAAGGCATCGCACCAGAGTCATACCAACAGTCGATAACTTCAGGGGTGCGCGTCATTGGTTCTTTGCACTCTGCGCAATTAAAGGAAATGTCATCAACAAATGGACGATGGGGATCAAGGTTGGAAAGTTCTTGCCCAGCTAGTTGGCCGAGTTCGGCTAATGAACCAACACAAACCTCATGTTTATTCTCGCAGCGCCAAATTGGAAGTGGCGTACCCCAGAAACGATTACGACTCAGTGCCCAGTCAATATTATTATTTAACCAATCACCATATCTGCCGGTCTTGATTGTTTCTGGATGCCAATCAGTCTTTTCATTCTCACGAATGAGGGCGTCCTTGATAGACGTCGTGCGGATATACCAAGAAGGTTGTGCGTAATAAATCAAAGCAGTGTGACAGCGCCAGCAATGTGGGTAGGAGTGCTCGTATTGCACGTGCTTATAGAGAACACCAAGTGATTTGAGTTCTTTAACTAACGGCTTATCCGCATCTTTAAAGAAGAGGCCGCCGACTAATTTAACTTCAGGCAAAAACTTGCCATCAGGTGCAATTGGATTAACAACTGGTAGCCCATATGAGCGACAGACCGCTAAGTCATCAGCACCAAATGCAGGGGATTGATGGACTAAACCCGTGCCATCTTCAGTTGTTACGTAGGTTGCTAGAACTACGAAGTGGGAATCTGGAATTTCTACAAAATCAAATGGGCGTTGGTACTTAGTATGTTCAAGTGCGCTGCCTGGCATACTCTGCAAGATTTCAATTTCGCCCTTGAGGGATGAAATTAGATTCTCGGCAACGATTAAGACTTCGCTGCTAGAAACTTCATCTTGCACAGTTGTCACCTTTGCAACAACGTATGTCACGTCAGGATGCACCGCAATTGCAGTATTAGAGACCAGGGTCCAAGGGGTAGTTGTCCAAACTAATAGCGCTGCACCTAGTTCTTGCAAGGGACCGCTAGTTACTGGGAAACGCACGAATACCGATGGATCAGTAACAGTTTCATAACCTTGCGCTAACTCGTGATCTGATAAACCAGTTCCACAACGAGGGCAATAAGGTGCAACGCGATGATCTTGTACTAGTAACCCTTTTTGCCAAATCTCTTTTAAGCTCCACCAAACGCTCTCGACATATTGTGGTGACATAGTCCAATAAGCTTCTTCGAAATCAACCCAGAAACCCATGCGATTAGTCATGTCAGTAAATGCGCCCACGTGACGTTGCACCGATTCGCGACACTTGTCGTTAAAGGCGGCAATTCCGAATTTTTCAATATCGCCTTTACCGGCAAAACCAAGTTCTTTTTCTACTGCAATTTCAACCGGCAAGCCATGGCAATCCCAACCAGCATTACGAATTACTTGCTTGCCTTTCATGGTGTGAAAACGTGGGAAGACATCTTTAAATACGCGGGCTTCAATATGGTGCGTGCCAGGTAAGCCATTGGCAGTTGGGGGGCCTTCATAGAAAGTCCAAGTGTCAGCGCCATCTCGATTGCTAACTGACTTTTCGAAAACTGAATTTTCTTTCCAGAAAGTCAGGATGGAACGCTCCATGGCAGGCAGATCAATAGCTGCTGGGATTGCGCGAAATGTCATTTACTTCTCCATCTTCATAACTTTCGAAAATGGAGGGACGGATTTCGCAACTTAGCGATCACCGCGGTACCACCCGCCTTACCTACCACTTAACCGCAAACAGTCAGAGAAGCGATAGATCACTTATTCACTAGCGTCCATTTTCCAGTTCTACCGCGGCAGCTGCCGCCTCTTCTGGAACGCTCGCAGGTGATGGCCTGGTCAATGCGCTTTGAACGTGTGGTAATTCTATTCCAAGCAAAGGCCGGCAACCAAAAATTGCCTCACTTTGAATGAGTCGCGGTGGCGCGAGTGGCATTTCGCGCCCATTGGGCATAAGGTGCCCCGCGTGCCTACCAAAAAAAGTGCTAAACCCGCTGCGAAGAAAGCCCCTGCCAAAAAGGCAGCCCCAGCGAAGAAAGCAGTAGCAAAGAAGGCTCCTGCCAAGAAAGCCGTAGCTAAAAAGGCGGCGCCGGCTAAGAAAGCAGCTCCAGTTAAAAAAGCTGCGCCAGTTAAAAAGGCCAAGACCAGTGTTGCCCGCCCAGCTGCAACTAAGCCAGCTTCGAGCAAAACAATCGGCAAACCATTTCCGGCTAAAGCAGGTTCTAAAACCACGATTAGCGTTGATGAAAAATCACAAACTGTCAGTGTTAATACGGTTGTAATCGCACCAGTTGAAGTTGTAGTTGAAGAACGCCGCCTAGTAATGCCACCACCACCGCGTCCTAATAAGAGTAGTAAAAAGGTGGCACCCCTTAAGCCATTGAAAGCTGCGCCATCACCATTGGTCGCTGCTGAAAATGAAGGAGCCTGGACTGCTGCTGGACTTAAAGCTATTCGAGCTGAGATTTCCAAAGAGCTGCTTCGCTTGAAAGATGAATTAACAAAAGTTGAACTTGAGATGGATGATCTGATTCATTCATCATCTGAAGGTGCTGGCGATGACCAGGCCGATGCAGGTACTAAGACTTTTGAGCGCGAGCATGAAATGTCACTTGTTATTAACGCGCGTGACATGGTGCTACAAACAGAACGTGCTCTCGAGCGAATTGATACCAAGAGTTATGGTCTTTGCGAAGAATGTGGCAACACAATTGGTAAAGCCCGCTTACAAGTTTTCCCACGCGCAACGCTCTGCATGATCTGCAAAGCTAAGGAAGAACGGCGCTAACGTGCGCCGCCTCTATTTAGTTGCGGCACTGACATGGGGGCTGGACATTGCCACCAAGATTTGGGCAGTCAATAATCTCTCCGCACGTAATCCAGTTGAACTCCTTGGCTCCTTTTTCCAATTAACTTTGGTAAGAAACCCTGGGGCAGCCTTTAGTTTTGCAACTGGGGCGACAATTGTCTTCACTTGCATTGCCGTCGCGGCAGTCATCGCAATCCTTTATTACAGCAGTAAAATAACCTCGTTAGGCTGGGCAATTACCCTTGGTTTACTCCTGGGTGGCGTTCTGGGCAATTTAACTGATCGATTATTTCGAAGCCCAGGCTTTCTAAAAGGCGAAGTAATTGATTGGCTCGAATTAACCCATTGGCCAGTGTTTAATTTGGCTGATAGCGCGATCGTAGTTGCTGCGTTCCTAGCAATAGTTTTAACAATTAGAAATGTTGGGCCAGTAAATGTCGCACAGTAATTTTGGTCTGGAAAACAATGGACGTGAATTGCGGACTTTGGCTGTTCCTGAAGGCGTAGCTGGTGAACGAATCGATAGTGCGTTAACTCGCGTCTTGGGTCTATCTCGTACTGCAGTTGTGCGACTTCTAGAAGATGGTGACATCACTACCGATGGTCGAGCCCTTTTAAAATCAGAACGAGTTGAGGCTGGGCAAATAATTGAAGTGCTATTGCCGGCACCACTAAATCCGGATCCAATTCCGTTGACTCCAATTGAAGGTTTAACGGTTGTTTACGACGATGATGCAATTGTGGTTATTGATAAACCAGTTGGGTGCGCTGCGCATCCTAGCCCTGGCTGGACTGGGCCAACTGTGGTTGGTGCGCTAACTGCGGCTGGTTACACGATTACTACAACTGGGCCGGCAGAACGTGCCGGCATTGTTCATCGTCTGGATGTTGGAACGTCAGGGCTAATGGTGGTGGCAAAATCTGATCAGGCGTATCACGTATTAAAGGACGCGTTCCGTGATCGCACTGTTGAAAAGATTTATCATGCTCTTATTCAAGGACATATTGATCCTTCCAGTGGCACCATTGATGCCCCGATTGATCGTCACCCAAAAGAAGATCATCGATTTGGCGTAGTTGCAAATGGCAAGATCAGCATTACTCACTATGAAGTTATTGAATATTATCGATCGGTTTCACTAGTTCAAGTAGAACTCGAGACTGGTCGCACGCACCAGATTCGAGTTCACTTCTCAGCGCTTCATCATCCGTTAGTTGGCGATACAACTTACGGCGCAGACCCAGTATTAGCCAAAAGCTTAGGCATGGCGCGACCTTGGCTACATGCGTTAGAACTACGATTTGCCCACCCGATTACTGGGGCACCAATGTCGTTTAAGGCACCTTATCCAAGTGACCTGCAAGCATCATTGGGGCTGCTCAGCGACGCGGTTCTTCCATAATTATCGGCTCCCAGAAAGTAGATCTCTAGCTAAATGTCTGACTCATTCGTTCACTTACACGTACACACCGAGTACTCGATGCTCGATGGTGCGGCGCGCGTTGGCGAATTAGTTCAAGCAGCAGCCCAGCTAGAAATGCCAGCAATTGCAATGACCGATCATGGAAATGTTTTCGGCGCTTTCGATTTTTATAAGCAAGCAACTAAAGCCGGCATTAAGCCAATCATCGGAATTGAAGCCTACGTGGCACCTGAATCTAGATTCAATAAGAGTCGGGTTAAGTGGGCCGATGGTGGCGAAGATGATGTTTCAGGTGGTGGCTCATATACGCACATGACCATGCTGGCTGAAAATAACGTTGGGCTAGCAAATCTTTTCCGGTTATCTTCGCTGGCATCACTTGAGGGTTTTTATTACAAACCACGGATGGATCGTGAGCTACTTTCTAAATATGCTGAAGGAATTATTGCAACCACTGGTTGCCCGGGTGGCGAGATTCAAACTCGGTTACGTATGGGTGCTTACAAAGAGGCGCTACGTGCTGCCAGTGATTATCGCGATATTTTTGGCGCCAATAACTTCTACCTCGAATTAATGGATCATGGAATTGAAATTGAAACTCGAGTTAAAGCCGATCTTTTGAAGTTAGCTAAAGATCTAAAGTTGCCGCTACTAGCAACTAACGATCTGCACTACACCGCTAAAGCTGATGCCAAATCACACGAAGCGCTGCTCTGCGTGCAATCAGGTTCAACACTGGCTGATCCAAAACGCTTTAAGTTTGATAACGATGAATTTTATTTAAAGACCCCAGCTGAGATGCGCGAACTCTTCAAAGAGTTGCCCGAAGCCTGCGATAACACTTTGCTGATCGCCTCACGTTGTGATGTTAAATTGCGGGAGAACGAAAATTTGATGCCAGTCTTCCCAGTTCCGGCTGGAGAAACTGAAGTGACTTGGCTGATAAAAGAGTCCCAAGCTGGTTTATTGCGTCGGCTAAATGGCGATGTGCCTGCTGCGTATTCCGAACGTTTAAATTATGAACTTGAAGTTATGAACAAAATGGGTTTTCCAGGCTACTTCTTAGTGGTTGCCGACTTAGTTTCACATGCGCAAAGCCAAGGAATTCGAGTGGGCCCTGGTCGCGGTTCAGCGGCTGGCTCATTAGTTGCATATGCCTTAGGAATTACCGGGCTTGACCCAATTGAACATGGTCTGTTGTTTGAGCGATTCCTAAATCCAGAACGTATCTCAATGCCTGATATCGATCTGGACTTCGATGAACGTCGTCGCAGCGAGATGATTCGTTATGCCACAACTAAATACGGCGAAGATCGCGTTGCCCAGATCATCACTTACGGCACCATCAAGTCGAAGCAGGCAATTAAAGATTCAACCCGAGTCCTTGGTTATCCGTATGCAATCGGTGAGCGGTTAACTAAAGCTCTGCCGCCTGCTGTGATGGGTAAAGATATTTCATTAGGCGGCATCTTTAATCCGCAAGATGAACGCTATGGCGAGGCTAATGAATTTCGTCAACTTTATGAAACTGATCCAGATAGCAAAGTGGTAGTTGATACTGCTCGTGGCCTGGAAGGGCTCAAGCGACAGTGGGGAGTCCACGCAGCAGGTGTGATTCTTTCAGCCCAACCGTTACTTGATGTGATTCCAATTCATCGCCGCGAAGCTGATGGCGCAATCATCACGCAATTCGATATGGGCGCTTGCGAAGCCACTGGTTTGTTAAAGATGGACTTCTTAGGACTACGAAACCTTTCCGTCCTTGATGACTGCTTACTAAACATAAAAGCTAACCGAGGCGAAGAAGTTGTACTGGAAACTTTAAAACTCGATGATAAGAAAACCTATGAATTACTTTCCCGTGGAGACACTCTGGGTGTGTTTCAACTCGATGGTGGGCCAATGCGCGCACTACTTAAGAGTTTGGCGCCAGATTCATTTGCCGATATTTCAGCAGTAATTGCGTTATATCGCCCTGGCCCAATGGGTGAAAACGCGCATAACAACTACGCCGACCGTAAAAATAAACGTAAGCCGGTTGAGCCAATTCATGCTGAACTGGAAAAACCACTCGAAGAAATTCTGGGTGATACCTATGGGCTAATTGTTTATCAAGAACAGGTTATGGCAATAGCCCAGAAAGTTGCAGGGTTCTCACTTGGTCGCGCGGATCTTTTGCGTAAGGCAATGGGTAAGAAAAATCGTGACGTGCTAGATAAAGAGTATGTTCACTTCGAAAGTGGCATGCGTGGAAACGGCTTCTCAGCGCCAGCAATTAAGCGTCTTTGGGATGTTCTGATTCCGTTCTCAGATTACGCATTCAACCGAGCGCATAGTGCAGGCTATGGCATGGTCTCGTATTGGACCGGATATCTAAAGGCTAATTATCCAGCCGAATATATGGCAGCACTTTTAACGAGTGTTCGTGACGACAAAGATAAATCGGCGCTTTATCTATCGGAATGCCGCCGCATGGGCAGCAAAGTCTTGCCGCCAGATGTTAATGAATCTGACGCCGAGTACACCCCGCGCGGAATCGATATCCGTTTCGGTCTAGCTGCTATTCGCAATGTTGGTGAAGGTGTGGTTGCTTCCATTAAGGCAGCGCGTGAAGCTAAAGGTCGCTTCACTTCATTCGGTGATTTCTTAGCCAAAGTTGATGCCCAAGTTTGCAACAAGAAGACCATTGAATCTTTAATTAAAGCTGGCGCTTTTGACTCACTGGGCGAATCTCGTAAAGGTTTGATGAGCATTCATCTTGAAGCCATTGACTCAGTAATTGAAAGTAAGCGCGCTGAAGCTATTGGCCAATTCGATCTATTCGGTGGCGAGGGCACAACTGCAGTTGCCACCATGGAAGTAGAAGTGCCAACTGGTGAATGGGAAAAAGCGCTGCTCTTGAGCTACGAGCGCGAAATGTTAGGACTATACGTTTCCGATCATCCACTTCTTGGCGTTGAACATATTCTGCGAGCCAGCGTTTCCAAATCAATTTCCGAGTTAATTGATGAAGGCGGAGATCACGAACAGATTGTGACGATCGGTGGATTGATCACTGGCATTACTCGTAAAATAACTAAGACTGGTTCGAACTGGGCAGTCGTAAATATCGAAGATCTAGAAGGCGCTCTAGAAGTATTATTCTTCTCAAATACTTACAATCAATACGCACTTACCTTAACGACTGATCGAGTGGCACTTATTCGCGGTCGAGTAGATCGACGCGAAGATAAACTTCGCTTCACCGCTCTCGAAGTTACTTTTCCAGATATCTCGCAAGGCCCAGCAGGACCATTAGTAATTTCGATGCCAGTGGCCCAATGCACACCACCGATCGTTGATCGATTGAAAGAGATCTTGCGCACTCATCCTGGACAGCGTGAAGTCCATCTGCAATTAGAGGAACTCAGCGGTAACACAGTCATGAAGCTGGAATTTAAGGTCACATCTTCGCCAAGTTTGAGTGCTGATCTCAAAGCGATCCTCGGGGCTAATTGTCTGCAGAACGTATAGCTCTTATAAGTAGAATAGGGGAGTGATTCGAACCCTTGACCTGCGTGGTCGCACATTAACTAAAGCGGAAATTAACCGCGAGATTCCGCGTGCTCGGTTGGATGTCGAAACCGCCATGGCTGCGATTGCACCGATTCTTGAGCGTGTTAAGAATGGCTCTGAAGAAACTCTGCGTGAGTTAGCTCAAGAATTCGATGGCGTAAAACCGGCCCAGATTCGAGTTCCACAAACAGCACTTGATCAAGCCCTTGCCGAACTAGATCCAGCAATTCGCACAGCGCTCGAGCTATCAATTTCGCGAATCCGCAAAGTTCACGAAGATCAAGTGCGCAGCGTTAAGACTGTGCAAGTTGTTGATGGTGGCACCGTTACTGAGAAATGGATTCCGGTTGATCGCGTTGGGCTATATGTTCCAGGTGGTCGCGCGGTTTATCCAAGTAGTGTCATGATGAATGTAGTTCCGGCGCAAATTGCAAAAGTGTCGAGTATTGCCGTTGCATCGCCGCCTCAAAAAGAATTTGGCGGTCTGCCACACCCAACTATTTTGGCAACTTGTGCGCTACTTGGGATCACTGAAGTTTATGCAGTTGGGGGAGCCCAAGCGATAGCGCTATTTGCTTATGGAATCGATGGCTTCTCTGAAAAGTGCGATTTAGTAACTGGGCCCGGAAATATTTATGTGGCTGCTGCTAAGCGCGCACTTCGTGGTGTGATTGGAATTGACTCTGAAGCTGGCCCAACTGAAATTGCAATTTTGGCCGATGAAAGTGCATTTGCTAGCGACGTTGCAGCAGATCTAATTAGCCAGGCTGAGCACGATCCAATTGCAGCTGCAGTGCTGGTTACAACTTCAAGTGAACTAGCAACTGCGGTTCAAGGCGAACTAAAGAATCGTGTTGCGGCAACGAAACATAGTGATCGCATTACCATAGCGCTTTCTGGCATCCAGTCGGCAATAGTTCTAGTTGATTCAATTGCGCAAGGCCTAGATGTGGTTAACGCATATGCAGCTGAACACTTAGAGATTCAAACTAAAAATGCAGCAAGGGATGCCGAACTAATTCGCAATGCCGGCGCAGTTTTCATAGGTCGATTCACGCCAGTCTCATTAGGTGACTACGCAGCTGGCTCTAACCATGTTCTACCAACTGGCGGTTGCGCCTGTCATTCCAGTGGTTTATCAGTGCAAACATTCTTACGTGGCTTGCACTTTGTTTCCTACAATCAAGAATCCTTCCTTGATCTGGTTCCAACTGTTGTGACCCTAGCTAATTCTGAAGATTTACCTGCGCACGGTGAAGCGATGACTGCTCGTCTGGAAAAACTATGAGTAATTCAAATAATTGGCCGACATGGCTGCCGCTGCGCGAACCACTTAAGCCAATGTCGCCATATGGAGCGCCCCAAGTTGTGGCAAGTGCTCAACTAAATACCAATGAGAATCCCTTTGCACCATCTACTGAGCTAGTTGCTGCAATTATCAAACGCGTAGCTGAAGTTAGTGCGACTCTTAATCGATATCCAGATCGTGATGCGATCGCATTGCGCGCCAGATTAGCTAAATACATAACGGCTCAGACTGGCGTTTCTTTTGACGTTGCTAATCTTTGGGCGGCAAATGGCAGCAACGAAATCATCCAATCTATTTTTCTAGCATTTGGTTGCGAAAGCGCACTTGGTTTCACGCCTTCCTACTCAATGCACCCATTGATTGCCAAAGTAACTTCAGTTAATTGGTTAGATGGAAAGCGCCGTGATGATCATTCCCTCGATGTTGCCGTTGCAGCCCAGCAAGTTGCAACTGCCAAGCCAACACTTACCTTTATTACCACTCCAAATAATCCAACTGGTTCAGTAGTAGAGATTTCTGAGATCATCGAGTTGGCAAAGGCTGCTGCGTCAGTTGGTGGCTTACTCGTTGTAGATGAGGCCTACGCCGAATTCTCGAGCCAGGCTTCGGCAGTTACTTTAATTGCGCAATATCCGAATGTGATTGTTATTCGCACCATGAGTAAAGCATTCGCTTTTGCTGGCGCTCGATTAGGTTATTTAATCGCAGATCCTGCCGTGATCGATGCGCTACAACTGGTTCGCTTGCCGTATCACTTAAGTGCAATCACCCAAGCAGTTGCTGAAGTCGCACTTTCTTTTGCAGATGAACTCTTAGCTGGCGTTGATACCTTAATTGCCCAGCGCGAGGTCGTGCAGGCTGGGTTAACGAAGTTAGGTTTAACTATTACGCCGAGTGCGGCCAACTTCTTGCTCTTTGGTGGCTTTAGCCAACCGGCAGATCAGATCTGGCAGAAGTTGCTAGATCGCGGCATCTTGATTCGAGATGTGGGATTATTGGGTCAACTTCGCGTAACCATCGGCACTGCTGCCGAAAATCAAGCATTTCTATCGGCCCTAACCGAAGTTCTAGCAGAAGGAGATAAGTGAATGAGAACTGCCCGCGTCGAGCGAAAGACTAAGGAATCTCATGTCCTCGTCGAATTAAATTTAGATGGCGATGGCTCAATCAACGTTGAGACGGGGGTGCCATTTTTCGATCATATGCTCTCGCAACTGGGCAAGCACTCCGGTTTTAATTTAACAGTCAAGACCACAGGCGATATTGATGTTGATTCACACCACACAGTTGAAGATACCTCACTTGCTTTTGGCCAAGCACTGCGTGAAGCACTGGGCGATAAAGCTGGCATCCGCCGCTTCGGTGATGCCATGGTTCCACTTGATGAAGTGTTGGTTCAAGCAGCTGTTGATCTATCGGGGCGACCATATTTGGTGCATCGCCAACCAGAGATCGTAGAGTTAATCGGCACTTTTGATACCACGCTTGGAAAACATATTTGGGAATCGATTGTGGCTGAGGCACACATCGCACTTCACATCCGAGTTCTCGAAGGGCGCAATGCGCACCACGTTTTCGAAGCACAATTTAAAGCTGTAGCGCGTGCCTTGCGTGATGCAGTTTCACTAGATGGTCGCGTCTCTGGAATTCCATCAACTAAGGGTTCGTTGTAGGTCATCATTGATTGCAATTCTTGATTATGGCTCTGGAAATCTACGTTCAGCAGAACGTGCATTTGCGACCTCTGATCACGATGTAGTTGTAACTGCTGATCGCAAAATTGCCCTCGAAGCAAGTGGCTTAGTTATTCCTGGTGTTGGTGCATTCGCTGCCTGCATGAGTGGACTTAAAAGTGTGGCGGGTGATGAGATTGCGCGCGAACGTATCGCACTCGGTCGACCAACACTCGGAATTTGTATCGGTATGCAAATTCTCTTCGAGAGCGGATTAGAGCACGCTGAAAATGGCGCTCACCAAGGTGTCGGAATATGGCCAGGAATGGTTAAAAAATTAAATGCCCCGATCTTGCCGCACATGGGTTGGAATACCGTTTCAACAACTCCGGGCTCAACAATTTTTGCCGGAGTAGAAAATGAAAGTTTTTATTTTGTGCATTCTTATGCAGCAACTGCGCCGATAGGGCAATATCAAGCCTGGTCTGAGTATGGCGAACCATTTTTAGCAGCAGTCGAAGACGGCGCACTAACGGCTACGCAGTTCCATCCGGAAAAATCTGGCACCGCCGGACTTAAATTGATTTCGAACTGGAGTAAGAGCCTGTGAAAAAACTAGAACTTCTGCCTGCCGTCGATGTTAAAGATGGTCGCGCAGTTCGCTTGGTTCAAGGCGCACTTGATAAAGAAAGCATTTATGGCGCACCACTTGAAGTTGCACTGGAGTTTCAAGCAGCTGGCGCTGAATGGTTGCACTTGGTTGATCTCGATGCAGCATTTGGTCGGGGGAGTAATGCCACGCTTTTGGCCGAAGTTGTTGCGGCCTTAGACATTAAAGTCGAACTTTCGGGCGGTATTCGTGATGATGAATCCTTAAAGCGCGCATTAGCTACTGGCTGCACGCGAATTAATTTAGGAACTGCCGCTCTTGAAAATCCCGAGTGGACAGCTAAAGTAATTAAGCAATATGGCGATCGCATCGCAGTTGGTCTCGATGTGCGTGGCACAACTCTGGCTGCTCGTGGCTGGACTAAGGAGGGCGGCGAGCTATTCGAAACTATTGAACGGCTTGATCGAGATGGTTGCTCTCGTTACATCGTTACTGATGTGGCAAGAGATGGCACCTTGACTGGGCCAAATCTAGAGCTATTGAAATCAGTTTGTGCTGCAACCAATGCGCCAATTGTTGCAAGCGGTGGTGTTTCATCCTTGGCCGACATTGCCGCAATTGCAGAGCTAGTTGAGATTGGCGTCGAGGGTTCGATTGTTGGTAAAGCTCTCTACGCTGGTGCTTTCACTCTGCCCGAAGCGTTGGCAATTGCAAATGGAAAGTTTTAAGAAATGACACTAGCCAGTCGAGTTATTGCGTGCCTCGATGTAACTGATGGTCGAGTTGTAAAGGGTGTCAACTTCACCGATTTAGTAGATGCTGGCGATCCAGTTGAGATGGCAAAAGTTTATAACTTAGAAGGTGTTGACGAACTAACTTTCTTAGATATTTCAGCGAGCAACATGAATCGTTCGACGACTCTTGATGTGGTGGCTCGTACTGCTGAGCAAGTTTTTATTCCGCTAACTGTCGGTGGCGGAATTCGAAGTGTGGCTGATGTAAATAATTTGCTACGAGCAGGTGCGGATAAAATTTCAATAAATACTGCTGCGATCACTCGGCCTGAATTAATTTCCGAAATTGTTGATCGGTTTGGTTCGCAAGTTTTAGTTTTGTCAGTTGATGCTCGTCGCGCAAATACCCCTTCTGGTTTTGAAGTTACAACACATGGCGGTCGCGAGAGCGCTGGCCTGGATGCTTTAGCTTGGGTAGAAAAAGCTTGCGCACTTGGGATTGGCGAAATTTTGCTAAATTCAATGGATGCCGACGGCACTCGGGCTGGGTATGACATTGGCATGATCAAAGCTGTCCGCCAAGTTGCAAATGTGCCATTGATTGCAAGTGGTGGGGCAGGGACGTTATCTGATTTCGCAGCAGCTCTCGATGCTGGTGCCGACGCGTTATTGGCAGCTAGTGTTTTTCACTTTGGGATTCATCGCATCGGTGATGTTAAGCGTTATTTGAGCCAGCAAGGCTATTCGGTTCGCACCAGCGCACTTACGTAGGGCAGAATTGACCAATGAGCGCAATCGAATTTCCGGCTGAGTTAATGGCTCGGTTTAGTGATCCCAGCGCCTTAATTCCAGCGATTGCTCAAGATGCGGTAACTGGTGAAGTTTTGATGCTTGCCTATATGAATCATGCAGCGCTGACTCAAACTTTAGAAACAAAAGCTGCCACTTACTGGTCTCGTTCGCGTAATGAACTTTGGGTTAAAGGGGCTACTTCAGGCCACACCCAGAAGGTAATTTCAGTTTCGCTAGATTGCGATAGTGATGCAATTTTAATCAAAGTCGAACAAGTTGGCCCAGCCTGTCATACCGGTGATCGCACCTGTTTTCATAATGAATTGATCGGTGAGTAGCCAGGATGCAGTTAGCCGAATTTCGTGAGTACGCCCGCGACTTCAATGTAGTTCCGGTTTCGCGCAAATTACTAGCCGATGGCGAAACTCCGCTAGCTGTTTATCGCAAACTCGGAGCTAACCGACCAGCTACTTTTCTATTGGAGTCAGCCGAACATGGTGGCGCTTGGTCGAGGTATTCATTCATCGGCGTAAATTGCGAAGCAACTTTGACGGCCGAAAATGGTTTAGCTACTTGGCTAGGTAAACCACCGGCAGGTGCACCAACTGGCATTGATCCGTTGGCAGCACTTCGACTAAGTGCTAATCATTTGAAATCACCAAAAATTGCTGGGCTTCCACCACTAACTGGCGGTTTAGTTGGCTACCTTGGTTATGACAGTGTGCGCAGATTAGAGAAACTGCCCAACTTAGCTATTGATGATTTACTAATTCCTGAATTAGCTTTTATGTTAACTACAGATCTTGCCGTACTTGATCACAGCGATGGCACGATTACTTTGATCGCTAATGCAATCAACTGGGATGGTAGCGATGAGCGAGTTGATGAGGCTTATCATGCAGCTGTTGCCCGGTTAGATCAAATGGCAAAAGACTTAGCGTCGCCACTACCTGGATATCTTTCAGAGTTAAGTAAGCCAGCAAGTGGTGAGATAGCTTCGAATATTTCAACCCCAGAGTTTCTAGTTAAAGTTGCCGCGATCAAAGAAGAAATTTTGGCAGGTGAAGCATTTCAAGTAGTGCTTTCACAGCGTTTTGAGATTGAATGCAAAGCTGAACCAATCGATGTTTACCGCATGCTGCGCTTGCATAACCCAAGTCCTTATATGTATTTATTCCACTTTGCAGATGGTGTTTCCGTAGTTGGTTCCAGCCCTGAAGCATTAGTCAAAGTCACCGATGGCGAAGTAATGGTTCATCCGATTGCTGGCACTCGCAAGCGCTCTGATTCACCTGAAGAAGATGCTCGTCTGGCAACTGAATTGTTAGCAGATCCCAAAGAGCGAGCCGAACATTTAATGTTAGTTGATTTAGGGCGCAATGATTTAGGACGTATCTGCTCTGCCGGAAGCGTTGAAGTTGTGGATTTCATGCACATCGAGCGCTACTCGCATGTCATGCACATTGTTTCAACAGTGACTGGAAAACTGGCAAGTGATGCACTTCCAGTTGATGCTCTCTTTGCGACTTTCCCAGCCGGCACGTTATCTGGTGCTCCAAAGCCGCGGGCAATGGAAATTATTGAAGAACTAGAGCCAACTAGACGTGGGCTTTATGGTGGCGCAATTGGCTACATCGATTTCACCGGAAATATTGATACTTGTATCGCAATTCGAACTGCACTGATCAAAGATGGCAAAGCTTATGTGCAAGCGGGTGCTGGCGTCGTAGCTGATTCAGATGCCGAATCTGAAAATCAAGAGTGTCATAACAAAGCAGCTGCAGTGTTAGGTGCAATTAGTGCCGCAAATGATTTGGTTAGCAAATGAGTAATGCGGTGGAAATATTGATTTCAGTAGTTATCGTGGTAGCACTTACATTGATACTGAGTCGCTCAATGAAGCTATCTGCAAGATATGAACGTAAGCCACACCAACTCTCTGATTGGAATGCGCAAGATCAGGGGTTTGACCCAACTCAAGATATCGAGTCTGATCGATGAGTGTTCTAGAGGAAATAATTGCTGGCGTTAAAGAAGATCTTGCCGATCGCAAAATTCCGCGCAGTGAAATTGAAGCAGCAGCCTATGGGGCAGCACCAGTAATTGATTGCTTGCCAATTATGCGTGCTCAAGAGATGGCGGTTATCGCCGAAGTAAAACGCTCATCCCCAAGTAAAGGTGCGCTAGCAACTATTGCCGATCCCGCAGCACTTGCTGAGCAATACCAAGAAGCTGGTGCCAGTGCGATTAGCGTTCTAACTGAGCGACGTAGATTTAGTGGTTCATTGGCAGATCTTGATGCAGTTCGTAAGCGCGTTACATTGCCAATTTTGCGGAAAGATTTTATGGTCGATGAATATCAGTTCTTCGAAGCCCGGGCCCATGGCGCCGACTTGGTTTTATTAATTGTGGCCGGCCTTAGCGACAGCCAATTAAATGAATTCGCAGCGCTAACAAATGAGTTAGGAATGCGAGCGCTAGTTGAGGTTCATACTCATCAAGAATTAGAGCGTGCACTTGGAATTAAACCTGAACTAATTGGAATTAACTCGCGAAACCTTAAGACCCTAGATGTTGATCAGAAAGCATTTGCCGAACTATTGCCCCAGATTCCGGCTGAGTTAATCCGGGTTGCTGAATCAGGAATTTCCCAGCGTAGTGATGTGGAATTCGCCCAAAAGTTTGGCGCGAACGCGATTTTGGTTGGCGAAGCCTTGGTTAAAGCGGGAGATCCGAATTTGGCGATGCGCGAACTATTGGGCCAAAGGTAGGCTTACCCCATGTTAGATTCGAAATTGGTTATCGATGGCCTGGGTCATTTTGGTCCCTATGGCGGCCGTTTCGTACCTGAAGCGTTGATCGGTGCTCTTGAAGAGCTTGAAGCCGCACATACTTCAGCTTTGTTAGATCCAATTTTTCAGGCCGAACTAACTGAGCTGCATCGCAGTTATAGCGGTCGTCCAAGCATCATTACTGAAGCAAAGCGTTTTGCCGAGCATGCCGGTGGCGCGCGCATTATTTTAAAGCGCGAAGATTTAAATCACACGGGTAGCCATAAAATAAATAATGTTTTAGGACAAGCTCTTCTAACTAAGCGCATGGGCAAGTCTCGCATTATTGCCGAAACTGGCGCAGGTCAACATGGTGTCGCATCTGCAACAGCGGCGGCGTTAATGGGCCTTGAGTGCGTGGTTTATATGGGCGAAGAAGATACTAAGCGTCAGTCGCTAAATGTGGCACGCATGAAATTGTTGGGCGCCAAGGTTGTGCCAGTGACTTCAGGTTCGCGCACGCTAAAGGACGCAATCAACGAAGCGATGCGCGATTGGGTTACCAATGTTGAAAATACCCATTACTTATTGGGCACAGTTGCTGGCCCGCATCCGTTTCCAACCATGGTGCGCGATTTCCATAAAATTATTGGTCAAGAAGCTCGCGCTCAAGTAATCGAATTAACTGGAAAACTTCCAGACGCAATTCTTGCTTGTGTTGGTGGCGGTTCAAATGCAATCGGTATCTTCCATGATTTTATTAAAGATGAAAACGTTCGTTTAATTGGCCTCGAAGCAGGTGGTGATGGTGTTGAAACTGGTCGCCATGCCGCAACAATCACTGGTGGAACTCGAGGAGTTCTTCACGGCACTCGCTCATACGTTTTGCAGGATGAAAATGGTCAGACCGTTGAGTCTCATTCAATTTCAGCTGGTTTAGATTATCCAGGTGTTGGCCCAGAACATGCATATCTTCATGACATCGGTCGCGCTGAATATCGCGCGATTACCGATGCGCAAGCAATGGCAGCATTCGCGCTGCTTTGCCAGACCGAAGGAATTATTCCGGCAATTGAAACAGCGCACGCGTTGGCTGGTGCAATCCAAGTCGGTAATGAACTTGGCCCTGATGCAACACTGCTAATCAATCTTTCGGGTCGGGGCGACAAAGATGTACAGACTGCAGCGGATTACTTTGGAATTCCACTGTAGTGAGCACGAATACCGCTCTTGATCAACTATTTGTAAAAACTCGCGCCGAAAATCGCGCAGCGCTAATTGCCTACATTCCAGCCGGGTTTCCCTCACAAGCAGGCTGTCACAAAGTAATTGAAACACTGGCAAAAGCTGGGGTAGATGCGATTGAAATTGGTTACCCATATAGCGACCCAGTTATGGATGGCCCAACTATTCAGGCAGCGGCAACACAGGCACTGGAAAACGGAACTGGCGTTACCGAAGTTTTTGCGGCGTTAAAGCATGCAACTGATCAAGGTGTTGCAGCAGTAGTAATGACTTACTGGAATCCAATTGAAAAATATGGCGCAGCAAAATTTGCCCAAGCAATCGCCGACAATGGCGGATCGGGTGTGATCACGCCCGATCTAACCATTGAAGAATCCGATGAATGGCGCGCTGCGGTAAAAACCAGTTCAATAAATCCAATCTACGTTGTGGCACCGAGTACTAAGCCAGAGCGTTTAGTAAAAGTTACCGACCAATGTGGTGGATTTATTTATGCAGCAAGCTTGATGGGTGTAACAGGGGCCCGATCTGGAATCTCAAGTGGCGCTGGCGAATTAGTTGCGCGCTTACGCAAAGTTAGCGATAAACCAATCAGTGTTGGTCTTGGTGTTTCTAACCGTGAGCAAGCTAGAGAAGTTGCCGCATTTGCCGATGGCGTAATAGTTGGATCAGCATTTATTAAAGCAATTCAAGACGCTCCTGATGAGCAGAGTGGTCTTGCTGCAGTTGCGCATCTAGCGAGTGAGTTAGCTAAAGGAGTGCGTGAAGCAAGATGATTCTTAATTTGATTGATAAATTTGCATGGGGTAAATACGGCAAATGGTTTGGACTTCTAAGTCGCCTAACTTTAGGTGGCGTGCTTTTTGCAGCCGGTTGGTTGAAAGTTTTCACACCTGCTAAATCACAGATGGCAGTTCGTGCTTATGAAGTACTGCCAATTTCAGTAGCAAATTTTTTCGGTATTGCCTTGCCTTGGTTTGAAGTTGGCTTAGGAATTCTTCTTATTCTGGGGATCGCGGTAAGACTCTCGGCGCTGCTTGGTGGGGCGCTAATGGTGCTCTTCATCGCAGCAATTTCTCAGGCTTGGGCTCGCGGCCTTTCGATCGATTGCGGATGTTTCGGTGGTGGCGGCACCGTGGAGCCAGGCCAAACGAAGTATTTAAGCGAAATCTTGCGAGATAGTGGCTTGGCATTGTTGGCTTTATATTTAGTTCGCTACCCTTTGACTCGATTTGCAGTAGAAAAAATGACGAAAACCGAAGGAGAGTAAGTACATGGCAACTGGTTCATCTGGTGGAGATAAGTTCACCCGCAATTTAGTTATCGGAATGGTTGCCTTAGTCGTTGTCGTTGGCGCTTCGTTCTCATACTTCGGTTCAAAAGGTTCGACAACTGCAGCCATACCTTCAAGTGTTTCTAAAGAAGATGGATACGGAATCGTCTTTAACGCAGATGTACCAAATGTTCCAACAATTGATATTTATGAAGATTTCCAGTGCCCAGTTTGCGCGCGCTTCGAAGCTATAAATGGCATCACTCTTGAGAAAGCCATTGAAGAGAAGAAAGCCAAAGTTGTTTATCACGTTCTTTCCTTCCTCGGCACCGAATCAATTTTGGCCGCTAACGCATCAGCATGTGCAGCCGATGAGAATAAGTTCTTAGCTTTCCACAAAGCGTTCTATGCCAATCAGCCAGCTGAAAATGCCGGCGCGATCGATGCCACATTCTTGAAGAGCATTGGCGCGGCAATCGGAATCAATTCACCTAAATTTGCCGCTTGCGTTGATAACGGTGGATATTCTGACTGGGTTAAGAATGTTGCCGAAGCTGGCGCAAAAGCAAATGTTAATTCGACACCAACAGTATTTGTAAACGGTAAAGAGATTGACCGTAATACCGAATACTTCAATGTCGAGGCATTTGCTAAAGCTATTGCAGGCTAATTAATGCTTTCTTCAATTCCTACGCCAACTAATTCGGCGATCGGAATTGGGCCTCTTACTGTTCATTACTACGCCTTATGCATAATCGTTGGCGTTGCTGTTGCTATTTGGCTAGGCAACAAGCGTTACCGTGCATATGCAAATAACAGCGAGCAATCAATCGGGGTCGTTGCCGATGTAGCAATTTACGCGGTTCCAGCTGGCATCATCGGTGGGCGTATTTATCACGTGATTACATCACCTGCGCAATACTTTGGTGAAAACGGTAGACCACTTGATGCGCTTAAAATTTACGAAGGTGGCTTAGGCATCTGGGGTGCCATATCACTGGGGGCAGTGGCTGCCTGGTTTGCCTATCGCAAGCGTGCCCAGAGTTTGGATTTACCTAGTTTTCGCTTATTTCTAGATGCTTTGGCGCCTGGGATTTTGATTGCGCAAGCAATTGGGCGAATCGGAAATTGGTTTAATGGTGAACTTTTTGGCCGGCCATTTTCCGGGCCTTGGGCACTTGAAATACCGCTATCTAAACGTCCGATTGGCTATCTGCAATACGAAAGTTTTCATCCGACCTTCCTGTATGAAGCAATTTGGTGCTTATCAGTTGCGGCGCTACTTATCTGGCTGACGCCAAAGCTAAAGGCCGGTCAAGGCTTTGCAATCTATGTGGCGCTTTATTGTGTGGGCAGATTTGCCATTGAATCAATACGCATTGATGATGCAAACACGATCTTCGGTCTGCGAGTTAATTTATGGACGGCGCTGGTCGTTGGGGTATTAGCGTGCGCAGTAGCACTCCGTTTCACACGGCCTAAATCAGATGAGATCGGGTAGTATCTAAATATGGCGCTTGACGATGTTTATCAACGAAATCTGCATCACCGCACCCATCGTGCTGGTTGGTTGCGCGCTGCGGTTTTAGGTGCCAATGATGGCTTAGTCTCGACAGCTTCATTGATGATCGGTGTTGCCGCTGCCCGTGTTAGCGATAGTTTTTTAATCACAGCTGGTATTGCTGGAATTTCAGCGGGTGCGATGTCGATGGCAGTCGGTGAATATGTTTCGGTGCGCGCGCAAAATGATGTTGAGGAATCTGATCGCTTACTTGAAATGGAGCATTTAGCCGCAGACCCCGAAGGTGAATTTTTAGAATTAGTTGAAATCTATGTACACCGTGGCCTAACCCGAGAGCTGGCCCGCCAAGTTGTTGAACAGATGCATGCCAAAGATCCATTGGAAGCGCACTTGCGAGATGAGCTAGGACAATTTGAAAGTACTAGAGCGCGCCCGGTTCAAGCAGCCGTTGCGTCGGCGCTAAGTTTTACAATGGGTGGTCTAATTCCATTTGCCGGAGCATTTGCACCGATGGCAGGGTCGGTAGGGGTAAGCATCGTTGGCTTCACGCTATTTGGACTATTGGCCACTGGCATCATCAGCGCTCGCTCATCAGGTGCCTCTGTTTTCAAACCCACCGTGCGAGTGATGATTGGCGGCTGCTTAGGTATGGCAATTACCGCTGGCATTGGCCATTTCGCTCATCTAAGCGGCATCTAACTCGTAAGTAGGTTTTCTCGCCCGGTTTGGCAGGGTGTAGATCACATGGATTATTGTAAATAACTAGCGTATTCGACTTACCTTTCCCCACTCTAGATTGCTACCCTTATCTATCGCGCAGGCGATGCGTAAAAAGTAAGTCCAGGGCCAAAGTTGTCCCGTGAATTAAGCGGCACAAGACAACTAGTAGCAAAGGATCTTGCGACAACCTAATGGCTATCCCAAAAGAGTTTCCACCAGCACAAGGTCTTTATGACCCAGCAAACGAGCATGATGCATGCGGCGTTGCAATGGTTGCTACTCTAAATAAAGTTGCCACTCACGAAATTGTTGCTCAAGCGTTAACTGCACTTCGTAATCTTGAACATCGCGGCGCATCAGGTGCTGAACCAGATAGCGGTGATGGTGCTGGAATATTAATTCGCGTGCCTGATGAATTTTATCAAGCAGTTGCTGGATTTAAGTTACCTGTGGCCGGAAGTTATGCAACGGGTATTGCCTTTGTTGGTCAAAGTTTTGATTTCCAAAATGAAATTGCAGCGATCGCAGCTGAAGAAGGTTTAGTTGTCTTAGGTTGGCGTGAACTTCCGATTAACTCATCAGCTCTTGGCAAGACAGCCCTTGGCGTTATGCCAAAGTTTGAACAATTGTTCTTAGCTGGCGCCAATGGTGAATCTGGCATCGCGCTAGACCGCTTGGCATTTTGTCTGCGTAAGCGAGTTGAACATTCGATGGATATCTATTTTCCTTCACTTTCTGCGCAGACTATTGTTTATAAAGGCATGCTCACAACCGGTCAGCTAGAAGAATTCTTCCCAGATTTAAGTGATGAGCGCGTTAAATCTCCACTGGCACTTGTTCACTCTCGTTTTTCTACAAATACCTTCCCGTCATGGCCGCTAGCCCACCCATACCGATTCATTGCGCATAACGGTGAAATCAATACGGTTAAGGGAAACCGTAACTGGATGCGTGCTCGTGAATCACTCCTTGAATCTGATGTGATTCCTGGTGACTTCAAGCGCTTATTCCCAATTGTTGAAATGTCTGGCTCTGATTCAGCTTCCTTTGATGAAGTACTCGAATTGCTCTACTTAGGTGGGCGTTCTTTGCCACATTCAGTTTTGATGATGATTCCGGAAGCTTGGGAGAATCATGCCACGATGTCGCAAAAACGCCGTGACTTCTATGCCTTCCATGCCTCCCTTATGGAACCTTGGGATGGACCGGCCTGTGTAACTTTCACTGATGGAAACCAAGTTGGCGCAGTGCTCGATCGCAATGGTTTGCGACCATCTCGTTATTGGGTTACTAAAGATGGTTTAGTTGTTTTGGCTAGCGAAGTAGGCGTTCTAGATTTCGCACCTGAAGACATTGTTCGTAAAGGTCGCTTACAGCCAGGCAAGATGTTCTTAGTTGATATCGCTGCTGGCCGCATAATCGAAGATGATGAAATTAAAGATTCACTGGCAGCTGCTGAGAGCTATGGCCAGTGGCTACAAGATGGCATCGTTAAGTTAGCTGATCTGCCATCTCGCGAACATATTGTTTACCCACACTCATCAGTTGTTCGTCGTCAACGCGCATTTGGATACACCGAAGAAGATCTGAAAATTTTAATTACGCCCATGGCGCGCAGTGGCGGTGAGCCACTTGGTTCGATGGGTAGCGATTCACCTATTGCTGCTATCTCTGCCAAGCCACGTTTGCTCTTTGATTATTTCTCACAACTTTTTGCCCAAGTTACTAACCCGCCACTAGATGCGATCCGTGAAGAGTTAGTTACTTCCCTCGGCGGCTCTATTGGCCCAGAACATAACTTGCTTGATCCAGGTCCTGCTTCGTGCCGACAGATTTCACTAGCTTTCCCAGTTATCGATAATGATGAGTTAGCCAAAATCATTCACGTTAACGCCGACGATGAGTATCCAGAATTAGCGGCATATGTTGTTCGTGGACTTTTCCCAGTAAATGGCGATGGTCAAGCACTTCGCAAGCGAATCGATGAAATTAAGCACGAAGTTTCCAAAGCAATTGATGATGGCGCTCACTTAATCGTGCTTTCTGATCGCGATGGCGATGCCGAAGACGCACCTATTCCATCTTTATTACTTACATCTGCAGTTCACCACCATTTAATTCGTGAGAAGAAGCGCACCCAAGTTGGCTTAGTTGTTGAAGCCGGCGATGTGCGCGAAGTGCACCATGTGGCATTGCTAATTGGATATGGCGCAGCAGCGGTAAACCCATACCTAGCTATGGAAACTGCGGAAGATTTAGTTCGCCAAGGCGTTATAACTGGCATCGCACCTGAAAAGGCAGTGCGTAATTTAATTAAGGCGCTAGGTAAAGGCGTGCTTAAAGTTATGTCAAAGATGGGTATTTCAACCATCGCTTCTTACACCGGTGCTCAAGTATTTGAAGCGATTGGTATTAGCCAAGAAGTTGTCGATGAATTCTTCGTAGGTACTACTTCTCGCTTAGGTGGAATTAGCCTAGACATCATTGCGCAAGAAACTATTGCGCGTCATCACATTGCCTATCCGCCAGGGGGAGAAGTTCCTGGTTCTAAACGTCTGCCTACTGGTGGCGAGTACTCATGGCGTCGCGATGGCGAACCACACTTATTTGATCCAGAAACTGTATTTGCGCTGCAGCATTCAACTCGCAATAAGCGGTTTGATATTTTCCAGCGTTATACCAATCGAGTAGATGAGCAAAGCCATCGCTTGATGACACTTCGTGGCCTCTTCAAATTTGCTGACGGTGTGCGCCAACCTATTTCAATTGATGAAGTTGAACCGGTTTCGCAAATCGTAAAGCGTTTCTCAACTGGCGCGATGTCATATGGCTCGATTTCGCAAGAGGCGCACGAGACGCTAGCTGTTGCAATGAACCGGTTAGGTGCTAAATCAAATACTGGTGAAGGTGGCGAGGATCCTTCTCGTTACGTTAAAGAGAGTAATGGTGATTCAAAGCGATCTGCCATTAAGCAGGTTGCATCTGGTCGATTCGGCGTAACATCGGATTACTTAGTCAATTCCGATGACATTCAGATCAAGATCGCCCAAGGCGCTAAGCCAGGCGAAGGTGGTCAACTACCTGGTAACAAGGTTTATCCGTGGATTGCCAAGGTGCGTTATTCAACTCCTGGCGTTGGTCTGATTTCTCCACCACCACATCACGACATTTATTCAATTGAAGATTTAGCGCAACTAATTCACGATCTAAAGAATGCGAATAAAGATGCTCGTGTTCACGTGAAATTAGTAGCCGAGGTAGGCGTTGGCACAGTTGCTGCTGGCGTTTCTAAAGCGCACGCAGACGTTGTTCTTATCTCCGGTCATGATGGCGGTACTGGTGCTTCACCACTTACTTCACTCAAGCATGCTGGTGCGCCGTGGGAACTCGGTTTAGCTGAAACTCAACAGACGCTGCTGCTTAACAATTTGCGCGATCGCATTGTGGTTCAGGCAGATGGTCAGTTAAAAACTGGTCGCGATGTAGTTATTGCAACACTTCTCGGTGCTGAAGAATTTGGTTTTGCAACTGCACCGCTAGTTGTTTCAGGTTGCATCATGATGCGCGTCTGTCATCTTGATACTTGCCCAGTTGGTGTTGCTACGCAGAATCCAGAGTTGCGCAAAAACTTTAGTGGTAAGCCAGAATTCGTAGAAACTTTCTTTGAATATATTGCCGAAGAAGTTCGCGCACTATTAGCTCAACTTGGATACCGCACGCTTCTTGAAGCAGTTGGCCATGTGGAATCTCTTGATACCCGCGATGCAGTCAATCACTGGAAAGCAGCCGGTCTAGATTTAGCTCCACTATTAGTGCGACCAGATGTTCAAACCCCACTTCATAATACGACTACTCAAGATCATGGCTTAGCTGCAGCTCTTGATAACAAGCTAATTGAACTAGCCGACGTTGCACTTACTAATGGTGAGCCGGTAAAGATTGATCTGCCAGTTCGAAATGTTAACCGCACTGTCGGAACTATGTTGGGCGCTGAAATCACTCGTCGTTATGGCGGCAATGGTTTACCTGCCGGCACCATCGATCTCACCCTGCATGGCTCGGCTGGTCAATCACTGGGCGCATTTATTCCAAGTGGTCTGAAAATTCGCCTATATGGTGATTCCAATGACTACGTGGCAAAGGGTATTTCTGGTGGCACTGTTGTAGTGCGCCCTGATGAGAAAGCTTCCTTTAAATCAGATGAAAATGTAATTGCCGGAAACGTTATTGGTTATGGCGCCACCTCAGGCAAAATCTATGTGCGCGGCAAGGTGGGTGAGCGCTTCTGTGTTCGCAACTCTGGTGCAATTGCGATTGTTGAAGGTATTGGCGATCATGGTTGCGAATACATGACTGGTGGCACTGTCGTAGTTCTTGGTGCAACTGGCCGAAACTTTGCAGCTGGCATGTCTGGCGGTCGTGCATTTATGCTCGATATTGATAGTGCCAATGTAAATACCGAAATGGTTGATCTAATGGCAGTACCGGAAGATCAGAAAGAGACTCTAAAAACATTGGTCTCAGATTTCCAAGTTGAAACTGGTTCCGAAATTGCTGCAGGGCTATTAGCAAATTGGCCAGCAGCGCTGACTCGTTTCACTTTAGTTATGCCACGTGATTACGCGCGAGTGCTAGCTGCAATTGAACGGGCCACTCGCGAAGGTTTGCCAGTTGATCAAGTCGTAATGGAGGTAGCAGCAAATGGCTGATCCAAAAGGATTTTTAACTACTGATCGCGCTGTACCAACACGACGCCCAGTAGATGTGCGGATTAAAGATTGGAAAGAAGTCTACGAGGAGCAAGCTTTTCCTGATTTGCAGAAGCAAGCTGGTCGTTGCATGGATTGCGGAATTCCGTTCTGCCATTCAGGTTGCCCACTTGGTAATTTGATTCCAGAATGGAATGACTTAATTTGGCAAGGTGACAAAAATGAGGCAATTGATCGTTTGCACGCAACAAATAACTTCCCTGAATTCACGGGGCGACTATGTCCAGCACCTTGCGAAACCGCATGCGTTGTTGCGATTAACACAACTGCGGTAACTATCAAGCAAATTGAATTGCGCACCATTGAAGAAGCTTTTAAAGATGGCAGCGTCGTTCCTTTGATTGCTGACCGCCTAACTGGCAAAACTGTTGCCGTAGTTGGTTCTGGCCCAGCTGGCTTAGCTGCTGCGCAACAATTAACTAGAGCTGGACACACAGTCGCGGTTTATGATCGTGCCGACAAAATCGGTGGCCTGCTTCGTTACGGAATTCCAGAGTTTAAAATGGAGAAAGCAATTCTCGATCGTCGGTTAGATCAGATGACTAAAGAGGGAACTCGTTTTCGCCCCGGCGTTAATGTCGGTGTGGAACTAACTGGTTCACAATTGCGCACTAAGTACGATGCGATTGTTTTAGCAGTTGGTGCGACACAGTGGCGTGATCTAAATGTTCCTGGCCGCGATCTTAAAGGCGTCTATCAAGCGATGGAGTTTTTACCTTGGGGTAATCTCCAAGGCTTAGGCGAAATCGAAAATCCAGAAATTAATGTGGCTGGTAAAAATGTAGTAATTCTTGGTGGCGGCGACACTGGTGCTGACTGCTTAGGTACCTCAATTCGCCAAGGCGCAGCAAATGTTACCCAGCTTGAAATCATGCCGCGTCCAACGGAGGAACGTCCAGCCGATCAACCTTGGCCAACGTACCCAATGATTTATCGAGTATCTAGTGCTCATGAAGAATTAGATAATCGCATGTTCGCAGTTAGTACCGAAGAGTTCCTAGGCGATGGAAATGGCAATCTACGAGCGATTAAACTCGTTGAAACTAAATTTGAAAATGGTAAGTTCGAGCCAGTTCCAGGTACCGAGCAAGAATTACCAACTGATTTTGTTTTCTTAGCGTTGGGATTTACTGGACCAGAAAAAACCGCGCTAATCGAGCAACTCGAAGTTGAACTTGATGAACGTGGAAACATCAAACGTGGGTTGGATTACCAAAGCAGCCAAGATGGAATTTTCGTGGCCGGCGATGCTGGTCGTGGACAATCGCTCATTGTTTGGGCGATCGCAGAAGGTCGCAGCGCAGCGGCTGAGGTAGATAAGTACTTAACTGGCGATACGCAATTGCCAGCACCAATACTTCCTACCGCTCGACCAATGATGGTCTAGTTAAAGAACACTAACTAGACCTTAAATAGAAACTAACTAGATAGGCTATAGATATGCGCCGCGCTAAAATTGTATGCACGATGGGTCCAGCTGTTGATTCTTCCGAGAAGGTTCATGAGCTAATTGCAGCTGGCATGAACATGGCTCGGCTAAACCTGTCACACGGGGGACACGACGAGCACCAAAGCCGCCTTGATTTAGTTCGCTCTGTTGCGGCTGAGACAAATCAACCTGTTGCTATCTTGGTCGATTTACAAGGTCCCAAGATTCGTTTGGCTCGTTTCGCTAACGGACCACATGATTTAGCACGAGGCGATATTTTCACCATCACAGCTGATGAAGTTGAAGGCACTAAAGAGCGCGTTGGAACTACCTATAAAGGCCTGCCTGGTGATTGCAAGCCAGGGGACCGAATTTTAATTGATGATGGAAAAGTTACTGTTGAAGTTGTTGAAGTTAACGGCAACGATGTTGTAACTAAAGTTATTGAGCCAGGCGCTGTTAGTAACAATAAAGGTATTAACCTGCCTGGTGTTGCTGTCTCAGTTCCCGCGCTATCTGAAAAAGATAAAGAAGATCTTCGTTGGGGCTTAGTAGCGGGTGCAGATTTTATTGCGCTCTCATTTGTTCGTAGCGCCTCTGATATTGAAGATGTTCACGCGATCATGGATGAAGTTGGAATTCGCCGCCCAGTAATTGCCAAGATTGAAAAACCACAAGCTGTTGAGAATTTGCAAGAAATTGTCGATGCCTTTGATGGCATCATGGTTGCCCGTGGTGATCTCGGGGTAGAGCTACCGATTGAAGATGTGCCGTTGGTGCAAAAGCGTTGTATCGAACTTGCTCGCGAAGCGGCAAAACCAGTAATCGTGGCAACCCAAATGCTTGATTCAATGATTACTAATTCAACGCCAACTCGCGCTGAAGCAACTGACTGTGCAAACGCAGTTCTAGATGGCGCAGACGCGCTGATGCTCTCTGGTGAAACTAGCGTTGGCGCATTTGCGATAGAAGCGGTGCAGGTTATGTCTCGCATCATTGTTAAAACTGAGCAGGACATGATGGATCGAATTCGCCCAATGCGTACTCAGCCTAAAACAAAGGGTGGCGCAATAACTAAGGCAGCTGCCGAAGTTGGCAAGATTGTCGATGCTAAATTCTTAATTGCATTTACCAAGAGTGGTGACTCGGCTCGTCGCATGTCTCGTCTTCGTTCACCAATTCAGATTTTGGCACTGACGCCAGATCCGGCGACCTTTAACCAATTAGCTCTTTCTTGGGGCGTTGAGTCGATGATCATGCCGATGGTTAGCCACACTGATGAGATGGTTAAGCAAGTAGATACCTTGCTCGTTGAAAGTGGCCGTGGTGTAGTGGGCGAGAATGTAATGATCGTGGCTGGCTCGCCTCCCGGAATTCCAGGATCAACAAATGCGATGCGTGTTCACCGAATCGGTGATGCGATCTCTGGCGCTGCGCCTGCGTATCGCTAGCTGCGTTTCGTAGCCAATTTTCTTACCGCTACAATTGCCCTTCCAGCCTCGGTACTCCAACGGTAGAGAGGGCAGTCTCAAACACTGCATAGTGTCGGTTCGAATCCGACTCGAGGCACATGAATTCACAGAGCACTAGCAAGAGCTCTACTTCACCTGCCACCCGCATTCTGGTCGCCGAAGATGAAACTTTAATTCGCATGGATTTAGTTGAAATGCTCACCGAAGCTGGTTATGAAGTTATTGCCCAAGCTACAAATGGTGAAGAAGCAATCGCATTAGCAAATGAACATAAACCCGATCTAGCAATTTTAGATGTGCAGATGCCAGTTCTTGATGGAATTTCGGCGGCGGAAAAAATTATTGCAATCGCCCCAGTTCTAATGTTGACGGCATTTAGTCAGCGAGAGTTAGTTGATCGCGCGCGTGATGCTGGCGTTATGGCATACGTGGTCAAACCATTTACGATCTCTGATTTAGTGCCAGCGATTGAAATTGCAATCAGCCGACATACTCAGATGCGCTCACTTGCAGATGAAGTGGCAGTTCTTCATGATCGACTAGAGACTCGCAAAGTAATTGATCGCGCTAAAGGTATTTTGATGAAGGCGCTAAATCTCACTGAGCCCGAGGCATTTTCTTGGATACAACGAGCTGCCATGGATCGCCGAATCACCATGAAAGAGGTTGCTGAAGCGGTAATTTCACCTTCGGCCGTTCCAGATAAGTAAGGTGCAAGTGCTTCGCAAATGGATGGCAACTTAGGCGGGAAATTCTGCTAAATCGTTACATGGATGTAATTTATTAAGCGTATTTTTGCCGAGATTTTTGCCATCTGGGCTTGTCCAATCATCACCCCTGCCGTTACGCTCATCTCCTCCCTGTCCCGGGACACAAGAACAGGAAAGGCAATAAATGAACCAGAAGATCCAGCGTTCACTTGCCGTTGTTTCAGCAGCAGCACTCGTATTTGGAGTTGCAGCAGCACAGACATCAGCAAACGCAGCACCAAAGACTGTTTATATTGCATACCAGGGTCCACTATCTGGTGGCGAAGCATCAACTGGTACTGACGAGCAGAATGCAGTTAAGTATGCAATCAAGCTTTTCAATGCAAAGAACAAAGCAACTTACAACGTAAAGCTAGTTTCAGTTGACGATCAAGGCGACCCAGCAGTAGCTGGAACAGTTGCTCCAGGAATTGGCAAGAACAAGGCAATCCTTGGCGTAGTTGGACCTGCATACTCAGGCGCAACAATCGCATCACTACCTTTCTACAAGGCTGGCGGATTAGTAATGATCTCTCCATCAGCAACTCGCGTATCTCTAACAGATTCAGGTTCACCTGACTTCGGTGGTCCAGTATTCCACCGCGTAGTTGGTAAGGACGATCTACAGGGTCCAGCACTAGCTAAGTACGCAACACAGGGTGTATCGAATGCAAAGGTTTTCGTTTTCGATGACCAATCTTCATACGCTGTACCACTAGCTGGTTACGTAACAGGCGGTCTTAAGAAGGTTGCGGGAGCATCACTTGTTGGAACTGACTCAGTTCCAAATACAACAACTGACTTCTCTCCAACAATCGCAAAGATCAAGACATCAGGTGCAACCGTTGTTATTTACACCGGTTACTACAGCCAAGCAGCAGTATTCATCAAGCAACTACGTGACTCAGGTTCAAAGGCGATCTTCGCTGGCGGCGACGGAGTCTTCAACCAGGAGTTCCCAAAGCTTGCGGGCGCTTCAGCTGAAGGTTCACGTGTTACTGGTGTAGGCGGCCTTGCTGGCGTTAGCGAAAAGCTTGAAGCCGATTACAAGAAGTCAATGGGCGTTTCATCAGGTGTGTATTCAGTTGAATCACTAGATGCAGCAAACATCCTGCTTCAAGGAATCGCAAAGGGCAACACAACCCGTGCCAAGATGCTTGCTTGGGTTAAGGCCTATAACGGCAAGAGCATCACTGGCAACACCATTAAGTTCTCTGCAAATGGCGACATTTCATACGGACTCTTTGCTGGTTTCACCACAAAGGATGGCGTTCTAGTTAACACAGGTATCGTTAAGTAATTAACAAAGCCTAAGTAGTAAATGGGTGCTCTATCTCTCGAAAGAGGGGTAGAGCACCCATTTCTTTGATTTTTCGACTATCTTTGCCCAACGCGGGTTTGCGGGTAAGAGGAGATACATGTTTGAAGTACTGATTGACCAGTTCTGGTCTTTGACCATTGCTGGAGTTGCCTTGGGCTTCATCTACGTACTGGTCTCCCTTGGTTACACCATGGTTTACGGCGTTTTACGCATGATTAACTTTGCGAACTCCGAAATCTTCATGTGGGGAACATTCGGCACGATCATTACCTCGCGAGACATCTTTGGTTATACCCAAACATCAGCCCCCGCAACTGGCCCTAAATTGGCGCTAGTTCTGCTTAGCCAACTATTGATGTCAATGGCAGTCGCTGGCTTAACTGCAGTCTTTGTGGAATATGTTGCATATCGCCGTTTGCGCGCAAAAGGCACCAACCGCCTAGCAACTTTGATTTCAGCAATCGGAATTTCAATCGTGCTGTCAGAGTTAATGCGCTTGCTGACGGATTCTCGCCCAGTGGGCTCACCACGTGTGCTTGAGAAAATAATTTTAGGCGAAGTATGGGGCGCAAATCTCCGCCTCGATACCATCGTGACAATTTTTGCAGCAGCTGGCATCTACTTCTTGCTAGAGCGATTCGTAAAGTTATCTCGTATGGGTAAAGCTATCCGTGCAGTTTCTATGAATGAAGATGCTGCCAAGTTGATGGGTGTTAACTTAAACCGAGTTATTACAACCACCTTCCTTGTTGGTGGTTTAGCAACAGGTGCTGCGGCATTCTTCTACATCACAGTATTTGAATACACTAAATTTAATATTGGATTCACCATGGGCATGGCAGCATTTACCGCAGCTGTGCTTGGTGGAATTGGCAATATCCGAGGCGCTTTCTACGGTGGGCTATTCCTTGGCTTGCTCGAGGTTTATGCCTCCGCTGTGCTTGGCACGCAATGGAAAGCAGTGACCGTATTCGTCGTATTGGTATTAGTGCTCCTCTTTAAACCGAATGGTTTATTTGGCGAAGCTGTTCAGACGACGAGGGCGTAATTATGAAAATACGTAACTACTGGAACCTTCGCGATTTTGGTGCCAATGTTTGGGAGAACGCCGGCCGCCCTGTGCGAGTAGCAATTGTTCTGATTTCAATTGTCCTAGTGGGACTTCTACCATTTATGGGTGGCAGCATTTTGGCTACGCCGATTGCTTCCTTTGATGCAGTACTTGTGTACCCAGTGGGCATGTTTGTTTTAATGTCACTTGGCTTAAATATTGTGGTGGGCAAGTCCGGCATGCTTGATCTTGGTTATGTGGCTTTCTTCGCAATCGGTGCTTACACGATGGCCATTCTAGGAACTACAACGAAGTTAAACACTTGGGAAGTTATGCCAATCGGCATTGCCTTGTCGATGCTTGCCGGCGTCCTACTTGGAATTCCAACACTTCGTCTGCGCGGTGATTATTTAGCGATCGTAACTCTAGGCTTCGGTGAAATTGTTCGTTTAGTGTTGCTGAACTCATCTTGGTCAAAAGGACCAAACGGAATTGCAAATGTTCCGATGCCACCAAATATTGGCCCCTTAAAGTTTGAACTTGAAAATCAAAGAGTTTTCTTCTGGGTGGTTATGGCAATGATCCTATTAACGATCTGGATGATTCGTCGCCTAACAGTGCGTCGCCCTGGTCGTGCTTGGGAAGCAATTCGCCAAGATGAAGATGCTGCTGAACTTATGGGTGTGCATACGCTTAAGTACAAGATTTGGTCATTTACCTTAGGCGCAGCCGTTGGTGGCGCCGCAGGCGTTCTATATGCATCAAAGAATCTATACATTGCACCAGAAATGTTTACGCTTAACGTTTCGATTTTGATCTTGGCTTGCGTGGTATTTGGTGGAATCGGAAATATCTGGGGCGTAGTAATTGGTGCAACAATTTTGGGTTATTTGCCAGATCGAATCCGATTTATCTCTGATGCTCGTCTTTTAGTATTCGGCTTAGTTCTAGTTATCGTAATGAACTTCCGCCCAGATGGCCTATTGCCTCGCAAGAAGCGCGAGAAAGCCATCGTTAAGAGAGAGGCGAACGCGTAATGGCTAGCACCGGAAAAACTTTATTAAAGCTCGATAACGTCACCATGAAGTTTGGTGGCGTAACTGCGCTAAATGGCGTAAACCTGGAAGTAAAAGAGGGCGAAATCTTGGCCCTCATCGGTCCCAACGGCGCCGGAAAGACCACAGTCTTTAACGTAATCACTGGTGTTTACAAGCAGACCAGTGGCATTGTTGATTTTGATGGCACTTCACTTGGTAACCAAAAGCGTTATCAAGTAACAGCACTCGGTGTTGCTCGCACCTTTCAGAACATTCGTCTCTGGGGCGATATGACCGCACTTGAAAATGTCATCACTGCAACTGATGTACATAAGAAGAGCGGCTTAGTCGGTGCGCTATTTGGTTTCCCACGTGCTCGTCGCGAGGAAACTGAAAACCGCGAACGTGCCATGGAAATTTTGCGCTTTATTGGTATCGATGAATATTCAGATCGCTTGGCTAAGAACTTGCCATATGGTGTTCAGCGTCGTCTAGAGATTGCTCGCGCACTCGGAACCGGACCTAAGTTAGTTCT
>CAXNJS010000002.1:0-59404 GCA_964202795.1 Candidatus Planktophila sp.
CGACTTACTAGATCCACGTCGATGCCGGCACCGGTTAAAACGATGCCGAGCATCTCCGCAAGATCCTGGTCGTCATCGACGACCATGACTAAAGTCATTTAGCTTCCGTGTTCCCAAGAATTCAAGTACAGGTCTTGTGCTGGTGTAAGAACATCGATCTTGCCACCCATGCTACTTAGTTTAAGGCTGGCAACTTCTTTGTCTATATAGGTAGGAACTTCATGAATTCCAGCTGCGAGATTCTTAGCTTCTTTAACAAGATACTCAGCAGTTAGCGCTTGATCTGAGAATGACATATCCATAACAGATGCTGGGTGACCTTCGGCAGCGCCTAGGTTTACCAAACGTCCTTCAGCAATCAAGAGTAAACGACGGCCATCAGCTAGTACATATTCATCGGTTTGATGACGCATCTTGGCATTCTTGCTCTTGGCATTGCTTTCTAGCCAAGCTACATCGATTTCAATATCGAAGTGACCTGAGTTGGCCATAATTGCGCCATCTTTCATAACTGCGAAGTGCTCATCGCGAAGAACATCACGGTTACCTGTAACCGTAATGAATACATCACCAACCTTTGCCGCATCTGTCATAGGCATAACTCGGAAGCCTTGCATCATGGCATCAAGGGCTTTGGTTGGATCGATTTCAGTAATGATCACATCTGCGCCCATACCTTTAGCACGCTCTGCTACACCTTTTCCGCAGTAACCGAATCCAGCCACAACCACAATGCGGCCAGCTAGTAGATAGTTAGTTGCACGGAAAACTGCATCAAGCGTTGATTGTCCGGTGCCATAACGATTATCAAACATGTGCTTGGTATCAGTGTCATTAACGGCGATCATTGGGAACTTTAATGCGCCATCTTTAGCCATCTGAGTTAAGCGAATAACGCCAGTAGTAGTTTCTTCACAACCACCTGCAACATTTGGAATCAATTCTTGGCGAGTTGTATGCAATACATTTACCAAATCGCAACCATCATCAAAAACTTGATGCGGTTCGATATCAAGTGCTGCATTTAGATGTGCGTAATAGCCATCACGATCAACAGCATTCTTGGCAAAAACACTAATGCCATATTCATGGACTAGAGCTGCAGCCGTGTCATCTTGAGTTGAAAGTGGATTTGATGCACAAAGGGCAATATCTGCGCCTCCGGCTTTTAGAACACGCATCAAGTTGGCAGTTTCGGTAGTCACGTGCATACATGCAGCAATACGAATGCCAGCAAATGGTTGTGACTTTTCAAATCGTTCACGGATTTGAGCTAGAACCGGCATATTGCGTTCTGCCCATTCGATTCGCTTGCGGCCTTGCTCGGCTAGCGAAGCATCGGCAATGTCATTGCGAGGTACGGTCTTTGTTACAGGTGCGTTCACGGTAAAACTCCTAAATAGAAAAGTAAGAATATGGTCAATTAGGCAGGACCCCGCCAGAGGGCAAGAGTATCTGTAATGCCCAGTTGAGTTCTACTTAGACGCAGCAGTTAAGCGTTAATTAGCGCCAATAGCTCGTCACGATGGGCTGCCATGTTTGCCGCTGTATCGGCTTCCACATTTAGCCGCAGCAAAGGTTCGGTATTTGAGGCGCGCACGTTAAACCACCAGGTCGATGTTGAAGCAGTTAAGCCATCTAGTTCATCGAACTTAAATTCAGATTGTAATGCATATTTTTCCTTAATTGCTTTGATAACCACTGCAGCATCTGCCACTCGCGAATTCACTTCACCGCTAGCAACATATCTTTTAAATGGTGCAAGAAGTTGAGAAATAGTTTGGTCAGATTCACCAAGTGCAGCTAACGCGTGCAGTGCAGCTAAGGCGCCAGAATCTGCTCGCCAGAAATCCTTAAAGTAGAAATGGCCAGAATGCTCGCCACCAAAAATCGCACCAGTCTCCGCCATAAGTGCTTTTATATATGAGTGCCCAACTCGTGATCTAACTGCAACACCACCTAATTCATTTATTACTTCAACCACTGTTCGCGACGAAATCAGACTATGAATAATCGTGGCCCCTGGGTGTTTAGCTAGCTCGCGACTTGTGATTAGCGCGGTGAGTAAAGAAGGGTCAACCGTTTCTCCCTTTTCATCTACCAAAAAACATCGATCAGCATCGCCATCAAAAGCTAGCCCAATATCAGCCTTATTTTCCAGAACTGATTTCTGCAGATCTCGTAAATTTGCTGGATCAATTGGGTTTGCTTCATGGTTAGGAAAATTTCCATCGAGTTCAAAGTAAAGTGGAATAATCTCAGCGCCTAGTCGTTCGAATATTGCTGGAGCAGTAAAGCCAGCCATTCCATTACCCGCGTCGATAACTATCTTCAGCGGACGGTTGTCTTTAAACGAAACTAATTTATGTAGATGATCGGCATATGCTTGAAGCAAATCTTCGTTGGTTTCAGTGCCCACTGGGCGCATTGCTAGTGGCATGCCATTGCGCACAAATTTTTCAATCGTAAGCAGGCCAGTCTCTTTGCCAATCGGGCGAGCACCACTTAGACATAACTTTATGCCGTTGTAAGCAGCCGGATTATGGCTGGCAGTAAACATCGCACCTGGCAAGTTCTTTGAACCAGCCGCAAAATACAACATATCTGTTGATGCTAAACCTATGCGAATTACATTTGTGCCATTACTAGTAACGCCCGCCGAGAAAGCCTCTGCTAGTTCGGGTGATGACGGGCGCATATCTTCACCGATAATTACGGTACTTGGTTCGCGCTCTATTTCAAGAAATCTGGCAAATGCTAATCCGACTGCAAAAGCAAAATCAGGTGAGAGTTCATCTTCGACTAAACCGCGGATGTCATATGCTTTAAAAATATCTGGAACATTTTCACTCATGACTCACTCGTTCAATTACTTATTTGGAACGGCTCGAAGATGACCTCGTCGACCGATGTGTTCGGTACTTGCTGCAAGTGTTGCAGCTGCTGAAGTATTTTCAGCAATCGGAGTTGCAGCTACTTCGCGAACTGCATCTGCAATCGCCATTAGATCATCGTTAGAGGGACCGCTTTGGCTATCTGCAATTTGTGCACGAATAACTTCCCAGCCATTTGGAACAGTTAAACGTTCTGCATGAATCTCACAAAGATCGTATGCGTGCGGTTCGGAATAAGTTGCCAATGGTCCAACCACAGCTGTTGATTCAGCATAAATATAGGTCAAGGTCATAGTTGCCATACGACGGCAACTAGCGCGAGAACACGCGCGACCTACTTTTAGCGAACTCATATGACTCAGATTAGTGGGCAGCCGCGTAAAACTTGGGATTTTTATGGATTTAGAACCCGAATGTTTGAAGACGGTATTGCCACTTTAGTAAGTTCGGCGCCAGATGCTATTGGGAAGAAGGCGTACCCACTTTTCGCAGCAATTAGCGCACCTGCGTAATTATCAACACCAGCCCGTAGAACAGTGATGGCGGTCGCATTATTTGGCACTTGCCAACTAACTAGATCAGAGCCGGTAATGCTTTGTTCCTTAACTTTGCCATTTGAAAACTCAACTTTTAGATCGATCGCAATGGCGTCTCCAGCAAAGATGATTTTAGGCAAAATTCCACCAATCGCTATCTGCATAGGAGCTAGTGCTGGCGAAGGCGTGCTCCAGAGAAAATCACTGACTCCGTTCGAGGTAGTGCGAGAGCGAATAGCGGCTACTAGCGGTTGATCTGATGTCAACTGAATCGCAAAGGCTCCTTTGGCTACCTCTGGCGTTAGTTTTAATTCAACAACGCTCCCACTGATTAATTTACGCTCGTTATAGCCGATTGGAATAAATCGACCATTGCTCGAGAGAAGTTCGAGTGTGAAGTTCGCATCTGCTACCCCTGGCACAAATAAGCGTAGGTAATGAGTTGGTACTTTCTTCTTAACGATTTGCTGTGGGATTCCGGAGATCACCAATTTTCTGGCTGGGGCCGAAATAGCATTAACCGAATCGCCGCCCAATTTTTGCAAACCTTTAACTCGCTCATCAACTAAAAAGCTATTAACTCGGCCCGATCTAGCAACAACTTTAACCACAATGTTTGAATCCCCCGGTGCTAATGAGTCTAGTTTCACCGCCACAGTTGAATTTGCTTTTAGAGAAATTGTTTTCACGGCTTGCTCACCATTTTCACTCCAGGTGAAAATATCTGCAATCGCAACACTTAGCCCACTATTTACCAAATAAATAACACCCTTACTGCTCACATCCGAAGTTCCGCCGACAAACCATTGCGAAGTAGCAGGGGCTGTGCAAAGAACTGAGCCAGCCCAAACACTTGTGCGACTCTGAAAACTAATAGGAGTAACGCCTTCAGTTTGCAGCAAAATAGGATCGCTGACACTGGAATAGCGAAGTGTTTTAATATTTACTAATTTCGTGCTCTTATTTCCAATTCGATAATATGGCGTCTTCTTTGATGAAACCGAAGTAGTGGTGGTGACACCCGCTGGATTTGGTGGGCAAACAACTGCAGGGTAAGACTTTGAATATTGACGTGCGTTGGTATTTGCATCAAATAAATTGGTGGCCAACAAAACCATGGCAATTACTGCACCCAAGATCGCACCATTCTTAAACTTCACGAGAGCTCCATTTCTGAGATCTCACGTTTACGTCGTCCGGCAGGTAGCGTCAAGATAATTAAAACTACCCAGGCAATAAATTGCAGACTCAGTGCACCACGTCGCAAAGTTCCATCATGAATCAAAGTGAACTCACCTGTTTCAAGTACCTTGAACTGCGGCAAGCCATCTTCGTTCTCACTTCGCTCTAGTTTTAAGCCATTTTGCAGAATTTGCCAGCCTAGATCGTAATTTTCAGTCAATGTGATTATTCCAGGACCTGGGACGCTCGTCGTGACTCCAATGCCACCGCTTGCGAGCAGAGTCACTTCGCCTTTAATATTTGTAAAGACTAAGCGACCAGTTGGCTTGCTAACTTTCCAAACTATGCCATCTGTTGTAGCTGAGGTGCGCGCAAAACCACCGAGAGCATCGATAGTACTAACCACATCCTTGTCAATTGGATTCTTTGCAAACAGATACTTGATCCCGAAATCTGCAAAAGTTTTACTAGTAGTCAAACCACTTCCGTCGGCGAGTTCAATCACAGCTTTTGCAATCGCTGGATCTTGAATCGGCGCGACATCTGGTTCGCCAAGTGCGATGTCTGACCCACGTGAAATATAGAAAGCAAGTGAAGTGAGATCTCGATTAGTGATTTCACGGAGAACCAAAGTTTTTGCATCTGCCTCAACACCGAGATATTCTGGCAAAATATTTACGCTTTTTGTATAGACCGGCGAAGATGATGCTTGCGAGATATTCCAGGAAAACGCAGTTGCCGAATATCCCATAGTAATAATTAACAAACAAGCAGATAAAATATGGCGATAATTAATATTTGTTGCTATCAAATAATCTCGTAAGTCGTTGAGAATTATGGCGCCGACAGTTACCGCTGCCAAAGTTGCAACTGCTAAGAAAACTCCAACCCAAAGTTGGGTAGGCGCAATCGTGCCATTTCCAGTTATCGAGATAGCACTTAACGCAACCGAGAAGAGCAAGAATAAGATTCCCATTTGTGCGACTTTGCGCAATTGCGTTCTAGCAAAATAAGCCACGATTAGAACTAACGTGAGCGGGCTAATTGCCCACCAAGGTAGCGCCCCTGGGCCGCCTGGGTTTCCGAGGAAGGCAAGATTAGGCCCGCCACCACTTAACAAAATTCCTGGCTCGTAAAGAAAACGGCTTGGATTAATAATTGCAACCAATGACCAAGGCGCAGTCACGATCACAGGGGTGGCTAATAGCGCTATTCGGCGCTTTAACTTCTGATCAAAAAGCTCTTTATTCAGATCCGCATTAAATATTCGAATATCGAGTCCGACTCCAACTGCGGTGACTACCAATACCGCTAACCAAACCATCAAAGTAAATGAGGTGGCGATTGAAATTAAAAGCGCTACCCCGAATATGCGGCGCCAGGAAATTCTTTGAAAGTTATCCAGTGAGGAAATACTGGCAACAATCCAAGGTAGCAAAATAAGCAGGACTAAAGTTCCTAGGCGCCCAGTATTAACACTTGCTATCGCAACGGGACTGATGGCATACAGCATGCTCGCTGATACCCGTAGCCAGGAATTCGCGGTAACTATTTTTAAGAACTTATACGCCGAGACCGCCATGAGTGCTGGCGCGAAAAAGATAAAGAGAGAAACTAATACTGCCGGTTTACCAAAAAAGAAAAGCGATAAAATAGACAGCAATGCGACCCAGGGGGGCGTAGGAGCTGAACTTCCCATTCCGACTTGATGCCAAGATTCAATGTAGCTACGCCAAAGTGTGCTGGTGCCATGAGGTGTTGTCGCTAAAGCGCCACCAATTAAGGAACCAAATCGTGATCTTGAGGAAAGCAAGATAAATATAAAAAGCGAGATGCCCAATACAACGTGTGGGCGCTTAAATACACTCCCCCAATTGAAAGCTTTTACTGGTGTTAATAAATCGGCATCATCATTGAACTCTTCATCAATATCGTTATCGGTTGGCAACTTCGCAAAAATTCGATTTCGGATTGACTCCAGAAAATTGTTCAAGCCGTTTCGATACTGAGTTAGTCGAGGAGGAATGAAATCTGCAATTACCCGAGGAGGTAATAAGCGATGGATTCGGCGTTCTTTGCGCGCTGCCCGAAGAATTGCGGGGCGGAAAATAAGCGAAGCGATGGCCAAGATTTCATCGCTGGCATAGCCAGGCAATTTGGCAATTAAGTAGCCAATAGATCTGATCGCAGCGCTGGTTATTAACTGCACTATTAACCAAGGCAATAGCCAAGCTGATGAATTTGCTAGTAGAACATAAGCTGAGTTGCGTCGATCTAGCAGCAAGGGGCGATGCAGAAATGCACCTTCAACATCTACCGATCTACGTTCTGATGCTGCAGCTTGGGCATGAAAGGCAACAGAGTCAGTAACCACAATAATTGAATGGCCGGCCATGCGTATTCGCCAACCGAAATCCACATCATCACGAAAAAGCGCCAGCTGTGGGTCATAACCCCCGAGTTCTTCAAAAACATCTCTTCGGATGAGAGCGCCTGCGGTGCTTACTGAAAGAACATCACGAATGCCATCGTGCTGACCTTGGTCATATTCATGAGCTTCCATGCCGGTCCAGCGATCACCGTTGTTAGTAATGCTTACGCCAACCTCAAGTAAGTGCGATCGATCATGCCAGCCTAATAATTTTGGTCCAGCCATAGCTACATTGGGACGATCGACTAGCTCAACCAATAATTTCTCTAGGGCATCAGACTTAGGTGCGCAATCATCATGAATAACCCAAATCCATTCATTCCGCTCATTATTGGATTTAGGAAATTTCTCAACAGCGCGATAAACCGCATCACCGAAGCCGGCATCACGAGGCATTGCAAGGACTGGAATTTTTGCAGCTTTTAAAAGTGCAGCTGACTTATCTTTTGAACCGGTATCGACTGCCACAATTTGATCTAATCTGCGCGTTTGTGAAGATAACGCAGCAACAACTTCAGGCAACCAAATTGCACCATCGTGCGAAACAATTACAGCTGTAACGTGAAATGGATCAGAGATTTTCGAGGTCGCCATATTTTGTGGTGGCGTTTCTAACTGGTTTCCTAATTAATCGAAATGAATCGATTAAGCAGGTCGACGCTTAAGTCGACGTCGCTCTCGCTCGGAAAGCCCGCCCCAAATTCCGAATCGCTCATCGTGTGCGAGAGCGTATTCAAGACATTCAGAACGAACATCGCAGGAAAGACAAACTCGCTTTGCTTCGCGAGTAGAGCCGCCCTTTTCTGGAAAAAATGCTTCGGGATCAGTTTGTGCACAAAGTGCACGTTCTTGCCAGGAAAGCTCAACGCTCTCGCCACTGGCTAGCTGAATTACGGGCCCTGAGGAGGAAGGGTTTTGTGCCGGACGAATCGCCATTAATAACTCTCCACATAAATAGTGGCCCCGCCCTTGCGGCGTAAGGCCTTCTCTTAGGTGAATTACACGCGTGTAAGTCCATTAAGTCAAGCCCATTCACGCTAAAAACGGGCAAATAGGACGTGAAATAAGCGTAAAAACTCAAGTAGTAGTTGAGAGTTTTTAAAGCTGCAAATCAGTTACTTCGCCATTGGCTAGATAGGCGCCAATGGCTTTGGTTTTCTCTGGCACTGCTGTATTCGTTTCAACAAAAACACTTTCTAATTTGCAGCCCTCAGCAATTGTTACACCATCTCTAATAATTGAAGAAGTAATCTCAACGTTTGCTTCGATAGTTACATTGTTGCCGATTGCGCTACCACCACTAATGATCGCACTTGCAGATATTTTCGAATTCTCACCAACAATAAATTCGCGACTACCAACATAATCTTGCGAACCCTTTAGTAAAGCTCTGGGAGTTCCCATATCTAACCAATACGAATCATCTACAAATGCTTGAATAACTTTTCCGGCCCTGAGTAATTCAGGAAATACTTCACGTTCAACGCTAACCACTTTGCCTAGTTCTATTTCTTGAATAACTTGTGGACTAAAAATATAACAGCCAGCATTAATTGTATTTGTGATTGGGTTTTCCATTTTTTCTAAAAAGTCAGTCACCTCACCTTTTTCATTAAACGGGACACAACCATACGGGCGAGCATCTTCGACGCTCACCAAATGCAGCGTGACCGCAGCCGATGAAGTTTGATGCAATTTAATCTGTGCCGCCAAATCATGTCGACTTAGAACATCCCCATTAAAGACCACGATTGGCTCATTTTCAGAAATTTCGGAGAAGATTAGTTCGGCAGCGTTACGGATGGCACCACCAGTTCCAAGTGGTTCGCTTTCTAATGCGTACTTAAGTTCTATCCCCCACTTAGCGCCATCTCCAAAGTAAGGCGTAAACGTTTCAGCTAAATAAGCAGTGGCTAGAACTACTTTGGTGATGCCAGCAGCTTTTGCGACAAGTAATTGATGTTCAGTTACTGGCAAATTAGCAATGGGTAACATCGGTTTAGGAGTTCTATTTGTAAGCGGCGAAAGTCGGGTACCAAAACCACCTACTAGAAGTATTCCAACGGTCATCGCTAAACCTGTGCAGCAGCAGTAATACGCGCTGCAGCCTCAGCTATCTGCAGATCCGTTGCCGTCATGGCGATACGAATATGTAACTGACCTAATTCGCCATAAAAATTTCCGGGTGTGGTCAGAATTCCTAAGTTGGCCAACCAAGCCACTGAATCCCAATCACTTTCCTTTCGAGTGCACCAGATGTAAAGGCCCGCATTTGAATATTCGATTTCAAACCCAGCTGCGTTAAGCGCTGGTGCTAATTTTGCGCGGCGGGCGTTGTAGCGTGCCCGCTGTTCTGCCACATGTGTCTCATCGCTAAGTGCAATTGTCATAGCCTTTTGAATTGGCAAGGGCACCATCATGCCTGCGTGCTTACGGACTTCGCGGATGCGAGCAATTAAATCTTTATCACCAATCAAGAAAGCACCACGGTAACCAGCCATCGAAGATCTCTTCGATAGTGAATGAACTGCCAGAATATTGTGGTTGTCACCGTTGGTGTATTGCAAAATCGAAGTTGGAACTGCAGTGTCACCAAATTCCAAATAGCACTCATCAGAGACCAAGATTGAATTATTCGCACGCGCCCACTCAATAGCGTCTAAATATTCTTGATCACTATGAACCCGACCAGTTGGATTAGCAGGTGAATTGACCCATGTTAAATCGGCTTGCGGCCAGCGTTCTGGGCTGATCGCAACTGCCGCCTTGCTAGCTCCCGCCAGGATCGCACCCACTCGATAGGTTGGATAAGCAATCTCTGGAAAGTTAACTGACTTAGACTGCAAAAGCGTTGGCAGCCAAGCGACTAACTCTTTAGAACCAATTAGTGGCAGGACATCAAAATCACCAGTTGCTTTTAAGTTATTTTTTGCCCAGTTAGTAATCGCGGCGCGCAATTCTGGGGTACCAGCTGTTACTGGATAGCTAGGTGAATTTGAACTTTCTCTAAGAGCCACTTGAATGAATTCGGGGGTTGCATCTACCGGCGTACCTTGTGATAAATCGATGGCGCCACCTGGGTGCGCTCGTGCAATTTCACCGTAAGGAGCAAGTGCATCCCATGGGAAATCTGGCAGCTTCAGTTGAGAGCTTTTCTATTCAGGCTTTACTGGCATAGCTACCACTGTGGTGTGATCAGTATTGGTCTGGCCAACTTTGCTGGCACCGCCGGGGGAACCAATCTCAATGAAGAACTCAGTATTGATCTTGCCGAACTCTTGCCACTGCGCGGGAACATCATCTTCATAGTAGATAGCTTCAACTGGGCAAACTGGTTCGCAAGCGCCACAGTCAACGCATTCATCAGGTTGGATATAAAGCATGCGAGAACCTTCGTAGATGCAATCAACCGGGCATTCTTCGATGCAAGACTTATCTTTAACATCAACACAAGGTTCGGCAATAATGTACGTCACGAAGAATCCTCCATTTGGGTAGCTACTGGAGCGAATTGTAATACCTACCGAGGTTTGAGTCGCCTTTTAACAACCGCGGTTCCACTAGCTCCTTTTGGAGAGGTATTAGTTGCTTAGACGATTATCGTTAAGCCATGGAAATCCACCCACTGCCGCTTGGGCGCATCGGTCATCGGTTTTCCATCAGGTTGCATGACCCAGCAGGTGGCTATCGAGATGTTGTAGGTCACTTAAAAACTGCCAATAGCCTGATTAATCGCAAGGGTCAGGAAATTTCCTTTGATCCGGAGCAGATATTCGTTTGGCGAGAAATAGTTGAACGCCCAACTTTGGCTGGCAAAGGTGCTCCACTGACCCTTCGAGTCCTTGAGCTAGAACAAATCTGCAATCTAACTTGGCCTGCTACGCAAGAGTTAGAAAACTCTGGTTGGCTCATGCGCGCAGCTGGTGGTGTAACTAATCGCGCTAATTCAGTTCTACCACTTGCTGCAAATCTCGAGTCAGGTGCTCTTAATGATTTTGCTGAAAAACTTGCAGTAGCCCAAGAGTTTTATCGTGAGCGAGACTTGCCCACTATTTTTCAAGTTGCACTGCCCACCTGGCAAGTTCTCTTCGATAAATTGCGCTCAATTGGCGCAGTGGAAACTATTCGGAGCAACACAATGGTTACTGACTTAACTTCTTCTAAACAAAAGTTTCCAGTTGGTTTTGAAATTATGCAGTCCGATGAATTTAGTGATGAGTGGTTGGGAATGCAGTCAAAACCTGGAATTGAAAAAATACTATCAGGCTGTGCTGCAACATATTTAACGATTCTCAAAAATAGTCAAACAATTGCCACCTGCCGAATTGCGTTGGTCAAGGATTGGTCATCAATAACTCGAGTGTATGTGCATAAAGATTTTCGCAGGCAAGGTTTAGGGAAAGCTATTGTGGCAGCTGCGCTTGAAGCTAGCTTTGAACAAGGCGCGACCAAAGCGCTGCTGCAAGTTGAAGTAAGTAATGCCATCGCTATTGGAATTTATGAATCCTTAGGATTTAATTTTCATCATGAGTACTCATATTTGGAATTGAAGTAAAATGCTTAAAATCTATGACACTCAAAGTCGAGCCACAAAAGAAGTAGTTAGGACTACTGATGAAGTCACAATTTATTGCTGTGGCCCGACTGTCTATCGTGATGCTCACGTTGGAAATTTACGAACATTTCTCTTATCGGACTTGATTCGCAGAACTCTGGAAATACAAGGCAAAACTGTTAATTTGGTGCAGAACATAACTGATGTTGGGCACATGGCTGAAGACGTTAATCCGCAGGACAAGATGCTTGCACAAGCAAAATTAGAAGCGATTGATCCATTTGAAATTGCTCGCAAATACGAAGCAAATTTTCATACTGATCTAGCGCTCTTAAATATCAAACCGGCTCGCAACTACCCGCGCGCAAGTGAGTCAATTGAATTAATGCACAAATTAATTGCCAAGCTAATCGAACTTAACCACGCATATGTTGGCTCTGACGGTTCGGTTTATTTCGCAGCTGAAAGTTTTGCCAGCTATGGGGCAATTAGTGGTAACCGCCTAAAAGATTTAAAGCCTGGCCACCGTTACGAATACACAGATGAAGGTGGCAAGCGTTTCCATGCTGACTGGGCACTTTGGAAAGCAGCCGGAGAGCGCACCGAGATGGTTTGGGACTCTCCTTGGGGTAGTGGTTTTCCTGGTTGGCATATCGAATGTTCAGCCATGTCCCTTGATTTACTAGGCAATGAAATTGATATTCACGTAGGCGGAATAGATCTTCGTTTTCCACACCATGAAAATGAACGCGCGCAAACTAATTGCGTTACTGGATTAGAGTCAGTAAAACTTTGGGTGCACGGTGAGCATTTGCTTTTTGAAGGCCGCAAGATGGCCAAGAGCAGCGGTAATGTGGTTTTGCTAAAAGACCTTTCGGAAAGAGGCTATGACCCACTCGCGCTGAGATTCTGTTTGCTAGAAAATCGCTACCGCTCTCAAATGGATTTAACTTGGGATTCGATAGCGGCTGCTAACGCTACGCTAAAACGTTGGCGCCGCTCTGGTTTTGGAAAAGCAACTAATTTCGGAGCAGACCTACCCACTATCGAAGCTCTAAACAATGATTTAGATACCCCGCGAGTAATGCAGCGTTTGCGTAGCGTTGAAAAAGACTCAAATTTATCTGATGCTGAAAAAGCTGATATTTTTACTTTTGTCGATCAAGTTTTAGGTCTTGATTTAGGGCGCGAACAAATTGTGCCTGAGCTACCTGCTGAGTTAGCTCGCATGCTGGCAGATCGTGAAATGGCGCGCAGTACAAAGAATTGGAGTGAGAGTGATCGCTTGCGAATTGAATTAGAAAGCGCTGGCCTGATAATCAATGACACTGCCGATGGGCAGGAATGGGACTTACGTTAAATCGGTAATAAAATTGCGAGTACTAACGAAAAAGTTCCGAGCAAAATTAGTAATGAGCCAGCTAAATCACCTTGAATTAACAACTCACCACCAACTCCTAGAGTTGCACCTTGAACCACTACAACTAACCAAGCGGCCGCCGCGATAACTTTGAATTTTCGTAATTGCCAAGCTCGCCCTACTGCCCAGATGCCAACTACGGTGGCAACTAACCCCAGTATTAAGCCCAATGGAAATAACCATAAATGCAGCAAGGTGGCACTGGCGCCAAATAAGGCACCCGCTAATGCGGCATAAATAAACTTCATCAGTTACAAAACTATTCCAGCGAATAAATCTGTTTCTCGGCCATCGCTATTAAATGGTTCGTGAGCAACGCCTTTAACAAGTGAGTAGTACTCATGGCCCCAAACCTGCAGTCCTAACTGGTTTGAGAGGGCGAAGAATGGGCCATCTAATTCAATTTGAGTTGCATGCGCTGCCATCGCAGCCATTTTTGCAGCGACATATTCATTTGCATTTACTGCGGCTGTTACTAATTCGTCAGCTTTGGCAAAGGGCAGGTCGTCCACACTTTCGGCGCCGAAGAACGAGGAACCGACTTCTTTCATGGCTGCAATGCCATTAGCCAATACCGACTTAGGTGTGGCATTCCAATAAATTTTAGAAATTTGCCATTCAGTTGCTAGCTCAGCGGCCCGCATTGCAACTTTATGAGCTTGGATGTGGTCTGGATGACCATATCCGCCAATTTCATCGTAGGTAATCAAGATATGTGGCCTTACCTCATGAATTATTTTGACTAATAAGTTTGCCGCCGAATCAAGATCAGCCTGCCAGAAACACTCCGGGCGATTATTTGGTTCGGTACCCATCATGCCGCTGTCGCGGAACTTAATTTTGTCATCGCCTAGGAATCGGTGATCGGTAATGCCAAGTGCTTTCATGGCATCAGCTAATTCAAGAACGCGATGATCGCCCAATTGGTCGGTATCGTGTGCTGCGAAATGAGCTAATTCTGGAACTAGAACTTCACCCTCTTCGCCGCGAGTGCAGGTAACTAAAGTTACTTGTGCACCGAGGGCTGCATACATGGCCATAGTTGCGCCATTGTTAATGGTTTCATCATCTGGATGTGCGTGAACTAAAAGTGCCCGGTAACCCTGATACGGCTTTGACATTAATAAACCGGCAGTGAAGTATCGATTTGTTTCGCCCAAGCGAGTACACCACCACTTACATGTGTGGCATCAGCAAAACCGGCAACTTTCAAGATTGCCAGACATTCAGCTGATCGCACACCAGACTTGCAGTGCAAAATAATTGGCTTATCTTGCGGCAGATTAGTTAGCGCTGTGCCATCAAGAAAACCTTGCTTTGGAATCAAGGTAGATCCAGGAATTCGCACGATTTCGAATTCACTTGGTTCGCGCACATCAATTAAGAAGAAATTCTCGCTCTTATCTATCTTGCTCTTTAGCTCAGAAACCGAGATGGTCGAATCTTTAACAGCTACTTCAGCCGCATCAGATAGAGACCCGCAGAACGCTTCATAATCTGGCAAAAGTGCAGTCTGGGTTGGGTGCTCTGAACAAAGTGGGCAGTTCGGGTCTTTGCGTACTTTGATTTTGCGATAACTCATTTCGAGTCCGTCATAAATCATCAGTGAACCAATTAGCGGTTCGCCAATTCCGGTTATAACTTTGATTGCCTCAGTTGTTTGAATTGAGCCAATTGATGCACAAAGAACACCAAGTACGCCGCCTTCGGCACAACTTGGAACCATTCCTGGTGGTGGTGGTTCTGGATATAGGCAGCGGTAGCAAGGACCATATTCAGCCCAGAACACACTGGCTTGTCCGTCAAAACGATAAATAGAACCCCACACATAAGGCTTCTTCAAAAGTACACACGCATCATTTACCAAGTAGCGGGTGGCGAAATTATCGGTGCCATCAACGATGATGTCGTACTGCGCAAAGATCTCCATAACATTTGTAGTATCAAGTCGAGTCTCATGCAAAATTACATTCACATATGGGTTGATCTCAGAAATTTTTTCTTGCGCACTCTTTGCTTTGCTCTTACCAATATCTGATTGCCCATGAATAATTTGGCGCTGTAAATTTGATTCATCAACTGTGTCGAACTCTGCGATTCCAATTGTGCCGACCCCGGCAGCAGCTAAGTACATCAACGCCGGTGAACCTAAACCACCTGCACCTACGCAGAGAACTTTGGCGTTCATTAATCGCGCTTGGCCTGCCATCGCAAGGTCTGGAATGATTAAGTGGCGGCTATAGCGACGAACTTCATCGACAGTTAGCGCGCGGCCAGGTTCTACTAGTGGTGGAATCTTCATCTCTATCGCCTTTTTAGTGCTCAATTGGTAACTCGTTTATGGGGTTATTCTGCCGTAGAACGACTCTTGGTTGCTAATTGCAATAGGTTCGCGAAAAACATCAGAGGTGTAATTTCCTAGATTTGCCTCTAGCATTGGCTAAATGAGCACAACTGATGCACGTGATAATAAGTCGCGTTTACCTCGCGACGAACGACGGGCTCTTTTGCTCGCAGCAGCCCTTGAAGTCTTTACCGCCGCGGGTTACCACAGCGCAGCAATGGATGAAATTGCAGATCGAGCGGGCGTAAGCAAACCAGTTCTCTACCAGCATTTTCCTTCAAAGCTTGAACTTTATTTAGCGGTTCTAGATTTACATATCGATTCACTAGTTTTCCAGATCCAGCGATCAATTGCAGCAAACACCGAAAATGCTGACCGCGTTCGCGCAACCGTTGATGCCTATTTTGATTTTATTGAAAGCGAAGGCGAAGCTTTCCGCTTACTTTTTGAAAGTGATATGAATGTCGAGCCCGCTGTACATGAGCGATTAAATCGCATGACTTATGACTGTGCAGCTGCAATTAGCGCTGTGATCTCAATTGAGACAGGCTTGCCACAAGAGGCATCAATGCTGCTCGGAGTTTCACTGATTGGATCAATTCAAGTCGGTGCACGACATTGGCTTGATCGAGATAGCAAACTATCGCGTGAACAAGCGGCTCGTTTAATCGAGAGTTTGATGTGGCGCGGGGTCTCTGGTTTCCCGTTAGGCAACAACTGACGTAATCCCGTAGGATTGCCCCATGGCTACAAAGAAAACTGAAACTGCTCAAAAATCAGAGGTTCGCATCGCTGTCGCAAATGTAAGCAGCGACCTCTCATTCGAAAGTCCTGCTACCCCGGCTGAAATCTCAGCTGCCGTTAGTGCAGCAATTAGCGCCGGAACTCCCCTGGTATTAAAAGATGTCCGCGGCCGCACCATTATGGTGCCAGCTGATCGAATTGGTTTTGTAGAAATTGGCGAACAAACCGAGCGACGCGTCGGTTTCGGCTCCCTCTAACGTGTCTATAACTTTCGCTGATCTACCGTTACGTAAATCAACAATTGATGCGCTAAATGCGCATGGCTTTACATCACCATTTCCAATTCAAGAAGCTGTTCTGCCAATCGCACTCTCTGACGGCGATGTTATTGGCCAAGCTAAGACTGGTACTGGCAAGACTTTAGGTTTCGGTATTCCAATTATTGAGCGCATCATCGCGCCGCTTGATAGCGAATGGGATGCCCTTGAATTTAAAGGCCAACCACAAGCTCTCGTTGTTGTGCCAACACGCGAACTTTGTGTTCAGGTAACCAAAGATATTGCTGAACTAGTGGGCAATCGTGGGATTCGAGTCCTTGCTGTTTATGGCGGTCGCGCATTTGAACCACAGATCGAAGCTCTTGAACAAGGCGTTGAAATTGTGGTGGGCACTCCTGGTCGACTCCTAGATCTATATCGCCAAGGTCAACTAAAACTTAAGAACGTTTCTCGGTTAGTGCTAGATGAAGCTGATGAAATGCTAGATCTGGGCTTCTTGCCAGATGTCGAGAAGATTTTCACCAGTACCCCTAATCGTCAACAAACTATGTTGTTCTCAGCAACTATGCCTGGTGACATCATTGCTCTTGCGCGTCGCTTCATGAATCAACCCGTGCACATTCGCACCCAAGATAATGAAGATGAAGGCGCCGTAGTTTCTAAGATTGAACAACATGTTGTGCGCGCACATGCGCTAGATAAAATTGAAATGTTAGCTCGTATTTTGCAATCTGAAGGTCGCGGACCAACGATTGTCTTCTGTCGCACCAAGCGCACTTGTCAGAAAACTGCTGATGATTTGTTAGAGCGTGGATTTAGATCAGACACAATTCATGGCGATCTTGGTCAGGGCGCTCGTGAAAAAGCACTCAATGACTTCAAGGCCGGCAAATCTGATGTATTAGTCGCAACCGATGTAGCTGCTCGTGGAATTGATATCGATGGAATTACCCACGTAGTTAATTACCAATGCCCAGAAGATGAGAAGACCTATGTGCACCGTATCGGGCGTACTGCTCGCGCTGGCGCCCATGGTATTTCAGTGACTTTTGTGGACTGGGATGAATTAGCTCGTTGGAAAATGATTGACACCGCATTGAATCTAAATCTAGGTGAACCTGAAGAAACTTACTCTTCCTCTGATTCGCTCTTCTCTAAATTTAAGATCCCAGCTGGCTCTACTGGCCGAATGAATGTGGCTAAGAAAATAGCCCCAGTTAAGAGTGCCCCAGCTGCTGAAAGGCCAAAAAGTAAGAGCGCGCCAGCTGCTGAGAAGACGGAGCGAGTAAAGCGTGATCGAGTTCGTACTAAGCGAATCTCTGACTAAAAAATCTTAAGTTCTTCTAATATCGAATAAGCAGCAGCACGGTATTGCTGTGCCACAATACAATTTTTATCATCGGTTAAAACACTAATTGTTTTGGCTTCAGCTGCTAGCACTTCGGCTGCTACTGAAATTTCGCCATCAAGTAAATTCAATTCGGTGGCTATCAATTTTGCTAGTTCAGAGTTATTTGCTGCAAAATACGGCAGCGCCTTAAACGGCGCAGAAGTAATTTTCATAACTGCCAAAGCGCCTCTAAGGGAATGAATACTCTCTCGCACTGGTGAGATAACCAATTGCGCAGCTTTCAAAACTTCTTCTAACTCAGCCGTAAACAGCGGAGCTGAATCGATTAAGAGTAAATCGTATTTTTCGGGAATCTCTGTGATCAAGGTTGTTAGCGAATCTGTTGCGGTATGAGGTCGTAGATCAAATCGCTCACTGCAACTAATTATATTTTCGCGAGTGCGTTCGTGGCCAAGTTTGAAAGTTAGCGCACCAGATGAATCTAAATCTACAAGTAAAGCTTTCTTGCCAAATTCAGCACAAGCCACAGCCAATGCGTGGGCCAAAGTTGTTTTGCCGACGCCACCAGCGAAACTGGCTAATACGACTATTGGCGTGCTCATGCCGCGCTGACGCCCCATCGAATTTTGGCTTCAATTAAAACAGGTGGTAACAAACCATCAAAAGGCAGTACGAGCAAACTATTGCGAAGTGCTGTCATAGCGATATCAGTGACTAACCCTTGTCCTGGCAGCGATGGCCAGCCGTAAAGTGAACGAGCCCAGTTAGGTAAAGCAGCACCAGCCAAAGCAGCAACTGAAGCCCAGGCAGGGGCGGCAGGTGTTGCAAAGCGCACCGCAGTTGGTAGCGGTGGAATTGTTAAAAATAAGGCAGCACGTTTTGCATCATCACTGGCAATTAGTTCAGGTGCGATATCAATGAAATATTTCTTCATTTCAGCAACGCTTTTAGGAACCACGTATTCATCGATGCCTACTGCCTGCGCAAATAGCACCATTTCGGCAAGATACTGATCACGTTCTGCTTCTGATAATTTGAGCCCGGATCTGACCGCTACATCTAAAAATGAATCAACCATAGACATATGCACCCAAAGTAAAAGTTTTGGATCATCTAGGCCTAGGTGTGCGTGAATTTTACGCACTCGAGCAGTCAATGCATTTGCCTCGGCAGGAGTGCCAAAAGTTACGGTTGTTACATAATCACCAGTGCGCTGTAGTCGACCCCACGCATCTTCGCGAAAATTAGAATGCTCGGCAACGCCGGCCATGGCTTGTGGGTGAAGTGCTTGTTGAAATAGCGCGCGGATTCCACCAATTAACATAGCTGGATCAGAATGAATCTTCCAGGTAATTGAAGATGGTGGAAATAAACCTAATTCGACAGTACTCATTGCGCTATGAAAGCTCTAATCGCATCAACCAACATCTGAACTGAAATCGCAGCTAGCAAGAGACCAGCGATACGGGCTACCAGATTTACGCCAGCTTCCTTAATTACTTTCAAGATCGTGGTTGAAGAAATAAGCACAAGTGCAATAACGACGTGAACAGCAAGCACAGCAGCTACTAAGCCAACTGCTTGAGCAGTATTTTGAACTTGCTGCACGAAAATCATGGTGGCCACGATTGCACCTGGCCCTGCTAAAAGTGGAGTACCCAACGGCACAAGGGCTACATTCTTATCGCGCGCTTCAGTTGAGCCGGAATCTTTTCCAGTTAACAATTCAAGTGAAACCAGCAATAGCAAAAGTCCACCGGCAGCTTGAAGGGAGGCGATTGAAATATGTAGGTAATCCAGAATTAATTGGCCAAAGATGGCAAATATTGAAATTACCAACAGGGAAACACCGGCTGCTTGCACAGCTAATTTGCGCCGTTCTTTAGGTGTTCGATCTGCAACTAAACCTAGAAAGATGGGCGCAGCACCTGGTGGATCAAAAATAACAAAAAGGGTGACAAAACTTTGGATCGCAAATGTAACTGCACTAACTTGTACAACATTCATGCGGTTACCACCCTTCGAGCATCAGCCATCGCTTCTAAACGTTCCCATTCTGCTGGATCAGTAACGTTTTCGCCTAACGAATTTAACTTACCAGTACCGTGATAATCGCTCGAACCAGTCATAACTAGATCTAAATCACTTGCAATGCTCAATAAACTTAAGCGTTCTTCATTGCTCTGGTCACGATGGTTTACCTCAATACCGTTTAAACCTGCTGCTTTAAGATCTATGAAGTCTGAACTTTGCAATATTTGCCCACGCAATGATGCAAACGGGTGAGCAATTACCGCGACTCCCCCAGCAGCTCGAATTAATTTAACGGCATCCTCTGGGGTCGGCGCCATATGCGCAACATAATACTTAGACTCATTATTGAGCAACTCTAGGAAAGCTTCATCACGAGTCTTAATTATTTTCTTGGCAACTAGCGCATCTGCCAAATGTGGTCGTCCCATTGTGGCGCCGGTTGGCATTGCAGCTTCAACATCACTGATTGAAATATCGATGCCATCGGCTTGCATTAATTCAATCATTTTGTGCATTCGGGGCAATCGCTCATCACGAGTATTTTCTAGAGCTTCTAGCAGAGCTGAATTAGTGCCATCAAAAAGTAGACCAAGCATGTGAACGCTGATGCCCGCTTTTGTTAAGCAGGAAATCTCAGCACCTAGAACTAATTTCAGATCACCACGAAGAGTTTGAGTCGCACTAGACCAACCTGCGATCGCATCATGATCGGTAATTGCCAAAGTATCTAGACCTTGCGCGAGTGCCTTGTTTACTAGTTGGGCTGGCGTATCGGTGCCATCGCTGACAGTGGTGTGAGTGTGTAAATCAATCATTTGATTCGCGACCTCTAATTACAGCTAAAGCACATCCAATTAAAATTAATAGAATTCCTGGAATAATTCCAATTGGTGGTTTCTGTCCCATCCACCATACTGCTAGCAGCGAACTTACTGGAACTTCAAAAAAGACAATCAGCGAAACAATTGCGGGTGATACTCGCTTCAATGCGGAGTTAAACATGGTGTGTCCCAGAATCTGAGCACCAGCGATTAACCCGGCTAATATCCACCAATCGCGTGCTGAGTAATTAAACATCTGATTGCCGCTAAGTAGTGCTATTGGTAGAGCCGTCATTGCACAAACAAAATAGCAAACTGTTGTATATGTAGTTGTCTCAAGAGTTCGTTGTGCGCGAGAACCAGCCATCATGTAGCCAGCAGCGAGTGCTGCTGAAACTAGCGCCGCTAGATCTCCCATAAATGCGCGGAATGAAATTTGTAAATCCACGCCAGAAATAAGCAGAACGCCCAGAAAGGCGACACCCATACCCAACCAAACTTTTGAAGGGATGTGCTGACCGGAGAGTTTCACAAAGATGGCGGCGAATATCGGCTGAAGCGCAACGATTGCAGTACCGGAGGCAACGCTGGTGTAGCGCATTGCGAGAAAGAAACCACCGAAGTGCAATGCAAGTATGAAGCCAGCAAAAGCTGCCCACTTAATCCCAGTGCGATCACGATGATGCCGGATCGCAAATGGCGCAGTAAGAATTGAGCCACCAAGATTTCGCCAGAAAATCAGCACCCAGATTGGCATTGCACTCATTGCGATTAATGGTCCTGATGTACCGATGCCAAATATGCCAATACCCATGCGAATTTGATCGCCGCGGGCGGGCATTGTTGTGACGCTATCTCGGCTCATTGGCTAAAGGTAGCGCGCATGGCCCGTGATAAAGCAGTTACCCTTAGCCCATGAGCGGGAACACATTAAATCGAATCTTCCTCGCCCGATTAGCCGGAACTGCAGTATTTGATCCTAACGGAGATCCAGTCGGCAAGGTGCGAGATGCTGTCGCGACCCTTCGCACAAATAACGACCAACCCCGAATTCTTGGTTTAGTTGTTGAAGTACCAATGCGTCGCCGAGTTTTCGTACCAATTACTCGAGTGACATCGATTGAAAGTGGCACAGTAATCATCACTGGCTTAGTAAACATGCGTCGCTTCGAAGTTCGCACTGGCGAAGTTTTAGTTTTAGGTGACATGCTCGATCGTTTAATTACCTTAGTTGAATCTGATGAGAATGTAGTCGTTGAAGATATGGCGATGGAGCAAAATCGCAATGGTGACTGGTTAATCAATAAAGTTCACATCATGCGCAAGTCACGAGGCTTGCGTCGTAGGGGTCCAACATCAACTGTGGCCTGGGAAGAAGTAACCGGTTTTGCTAGTGTCGAACCAAATCAAGGCGTGACTAATTTACTTTACACATTGAGCACATTGCGTCCCGCTGACTTAGCAACCGTGCTACAAGATTTAGCGCCAAAACGTCGCGTCGAAGTTGCTCGCGGGTTAGATGATGAGCGACTTGCAGATGTGCTCGAAGAGATGGATGAAATTCACCGTGTTGCGCTGCTAACTGAACTCGAAGGTGAGCGTGCAGCTGACGTACTTGGCGAGATGGATCCCGATGATGCAGCTGACTTGTTGCGCGAAATGGGCCAAGAACGTGCTGATGCGCTAATTGAGTTAATGGAACCTGAAGATGCTGAAGATGTTCTGCGGTTAATGAACTATGAAGATTATTCAGCTGGTGGCATGATGACAACTGAGCCATTGGTCATGTCAGCCGATGCCACAGTTGCCGAAGCACTGGCTGCAGTTCGTAAGAGTGAAATTTCACCAGCTTTAGCCTCGCAAATTTTTGTCTGCCGTCAACCACTGGAAACTCCGACTGGTCGCTTAATGGGTATCGTTCATTACCAACGTTTACTGCGCGAGCCACCAGCAACTCTGCTGGGCTTGATCGTAGATACCAATACGCAAGGACTTAATCCAGATGCGAGCTTGAACGAAGTTTCGTCATACTTAGCCAGTTATAACTTGCTTTCATTGCCAGTTATCGATGCCAATGACCGATTATTAGGGGCTGTCACAGTTGATGACGTGCTCGATCACTTATTGCCAGAGAACTGGCGTCATGATCATCGTGATCTTTCGCGAAGTTCTATCAAAGTAAATACTGAATTGGAGGGCTAACCATGGCACGTAACAATGGTTTAGATACCCCACGTATCAAGGGCCGCACTCTTCGTCCAAATTATGATCCAGAAACTTTTGGTCGCTTATCCGAAAGTTTTGCGCGCTTCCTCGGAACAGCACGCTTCCTGGTTTATATGAGCGTCTTTGTTGCCTTCTGGGTTATTTGGAATAGCACAGCTCCTGATAATCTGCGTTGGGATGATTTCCCATTTATTTTCTTGACTTTAATTCTCTCTCTGCAAGCATCATACGCTGCGCCACTAATCTTGTTGGCACAGAATCGACAAGCAGATCGTGATCGCATTCAAAGTAATGAAGATCGTGCTCAGAACGAGCGCAGCATTGCAGATACTGAATACCTAACTCGCGAACTTGCCAGTTTACGCAGTGCACTAGGTGATATTGCTACCCGCGACTTTATGCGAAGTGAACTTTCTGATCTTGTTGAAGAGCTTGAAAAGAAATTAAGTACTCAGCCCAAGCCGAACGCCGACTAAAGATTTTGGGCGCACGATAATTCGCGCAATAATTTCATCAAATACTTTTGCAGCCGAGCTTTCAGGGTTAGAGACAACAACTGGAATTCCGGTATCGCCACCTTCGCGCAAGGCTGGACTAAATGGAATCTGACCCAAAATTGGGACATCTTTGCCAACTAATAGAGATAGCCGTTTAGCAGTTTCTGCACCTCCACCTTCGCCAAAGAGTGAAATAGTTTCATCACAAGTTGGACATGGGAAAGCCGACATATTTTCAATAACGCCAATTACTTGTTGCTTCATTTGATGAGCTATTCGACCAGCACGCTCAGATACTTCAGCGGCAGCAATTTGCGGAGTAGTAACAACCAAGATTTCTGATGACGGAATCAATTGACCAAGTGAAATCGCTAAGTCGCCAGTTCCGGGTGGTAAATCTAAGAGCAGCAGATCTAGATCGCCCCAATAAGCATCGGATAAGAGTTGCTCGAGAACTTTGTGTAATAGCGGGCCACGATATGCAACGGCATCAGAGCGTTCGGGCTTAAACATCTCCATCGAAACTGTCTTTACGCCGTATGACTCAAGTGGGATAAACATCTGATCAATGGCAGTTGGCCGCTGTCCGATTAAGCCCATTAACCGTGGAATTGAATGGCCGTATACATCGGCGTCCAAGATTCCAACGCGTAAACCTTGATTAGCAGCTGCGATTGCTAAGTTAGCAGTAACTGAAGATTTACCAACGCCGCCTTTGCCTGATGCGACACCTATGACGCGAGTCAGTGAATCAGGTTGAGCAAATGGAATGAATTTTTCGCGACCATTACGCAATATTGATTTCACGTTGGCACGCTGCGTATCTGACATGACTCCGAAAGTTAAATCTACTTCAGTGATACCCACAATTGAGCTCACTGCAGAAGTTACGTCAGTGCGTAGGCGATCTTTCATTGGACAGCCTGAAATTGTTAGCAATACATGAAGTTCGAGTCGACCATCTTTAAAATTAACCCGGTCAACCATGCCTAGCTCAGTAATTGAGCGATGAAGTTCTGGATCCTGAACTTTTCCTAAAGCTTCGGTAACTTGATCTACTACGCTCATATTAAGTCCGGATCTATTTTGCTCTCGTAGGTTGGCTTACTCTTTTGCGGTGCTTCATCTTGTGCCAGTACATCGTTTATTTGCTTTTTAATAAATGTTTTGGGGTTTAAATCTGACGGTTGTAGATCTTCGAAACCTGGTCCGAGATTCTCACGCAATTCAGCAGTTGCTGAATTTGAAATATTTCGCAATTTCTTAACTAACTTTGCCGCATCGCTAGCTAATCGTGGCAATCGTTCCGGGCCAACTAAAATCATGCCTAAAACGGCTAAGCCAAGTAATTCACCAGCACCGAGATCGAAGAACATTTCGCTAGCCTATCGGTTGCATTATTTGTCGGCGATCAGAATTAACTTCGCAGTACGGCTCTGCTTGCCTCGGATATAGGTGACGGTGACCTCATCACCGACGTTATGTGTGCGAATTTCAACAATTAATTCTTCGGGGGTATTTATTTTCATGCCATCAATGGCGGTAATTAAGTCACCTGCGCGCAAACCTGCTTTAGCAGCCGGCCCGCCAGCCATGATGGCCGAAGAAGTTTTAGCAATTAGCGCTCCACTACCGGTGTAATTCATATCAACTGACACGCCAATAACCGGATAAGTGGCTTTACCATCTTTGATTAATTGATCTGCGGTCTTGCGAGCTTGATTAATAGGAATTGCAAAACCGAGTCCGATTGAACCTGACTGCGAACCTAAACTGCTGCCAAGGGAGGCAATCGCCGAATTAACCCCAACTACAGCACCAGTGGCATCAACTAAAGGTCCACCTGAGTTGCCAGGATTAATTGCAGCATCGGTTTGTAAAGCACTAATAAATGAAGTTGCACTACTGCTATCGCCAGCAGTTACTGGGCGATCCTTTGCGCTAATGATTCCTTGGGTTACCGTGCCAGATAAACCAAGTGGTGAACCAAAGGCAATTACTGAATCACCAACTTGAACTTTATCGCTATCCCCAAATTGCAACGCCTTTAATCCAGTTGCCTGAATCTTTAGAACCGCTAAATCATATGATTCATCGCGACCCAGAATTTTTGCCACATATTCGCGGCCATCATTTAGAATTACTTTGATGGTCATAGCATCTGCCACAACGTGATTATTAGTTAACAAATATCCATTTGGATCAATCACGAAACCGGATCCAGAAGCACCACCATCTGTTGACATGGTTTCAATTGAAACAACCGAAGGCAGAACTCGCGCTGCAATACCGGCAATTGAATCTGGTGAGCGTTCAATAGTTGAAGTAGAAGATACTAAATTAACACCACTTGAAATCAAACCTTTAGTTGCATCTCCGCCAAGTATGCCGCCGAGTAATCCTGCGACTAACGCAAGCACCACGATAGATGCTGTTGGCAAGGTGCGTTTCTTGCTGGCGCTTTCTTCTAAATCATCTAAGAAAGCTAACTGATTTGGCTTGCGGCGAAAGATCCGCGCTGGCTTGGACATGAGGCTATCTTGCTATAACTTGGTAGCGATCAACAAACCATCTCCGACTGGCAATAATGAACTCTGCCAATGGTCACGGTTGGTTTTGATTCTTTTCCCAGCCTCGCGAAGGGCAATTGTCTTTGGGTCACGTTGTGCTGGATCTGGCACTTTTCCGCCACCAAAGAACGAGTCGATAACTAAGACTCCCCCGCTACGCAAAATCCGATGTGCTTCATCGATTGTGTAAGTTAAATCAATTGGGTCGTGGCGCAATATCACTAAGTCATAGGCACGATCAGTTAATTTACTTAGAACATCCATGACTGGATTTGTAATTAAACGAAAGCGAGCTGCCTCGATCTCGGCTTCATAAAAAGCCATCTTGGCAATGCGAGCGTGTTCTACTTCGTCATCGATTGAAGTTAGCGTGCCGCTATCGATCATGCCGCGTAATAAATAGAGGCTCCCAACACCAGAACCGGTGCCTACCTCGACTACTGATTGCGCAGAAAGTAGATGAGCTAGTTGCTGTAGAAAGACGCCAGTTCCGACGCTGATGTCATTGGCGCCAACTTCAACGCCACGGGCACGAGCATGTTCAAGTACAACATCTTCGGGATTAAAGTTTTCTGAATAATTAAACAAGCTCGAAATCATAGGGAAGAAATCCAAGTAGTTAGCAAGCGAACTCCAAAACCAGTTCCACCCTTAGGATTTTCGCCCGCATCAACTTCACTACGAGCAGTACCAGCAATATCAAAATGTACCCACTTGCGGTCGCCAACAAACTTCTCGAGAAATAGTGCCGCAGTTACTGAGCCAGCGCTGTAATCACCTTTATCGGCCGTGTTATTAATATCGGCAATATCGCTTTCGAGCGCATCAATGTAGTCATTGACAAGAGGCATACGCCAAACTCGATCGCCAGATTCATTTCCGAGTTCATGTAATTTCGCAGCTAACTTGTCATCGCGCGAATACATCGCTGCATACTGTCGGCCGAGACCTAAAGATGCTGAGCCGGTGAGTGTTGCAATGTCAATTAAATAATCTGGCTTTAACTTCAAATTGGCATAAGCCAAGCCATCGGCAAGAACTAAGCGACCTTCGGCATCAGTGTTTAAAACTTCAGTAGTTGTTCCCCCAAAATGAGTAATGACATCACTCGGGCGTTGAGCAGTGCTAGATACCGCATTTTCAGCACACATTAACAGCGCTGTAACACGAACACGTGGCGCTAAATCAGGAAGTGCGCTCACAACGCAGAGAACTGCGGCGGCACCAGCCATATCGGTTTTCATCGCCATCATCGTGTCATATGGGCGCTTCATGGAATAACCGCCAGTATCGAAAGTAATTCCTTTGCCAACTAAAACAACGTGTGGCCAACTACTTGAACCTTTTGGGGCATATGTAATCTCGATAAAGCGAGGAGGTGATTTGCGCGAAGAATTTCCAACTGCAACTAAGCCACCAAACGGAGCTAATTCTTTTCCGGCTAATACTTTTATCGAAATATTTCGCTCTTTAGCCACTGTCTTAGCATTTGCAGCCATCCAGGCAGGCGTCTTTATATTTGCTGGAGTGTGCACTAGATCGCGAGCGCGCCATACAGCTGCGGCAATAGCGAGGGCGCGCTTTAGCGCCAAGGTTGAAATAGAGAGAGAAATTGTTGGCTTTAGTGGTTTAGCTCCACTTTTTAAATTCCAGATAAATGCACCCATGGTCACCGAGATAGCGTGAGCCGTTGCCGTTGCATCAGACGTTGCGCAGAAAGTTGAAATACTCTGTGCCTTACCTTTTACTTTTCGGCCAACTGTGGCACCTGCAGCACGCAAAGCGGCTAGAGATTGATCACCTAAACCAATTAGTAATAACCGTTCGGTTTTGGAATCTGGTGCACTAACCGGAAGTTCGAATGATTCGCCAGCTTTCCCGGTTGGAGTAAAAAATTTAAGTTCGTCAAGGAGATCGATTTCAAATGTATCAGCAATGCTCTTTAGCAAAAGTGTTGAGCCAACCAACTTGAACTCTTTTTCAGCTTCTGGATCTGAGTTTTCGACCGCAACAAAACCAAGGGCAATAATTTCACTGGAGAGAGCCAACTTAAGTTCGGCCGGGATCGCCTTTAACTCTGGAAAATGTGCAGGTAGAGACATAAGCGTGAGGCTATCTGATTACTACTTCTTAATCAGCCCAACCGCTGCGTGTAACGCGGCACTTAAATTTGTGGCTTCTTCAGCATTCATTTCAACGACTAAACGTCCGCCGCCTTCGAGTGGAATTCGCATTACAAGGGAGCGGGCTTCCTTGGTAACTTCCATTGGGCCATCACCAGTACGAGGTTTCATGGCAGCCATTAGAACTCCTTTAAAGATCTTACGCGGGTGTGAGGGAGAAGTATCTCGCATTTAGGGGGTGAAACAGAAATCAAGAACGCCCATTAAAGGCCGAGCAAGGCGCTCAATCTGGACTTTCCGCTTGAAATAAGCGAGAGAACTGCCCGTTCAGGCACCCCAATTAAGTTGGCAATTTCTGGGGCAGCTAGGCCGCGCAACAGATGCATCGTCAAGATGATGCGTTCTTCTTCAGGTAATTCCTTGAGCACTTCGGCCAAGGTTTTGGCTGGTTTTGAGGTGCTCATAGGAGTACAGGCTACTAGCGATTGGTGAGAGATCTCCGAAAGCGTAGAAGTGAGATTCGCACGCCTAAATAGGTGGGCAGATAGATCAATAGAAATACTGCCTTTGGCGCTTTGATAGTTTCTGACCAATCGAAGATTGTTGCAAATTCTTGCTCGTCGGAAAGATCGGTTAGTTCGAACTTGCCGGTGCCTTTAATAATCTTGCCCACGTGGTCAACTTCGCATAATCGCGGTGGCAACCAATTTGTGACCACCATCTTGTCGAGTAGACCATATTTGAGCCCTGATTTAACTAGTGGGCCAGTTAGTGCGCTGATTGAGGTACCAACGCCACTTCGAATATCAGAGGTAACCCAAACTCGAGTTTGCAACATCCAATCACCTTGGCTCTCCCAATCGGCAATTGCTGCCCAAACATTATCGATTGGAGCTTTGATTTTGATTCGAATATTTATTTGATTTATTGACATTTTATTTACTAGAGATTACTAACGCTTCAATGGCTTGCTCAACACTGGTACACCAAGTAACTAATTCGCGTTGACCTGGCTTTACAAAGCCTTCGGCTTCGAGATGATCAAGCAGAGTTACTAGTGGTGCGAAAGCGCCATGCGGATCCAGAATTAAAACTGGCTTATCGTGAAACTTCAGAAAACGGCCAACCCAGATTTCGAAAAATTCTTCCAACGTGCCAGGGCCACCAGGCAAGGTAATGAATGCATCTGCTAAATCTTCGATTTTAGCTTTACGTTCGCGCATTGACTCAACTACATATAGTTCATCGCTATCGCGGTCAGCGAATTCAATATCAACTAAGGATTGTGGGATCACGCCAATTGTGTGTCCACCGACTTCGCGTACTGCGCGACCAATCGCACCCATGGTAGAAATATGGCCACCGCCTGAAACCAAACCCCAGCCTTGATTGCCGATCGCATTTCCAAGTTGGGTTGCAACCTCTTGATATTTCGCATCAATGGTCGGTGAGGACGAACAAAAGACGGCAATACGCATGTCCGTAAGGATAGGGGCTAGGCTTGTCTTATGTCGCAACGAGCAGCTGGATACGGAATTGCCACTTTAATCAATGGTGGCGAAAAAGATGGCACCGTACTTGATACTTGGTTCCCAGCACCTGTTTTAGGTGATCTGCCTGCTACCGCACCTGCCGAATTAGCTTCGCTTGCAATACCTGACAATGCACGAGGTGTGCGCAGCGAAGTTATTGGCATTGAGATTGATTTAGCATCACCACCTGCTTCAGTTAGTGATGCCTATCTTCGTTTGCATTTACTTTCGCATCGCTTAGTTAAGCCACACGGGCAATCTCTAGATGGAATTTTTGGAATTCTAAATAATGTGGTTTGGACTTCAGTTGGTCCTTGTCCAGTTGATAATTTTGAAATCACCCGCGCCAACATTCGGGCAGCAACTGGACAACACATTGCTGTTTACGGCGTAGATAAGTTTCCACGCATGGTCGATTACGTAGTCCCAAGCGGTGTGCGCATCGCTGATGCTGACCGAGTTCGTCTTGGCGCTCACTTAGCTAGCGGCACAACGGTAATGCACGAAGGTTTTGTAAATTTCAATGCCGGCACACTTGGAACTTCGATGGTAGAAGGACGAATTTCGGCTGGCGTAGTTGTTGGAAATGGCAGCGATATTGGTGGCAGTGCTTCAATTATGGGAACTTTAAGCGGTGGTGGAAAAGAAGTAATTTCAATTGGTGAGAATTGTTTACTAGGCGCAAATTCTGGTTGTGGAATTTCTCTCGGCGATAACTGCGTTATCGAATCTGGTACATATGTGACTGCTACTGCCAAAGTTTTGTTGCCAGATGGTGAAGTTGTTAAGGCGGCCACGCTTTCCGGTGCCAACAATTTACTATTCCGTCGTAATTCCCAGAGTGGCGCACTTGAAGCAGTAATGCGCACGGGCACTTGGGGCGGACTTAACTCAGTTCTGCACGCTAACTAAGACTTCACTAGTTGGAGCAAACCAAGTTGAAGGTAGTTTGCTTCGACTACGAAATGTCTCACCGCTTAATTTAACTTTCTTACCGGTACTTGATTTTCCTTCAATAAACTTCACGGAGCCGGTTTCATTCAGCGACAAAACCTTGACTGAGGCAACATCTGGTAACCCAAAAGCAATAGCCAGCACTGATTGCGTGATATCTCGCTTCCATTTGTAGAAGATCGGATTCAACTTCGGATCAAGTGACCAGGGATCTGGAACCGAAAAGGTATATCCAACATCGGTTCCCCAGGCATTTTTTGAAGTCTCAGTCACGCCACCAGTTGAAGATCCAAAAAAAGTTCGGATTGGTAGCAAATTGCGAGTGACAGTTAATCCAGTATTTTCAGTAATTGAAGTCCTAGTTACGGCAGCTTTCCAAATTTGTCCCCATCTAGGTTCGGATTCTTTGGCATACCCAGCAAAATTCTGATCACTAATTGAAGAATAAAGTTCACAATCGCAACTCTTTAAAACTTTGCCGACCTTACTCATGGCATAACTCCGAGATGCTATCGCTTGCGCTTCTAGGGCAGCGGCTGGCCAAGAGGAAGGAACTTCACTTATCCCCCACAGATATTCATCATGTAATCTAACTTGATTAACAATAGCCAAACGGTTACCAAGTTTGGCATCTTTAATTACTTTAACTTGGATCTGGCCATAACGATACTTGGTCGTTTTACTGGTGTGACTTATCGATAAAACAGAATCTGATCCAGCTAAATATCTAGTCCCACTCCAGCGAATTGTTAATTGGTCAACTGGAGTCAATATCGTCGTAATGCCAACTTGAGTTGTGGTAATCGCAACTTGCTTATCTGAAATCGATAATTTAACCGAATCTTTCGCTGCTAAAACTGAAAGAAATTGTGGCTCCGTGCCATCGCCAGATAATAATTGCAAAGTCATTCCTGGTGAATCACTTTTTAAAGATGCTGAAATTAATTGATGGCCGATATTCACTCGTAGAATTTGATCATCAGTTAACGGCATTACATCACTGCCGGGATAATAATAATTCATGATTGCCGTTGCAGTATCCCCCGCTAAAGCTAAGCCACGAGCACCTATCTGACTCATTCCAACGCCATGCCCATAACCTTTGCCTGAAAATGAAAATGAAGCAGGTACTTCAGCGAAAGCAGAAGGGAAATTAACTAGTACTAGCGTTGAAATCAGAATGGGCACAAGAGAGCCAAAGTTACGACGTTTCAAGGCTAATCCTGGGGTACTAATGATTTTGGCGAGGTAATAAAGCCCGCTCCCCAAGCCATCTGCATCGTAAATAGGACCGCGGGCATCAATACTTTTTCTAGCAAACCTTTACCGAGCATAATTCCGGCTACCAGCGTAAAACCAGCATAAATTCCAGCTGGGACAAAGAGCCATGGTGAGATTGTCACTCCAGCTAATAGCGAAATTAACGTTCCAACTAGAGCGAACGGTGGAGCTAAGTATCGATAGTTAATCGTGCCAGCATGTTTACGAGACACAACGCGGCGCCAACGGCCATATTCAAAATATTGTTTTGCAAGTGCTGCCAAATTCGGTCTTGGTCGGTAAGTAACTTCTAGCCGTGGATCAAAATAAATTTTGCCACCGCGTTCGCGTAATCGAAAGTTGAGTTCCCAATCTTGTGCGCGTATAAATCTTTCATCAAAGCCACCAATTTCATTTAGTGCTTCACGTAAGAAGCAACCAAGATAAACGGTATCTACTTCACCAGAGCCACCGCCGGTATGAAACTTTGCCGCACCTACTCCAAGTGGGCTACGCATTGATCGAGCTACAATTTTTTCGAATTTTGTTTTACCAACTGCGCCCATCAATCCGCCAGCATTTACTGCACCAGTCTTGCGAAGTAATTCAACCGCGATGGAAAAATAATTGCTAGGGATTTCAGCATGTCCATCTACTCTCACAATAATCGGTGAGTTTGATTTCGCTAGTGCAAGGTTTAAACCTGCTGCCGTTCGACCAGTTGGGTTTAGGACAATAACTACTCGTGAATCAGATTTTGCTAACTCGTTTGCAATTTCAAGCGTCGCATCTTTTGATGGTCCAACTGCCAAAATAACTTCAAACTTGCCTTGGTAATCTTGCAAAAGGATCGCTTTCACTGCATCAGCTAAATGGTTTGCCTCATTTAGAACTGGCAAAATCACTGAGAGATCCGGTGAGGTAGATAACTCAATTTTTCTCGGGGTAGGTGCGGTAGTCATAGCCCCTAAACCGTATCGCCCAAGTACGCTTTCGCCATGTCTTCGCCTCGCAAACACAGCCGTGCCATTCGGGCGATTACCTCACTTTCGGTGGGAATTGTGGCCCTTTCTGCAATTGGTTGGTTGGGGTTAGGTCAAATAAGTGGATCGTTAAACCGAACTGACGCATTTGGCAATATTAAAAACCGCCCTGATAAACCGACAAGTGCAATGAACCTATTGCTAGTGGGTTCAGATAACCGCGCAGGTTTAACTAAAGAACAAATTCGTGAACTTTGGGTGGGTGGAACTGAAGTTGCAGCCGGCGGACGGTCAGACACAATGTTACTTGTACACATTAGCAAAGCTCGCGATAGCGCTGTGATCATTTCTCTTCCTCGAGATTCATTAGTCACAATTCCAGAACATATAAGTAGTTCAGACTCAACCAAGACGGTTCCAGCCCGCCAAAATAAATTAAATGCCGCCTTTAGTTTCGGCGGAGCTCCACTTTTGATTGAAACTCTAGAAGGTGAAACTGGGCTTCGAATTGATCATTACATCGAAATAAATTTCCTAGGCTTTAAAAACATCATTGATGCATTAGGTGGAATTGATGTCTGTGTTAAGAAGAATATTGATGACCCAAAATCCAATTTAGTTCTTTCGGCTGGCTTGCAAACGCTTAATGGGATTGATTCGCTTAAGTATGTGCGCACTCGTTACTTCGATGGGCAAGGCGATATTGGCCGGATGAAACGTCAGCAAGAATTTATGTCAGCAGTCATGCGGAAAGCAACCAGCACTGGAACGCTGTTAAACCCAATTAAACTTGTTAACTTCTTTAATGCAGCAATTAAGACCATAACCACTGACAATGAGCTAAACAAGAATGACCTACTAACTTTAGGTAAGCAGCTAAAGAACTTATCGGCCGATAGAGTTCGAACCCTCACCGTGCCCCTCTCAAATGCAAATGGGCGAGCAGCTGGTGTTGGCTCAGTTGTAATTTGGGATAGCGTGCTGGCACCTGATCTATTCAATCGTTTGTTGAACGATCAACCAATTATTGATGAAGTTAAGGCGACACCATCAGCAAGTGCCTCACCAACAACTACAATCGTAGATAAGTTTAAGACGCAAACCGCCTCTGACAACGCTTGCGCGAGTGTGAAATAAGGGAATGAATATGAAAATGAAGTTATCGGTCATTGGAACTGGTTACCTAGGCGCTACTCATGCTGCATGTATGTCATCCCTGGGCTTTGAAGTAATCGGAGTTGATACCGATGCTGCCAAAATTGCTCAGCTAAGTAAGGGAGAGCTGCCATTTTATGAACCTGGTTTAGATACTTTACTGGCAGAGGAAGTTAAATCTGGTCGATTAACTTTCACAACTGACTTCTCACTCGTAGCCGATGCAGATATGCACTTCGTTTGCGTTGGAACCCCACAAAGCAAAGTTGGTCTAGCCGCTGACTTAACTTATGTTCGCTCATCAGTTGCCGCAATAACACCTTACTTAAAGCCAGGCTCTTTAGTGGTCGGTAAATCAACTGTGCCGGTTGGTACAGCGGAATCATTACGTGAGGAACTCCTTAAATCTGCACCTCATGCGGATTTAGCATGGAACCCAGAATTTTTACGAGAAGGTTTCGCAGTTGAAGACACTCTGCGCCCTAATCGTTTAGTAGTTGGAGTAACTAGCGATAAAGCAGAAGAAATGTTGCGGCAAGTTTATGAACCAGTCTTAGCTCTTGGCACACCTTGGATTCGGGCTGATTTACCAACAGCTGAATTAGTCAAAGTAGCGGCCAACTCATTCTTAGCAACCAAGATCTCATTTATTAATGCGATGGCTGAAGTTTGCGAAGCAGCAGGTGGCGATGTCACTGTCTTAGCAAAAGCAATTGGATACGACCCACGCATTGGTAATCGTTTCCTACAAGCCGGTATCGGATTTGGTGGTGGCTGCTTACCTAAAGATATTCGCGCATTCATGGCTCGGGCTGAAGAACTTGGGGCCAAGCAAGCCCTGGAATTCTTAACTGAAATTGACGCGATTAATTTGCGTGCGCGTCAACGTGTTATCGATGTAGTGCGCGCAGATCTCTCCGAAGATCTAACTCAGTATAAAATTGCCGTATTAGGCGCTGCTTTTAAGCCAGATAGTGATGATGTGCGAGATTCCCCCGCTTTAGATATCGCCGCACAGTTACATGCTGCTGGCGCCAAAGTAGTCGTGCACGATCCAAAAGCAATCGAGAATGCTCGCAAGAGATTTCCAAACTTGGGTTTTTCTGAGTCAATCGAAGAATGTGTAACTGGGGCAGATTTAATCTTGCACCTAACTGAATGGAAGCAATATCGAGAGCTCGATCCAGTAGCAATTAAAGCTTTAACTAAGGGAGCGATGATTATTGATGGTCGAAATGCCCTAGATCGTGAGCTTTGGCGAGCAGCTGGTTGGAAATTCCACGCATTAGGGCGCACGGATTAATTAATGAACACCACTGAAACAATTTCTCAGGCGCTCGAGCTTAAGAATTGGGCAGTAGTTGGCTTAGGCAATAATCCAGATCGTCCAGCATTTGGTGTGGCAAAGTTATTACAAGATAAAGGTCATCAAATTTTCCCAGTACACCCAAAAGCTGAAATGGTTCATGGCGTTCCTGGCTATCAATCGCTACTAGATATCCCGACTCAAATCGATGTGGTCGACTGTTTTGTGAATTCAAATTTAGTTGATGAGATAGTTGATCAAGCAATTGCAATCGGGGCAAAGGCAGTTTGGCTACAACTTGGCGTTATTGATCAAGCCGCAGCAGATAGAGCGCAGGCAGCTGGTCTCTTAACAATTATGGACCGTTGCCCTGCGATTGAATACCAGCGCTATATTTAAAGTTAAGTTAAAAACCAGTTTTTTGACTTCGGCGCGCAGTTAAATTAGTGCCTTTCGCTTTAGCTTCGCTTTCTAATTCTTTTAAGTGATCTGCAACTTTCTGCGAAATCTTCTCATCACTAATTCCTAAAATACGAGCTGCCAAAATCGCAGCATTCTTGGCATTGCCGATTCCCACAGTCGCAACTGGAATTCCGGCAGGCATCTGCACAATTGAAAGAAGTGAATCCATGCCATCTAAATTCTTCAACGGCACAGGGACGCCAATTACTGGCAAAGTGGTTAAAGATGCGACCATGCCAGGTAAATGTGCGGCGCCGCCAGCACCAGCAATAATTACCTTAGTCCCAGCACTTTTTGCACCTTGGGCAAAAGCAACCATTTCAAGTGGCATGCGATGAGCTGAAACAACTGCGGTTGAATATGAGATACCGAACTTGTCGAGCACTAGGGCGGCTTCTTCCATAACTGGCCAATCTGAATCTGACCCCATGATGATTGCTACATCACTCATCGATAGCTCCGCTCATATAGTCGATCGCATGTTGTACCTCAGTGGTTAATTCTACGAGGTTTTCTCCAAGTAAAGTCACATGGCCAATTTTGCGCCCAGGTTTTACTTCCTTGCGGTATTGGTGAACCTTTAGATTTGGCGTGCGGGCTAAGAGATGCAGATAAGGGCGATACATATCTTGCTTATCGCCACCTAGTACATTTCCCATGACAGCATACTTCGCAGTCATCGAGGTATCCCCCAATGGCAAGTCCAGAATCGCCCGCAAGTGCTGTTCGAACTGACTTGTAATAGACCCATCGATTGTCCAGTGACCAGAGTTATGCGGGCGCATGGCTAATTCATTAATGAATACCTGATTACCTTTTACAAACATTTCAACAGCCATCACGCCGACTAATTTAATTTCGGCAGCGATACTAAGTGCCATTTGCTGTGCTTGTTGGCCAAGTGCCTCCGTTAAATCAGGCGCTGGCGCGATCGTCATGGTGCAAATGCCTTCACTTTGCACTGTTTGGGTAGGCGCCCAAGTTGCAGCTTGTCCATGTGGTGAACGCGCCACCATCACAGAAATTTCGAAATCAAAATCAATTAACTCTTCAATCAGTAACTTGGGATTTTCTTGCAGGATAGTGGCGAGTTCACTTTCGGAATTAACTTTCCAGACGCCTCGGCCATCGTAGCCACCAAAGATTGACTTGGCGATTACTGGATATTCTGAAATTTCATTTGCTTGAGTTACAACTTGCCACTTAGGGGCTAGATAATTCGCTAACTTCTCACGCATTGCAGCTTTATCTTGCGAATAAATAAAGCTTTCCGAAGTTGGATAGAACCTAACGCCTTCACTTTCGAGTGCCCTGACTACCGAGATTGGAATAAGTTCATGCTCAAAAGTGATTAAGTCACATTTATTAGCGAAATCACGAACCTGAACTAAATCTCGGTAATCGCCAACTTCAAATTCAGCAACTTGCGCACCAGAATCGGTTGCAGATTGTGCGAGTAAAACTAGATCGATCCCTAGCGCTGCTGCAGGCGCGGCACTCATTCGGCCAAGTTGGCCGGCACCGATAATGCCGACACGTGGAAAGGGAGATTTCACTTGCCTATCGTAGGTGAATCACATCGCCTGCGTTAACTTGAGCGCCGCTGGCCAACTGCAGTTCACCTAGCTCATTGATTCCGATCGCACGCGAATTGAGAATTTCACCCGAAGGCAAGTGAACTTCGACCTCTTTACCCAGAGTGGAACTCAACTGGCGATACTGTTCGAGCGCAATGCTCGAACCACTCTCCCAGAGCCCGATGGTTATTGCAAAGTTTCTTAAAATCTCAGGCAAAATTATATTTCGATTTAGTTCAGCAAAATTTTCTATTGCTAGGGATGTAGCTGTGGTCACAGGTAATTCAGATTTAGCCATTTCAACATTTAGGCCAATTCCAACTACGACTCCGTTTTCTCTAGCTTCCACCAGAATTCCGGCGGCTTTCTTATCTGCAATAAGTAAATCGTTGGGCCACTTTAAATTAGTCACAACTTTTGCATCCAAACTCTTTAGCGCATTTACTAAACTTAGCCCAGCTAGTAACGGAATTGCACTCCACTCCAACTTGCTTCGTTTCGGTTCGAGGTAGATTGAAAAAAGAAGTGCACTAGATTTTGTTGCCTCAAAAGTTCGATCTAATCTGCCTCGGCCGGCACTTTGATATTCAGTTACGTAGACGTCACCGTGTTGCAGATTTTCTTTTCCGATAAGTTCAATTTGGGTGGATGTAACACTTTGAAAAACGCTTACCCGCCAGTAACTGCCGCGTAATGTTGCGTTCATCGCACTCTCATTTAGCGCTTCTCGAACCAATTCGACCTCCATAACTAGTACCGTAGGGGCATGAAGCCAGATCTGCATACTACTGCCGGAAAAATTGAAGATCTTCGCAATCGCCTTAACGAAGCTGTCCATGCTGGTTCGGCAAGTGCGATTGATAAGCAACATGCTAAAGGAAAGATGACTGCGCGTGAGCGCGTTGAAAAACTAGTAGATCCTGGTTCTTTTACTGAGTTCGATGAATTCGCTCGCCATCGTTCAGTAAATTTTGGCATGGAGAAGAATCGTCCATATGGAGATGGCGTAATTATTGGTATCGCCACAATTGATGGTCGCAATATCGCTCTCTTCTCTCAAGATTTCACGGTTATGGGCGGAAGTCTCGGCGAAGTTATGGCCGAGAAGATCGTCAAGATCATGGAATATGCCCTTAAAAATGGCATGCCCATAATCGGAATTAGTGATTCTGGTGGCGCTCGTATTCAAGAAGGAGTGTCGGCTCTCAGCGGATATGGCCGCATCTTTAGATTAAATACTCGTTCATCTGGCGTGATTCCCCAGATTTCATTAATTCTTGGCCCCTGCGCAGGTGGCGCTGCTTATTCACCAGCACTTACAGATTTCACCGTGATGGTAAACGAGACTTCACATATGTTTATTACTGGACCAGATGTTATTAAGACGGTAACTGGCGAAGAAGTTGGCATGGAAGAACTCGGTGGCGCTCACACGCACAACACCAAGACTGGTAATTCGCATTACTTAGCCCAGAACGAGGATGATGCGATCGATTATGTTAAAGCACTTCTTTCTTATTTACCAAGTAACAATATGGATGGCGCTCCACACTTGCCAGCAACTGAAAGTTTAGAAAAGAAGTTAACTGATAACGCACTAGATACTTTGATTCCAGATAGCCCTAATCAGCCTTACGACATGAAGGTTCTTATTCAAGCACTCCTTGATGAAGGTGAATTCCTAGAAGTCCACTCTCTCTATGCGCCTAACATTGTGGTTGGATTCGGTCGCATCGAAGGTGAGTCAGTTGGCATCATCGCTAACCAGCCGCAGCATTTAGCTGGCACGTTAGATATTAATTCCAGTGAAAAAGCAGCGCGGTTCTTGCGTTTCTGCGATGCCTTTAATATTCCAATATTAACTTTGGTTGATGTGCCTGGCTTCTTGCCCGGAACTGAACAAGAGTGGGATGGCATACTCCGCCGCGGTGCTAAATTACTTTACGCCTACGCTGAAGCATCTGTGCCACTAGTAACTGTAATTACTCGCAAAGCTTACGGTGGCGCTTTCATTGTGATGGGCTCAAAATATATCGGCGCTGATATCAATTTAGCTTGGCCAAGTGCTGAAATTGCAGTAATGGGAGCTCAAGGTGCCGTAAATATTCTCTATCGAAACGAACTTAAAAGTGCGGCAGATCCGGAAAGTAAGCGTGCAGAATTAATTACCGAGTACAACGAAACATTAGCTAATCCTTACTTAGCCGCTGAACGTGGATATGTTGATGCGGTTATCGAGCCAAACCAAACTCGCGAATACATCACTAAGGCATTTAGATCTCTGAAAACTAAACGCGATGCACTACCACCGCGCAAGCACGGAAATATTCCGCTCTAATGACTGCGCCAAAAACCACATTTAGCGTCACCGCGGGCAATCCTTCTGCCGATGAACTAGCCGTAATAGAAATTGCATTGGCAAATCGCAAACGTGAAGAGCTAAAACCGGTTGTTAAGCGAAGTATTTGGGCGATGCCTTTGATGCGTACCCAACTCCCACAACAAATTAAGTTCGGTTCAGGACGTAATTTCTAAGATGACCAGATTGATTTTAGCTTCAGCATCTACTTCACGCAGACGACTACTCGAGTCAGCTGGCTTAAAACCAGAGATAGTCGTTAGTTATGTCGATGAAGAAACTGATTTTTTCAAAGCGATGTCACCCGCTGATATGGTGATTGCGCTTGCAATTACCAAAGCACATACAGTCCGCGAACAGATTTCAGGGGATGCGGTAATTATTGCTTGTGATTCCACCTTTGAATTCGATGGAGTTTCACTCGGAAAGCCAGGGACTGCAGATGTGGCAACTGAACGAGCAAGCCGTGTTCGCGGAAATTCTGGCTTATTACATACTGGCCATTGCATTATTGATACCAGCAAAGACCGCGAGATTTCAGATCGCGTAACTACTAAAGTAACTTTTTCGGACATGACCGATTTAGAGATTGCTGATTACGTTTCAACTGGTGAGCCATTACACGTTGCCGGTGGCTTTACTCTCGATGGCTTTAGTTCTCCTTTTATTCCAAGCATCGAAGGCGATTACACAAACGTGGTTGGTATCTCAATGCCATTCTTGCGTGCCGCGATGACTGAGCTTGGATATACCTGGCCGCAAGTTAAGGAGCTCGGATGAAACGTGTTCTGATTGCTAACCGTGGTGAAATTGCAGTTCGCGTAATTCGTGCATGTAGTGACCATGGCATCGAGAGCGTTGCGGTTTACTCCGAAACCGATCGTGATTCGATGCATGCGCAGATGGCAGATTCAGCATATTCATTAAGTGGCACAACCGCAGCTCAGACCTATTTGAATATCGAGAAGTTAATTGCCATCGCTGAGAAATCTGGCGCAGATGCAGTTCACCCTGGTTACGGTTTTCTCTCCGAAAATGCTGACTTTGCGCAAGCAGTAATTGATGCTGGCTTAATTTGGATCGGTCCCCCACCTGCTGCAATTAGAGCACTTGGCGATAAAGTTTCAGCTCGCAAAATTGCCGCGAAAGCTGGCGCGCCACTTGTGGCCGGAACTGCTGATCCAGTTGATAGCCACGATGAAATTATTGCTTTTGCTAAAGAACATGGCCTACCTGTTGCAATCAAGGCAGCCCATGGCGGCGGCGGTCGTGGCCTAAAGATCGCTTTCACAATGGCGGAAATTCCAGAAGCTTTCGCATCAGCTGTACGTGAAGCTATTGCTGGCTTTGGTCGCGGTGAGTGCTTCGTCGAGCGGTACTTAGATAAGCCGCGGCACGTTGAGACCCAAGTATTAGTAGATAAATTCGGCAATGCTGCAGTAATTAGCACTCGAGATTGTTCACTGCAGCGTCGTCATCAGAAATTAGTTGAAGAGGCACCTGCGCCATTCTTAACAGATGCGCAAAATGATGAGCTCTACCGTTCATCTAAAGCCATTATGAAAGAAGCTGGTTACATCGGCGCCGGTACTTGCGAATTCTTAGTTGGCGTTGATGGCACGATCTCATTCCTGGAAGTAAACACCCGTTTGCAGGTAGAGCACCCGGTAAGCGAAGAAGTAACTGGCATCGATTTAGTTCGGGAACAATTCCGCATCGCGATGGGTGAAGAACTTGGATATACCGATCCAGTAATTCGTGGCCATTCCATTGAATTCCGAATCAATGGTGAAGATCCAGGTCGTTCTTTCTTACCCGCCCCTGGTCGGATCACCAAGATGTCACTACCAACTGGACCTGGCGTAAGAGTTGATACCGGCTTTCGTACTGGTGATGCCATCACTGGAAACTTCGATTCATTACTCGCTAAATTAATTGTCACAGGTGCAACTCGTGAGCAAGCAATTACTCGAGCTCGTCGCGCCATTTCCGAATTTACGATTGAAGGAATGGCAACGGCGCTTTCATTCCATCAAGCGATTTTGCAAGATCCGGCATTTACTGATGAATTCAAGGTATACACCAGCTACATCGAAAAAGAATTTAAGAACGAGATTCCAGAATTTAAGATTTTGCCACTAGAGGCACAAACCAAAGCAGCAGCTGATCATTTAGTTGCTGAAATTAATGGCAAGCGTTTTGAAATCTTGGTACATGCGCCAGAACCAGTTGTGAAGCGGCACCGTGCAAAAGACGCGCTCGCTGGTGGTTCCGGTGGTGTGGGACTAACTAGCCCAATGCAGGGCACGGTCGTAAAAGTTGCAGTAGCCCAAGGCCAAAAAGTAGAAAAAGGTGATCTAGTAATCGTGCTTGAAGCCATGAAGATGGAGCAGCCGTTAATGGCTCATCGCTCTGGTGTGATCTCTAACTTAAGCGCGGTAATTGGCGAGACGGTTGCTAGTGGCACCGTGCTCTGTGACATTATTGAGGCATGAGCCAACCTTTAATTAACGCTGAAACTGCCGCTGCCGAAATTGCAAAGCGGTCAGGTGTTCCCGCCCACGATGTTGCTTTAGTAATGGGTTCAGGTTGGGTTAGCGCAACCGATGCCCTGGGCACACCAAAGTTTGAATGTGATGCGCACGAGCTGCCAGGATTCTTAGCACCTGCAGTCCAGGGGCACTCTGGAAAAGTTCGCTCTTATGAAATTACTGAAAACGGTAAAACAGTTCGAGTTCTAGTTTTCCTTGGTCGCACTCACCTTTACGAAGGTAAAGGAATGGAGCCCGTAGTCCATGGCGTTCGTACTGCAGTTAAAGCAGGTTGCAAAGTTGTGGTTCTGACCAATGCCTGCGGTGGCATTAACACCAGCTATAAAGTTGGCCAACCAGTTTTGATTCGTGACCATATTTCGCTAACCGCAGCTTCCCCACTTGAAGGTGCCAACTTTGTAGATTTAACAGATCTTTATAGCAAGCGAATTCGTGCCATCGTTAAGAGTGAAGATGAATCTTTAGCTGAAGGTGTATATGTGCACTGGCGTGGCCCAACCTATGAAACTCCAGCTGAGATTCTGATGATGCGCGCAATGGGCGCTGACTTAGTTGGTATGTCTACTGTTCCTGAAGCGATCGCTGCCCATGCTCTAGGTGCTGAAGTTCTTGGTATTTCTTTAGTGACTAACGCTGCAGCTGGCGTGACTGGTGAAAAGCTAAACCATGAAGAAGTTATTGCAGCTGGCAAAGCAGCAGCAGATCGCATGGGTAAGTTGCTTAAAAACGTTATTCCAAAGTTAATTTAGTTAAGTTAATCTAGGTTCATGGATCAACAATTAGCAGCTGAGGTTTCAGCCTGGATTGCCGATGACCCGGATCCCAAAACTGCAGCACAATTACAATCCTTACTAGATGCCGGCAACGAAGTAGAACTTCGTAAATACTTCAACGGCTTTTTACAGTTTGGAACTGCTGGATTACGTGGCCCGATTGGCCCCGGTCCATCGTGTATGAATAACGCAGTTGTGGGTCGTACCGCAGCTGGCCTCGTTGCCTATATGAAAGAGCGCGGCCTTACTAGTGTTGTTATCGGTCGCGATGCCCGCCATGGTTCAGAGGATTTCACTCAAACTAGTGCTGAGATCTTTAGTGGGGCTGGCATGACAGTTTATGTATTGCCCCGTCCGCTGCCAACACCAGTTTTAGCATTTGCGGTCAATGCATTAGGCGTCGATGTCGGCGTAATGGTGACTGCCAGCCATAACCCACCTCAAGATAATGGTTACAAGGTTTACCTAGGTGGCACAGTTGATGGAATTGAATATCGCGGTAGCCAGATTATTACACCAACTGATAAATCAATTTCAACCCAGATTGATCAAATAGTTTCGCTTAAATCACAACCACGTGGCACTAACTGGGAAGTATTAGACGAAGAGATCGTTCATAAATACACAACCCGCACAGCGCTGTTAGGACCAAGGCCGGCTGATCTAAAAATTGTTTACACCGCGATGCACGGAGTTGGCACCAAGACGATGCAGCGCGTATTTCATAAGGCAGGTTTTGCCTCGTTAATTTTGGTTGATGCGCAAGCTGATCCAGATCCAGATTTTCCAACTGTGGCATTTCCGAATCCCGAAGAACCTGGGGCAATTGATTTAGCGCTAGAAACTGCCAAAGCATTTGATGCGGATTTAGTAATTGCCAATGATCCCGATGCTGATCGCTGCGCTGCAGCGATTAAGGATCCCAAAACGGGTTGGCGCATTCTTCGCGGCGATGAACTAGGTGTGGTTTTAGGTGAATCAATTGCTCGCAATACCAGTTGCGGAATCTTAGCTAATACAATCGTCTCATCATCTATTTTGAGCAAGATTGCCAAACATTACAATTTGGATTTCACCGAAACGCTAACCGGCTTTAAATATCTAACCAAGATTCCAAACTTAACTTTTGGTTATGAAGAAGCACTTGGATATTGCGTGGATGCCCAAACTGTTAACGATAAAGATGGCTTGTCGGCCGCCCTGATGTTGGCTCAGATCGCCGTTGATTTAAAAAGCCAAGATAAAACAATTCTTGATCTACTAAATGAGGTCTGGGCTCGCCATGGTTTCCATGGAACTGAGCAAATTTCTATCCGAGTAAATCAACTGAGCGATGTAACTAAGTTGATGAGCGGGTTGCGAGCTAATCCACCTCAAATAATCGCCGGCCGCATCGTTGAAAGTATTGATGACCTAGAAAAACCAAGTAATGATTTGCCGCCTACTGATGGCTTGCGAATTTGGCTAGCTGGTGGAATTCGGATAATTATTCGCCCTAGTGGTACCGAGGCAAAGATGAAGTGTTACGTCGAAGTTATTGCCCCAGAATCGGTAAGTGCCCAAAAGGTCCTCGATGAACTAAGATCACCTTTGCAGGCGTTACTCACACTTAATTAGCATCGAAAGGCGTAGTCCCATGAGCTTCTATGGCCTCGTCGATGGCAGTGATTCTTCACTCCGCAATTATTTAAAGCAGCTTCCTGGCGTCGATCAAGTTGGCGCTGAAGCCCGCGCTGCCATGTTGGCCACTCGCAGTATTAAAACCACAAGCAAATCTTGGGCAATTGATACTGCGATCTCGATGGTTGATTTAACAACTCTGGAAGGCGCTGATACCCCAGGCAAAGTGCAAGCGCTTTGCGCTAAAGCATTTCGCCCCGACCCAACTGATTTAACCGTGCCCCGCGTTGGCGCAGTCTGTGTCTACAACGACATGGTTGGCATTGCCCGCCAACATTTAGATTCGATTGGCGCACATGAACTACCGGTAGCTGCGGTTTCGACAGCGTTTCCTTCAGGACGCGCTTCAATGGCAGTTAAATTACAAGACACCGAAGATGCCATCGTTGCTGGTGCTGCTGAAATCGATATGGTAATCGATCGTGGTGCTTTTTTAAGTGGTCGCTTGATTGAAGTTTTTGAAGAGATCGTGGCAATCCGAGAAGTATGCGGTGATCGCGCCCATCTAAAAGTAATTCTAGAAACTGGCGAGTTAGTCACTTTGGACAATGTGCGCAAAGCTTCTTACTTGGCAATGCTGGCAGGTGCTGATTTTATTAAAACTTCAACTGGCAAAGTTGCCCCTGCCGCGACTGCGCCCGTGGTGTTGGTAATGCTCGAAGCAGTTCGTGATTTTTATGACCTGACGAAGGTCCGAATCGGGGTAAAGCCAGCTGGTGGAATTCGCACAACTAAGGATGCCATCAAGCAACTAGTCCTAGTAAATGAAACTGCTGGTCCAGAATGGCTAAATCCTTCACTATTTCGCATTGGTGCCAGCGCCTTGCTAAATGATCTGCTTATGCAACGCATGAAAATGTCCGATGGCTATTACGCTAGCCCTAACTACGTAACGATCGACTAACGAGGCTAATCAAATGAACTTCGAATACGCAGCAGCTCCGGAATCCCGTTCCGTAGTCAAAATCGATCCCGTATACGGCCATTTCATTAACGGCAAATGGGTTGACGGTTCGGCCCATTTCAACACTATTAATCCTGCTACCGAAGAGGTGCTAAGCAGTATTTCACTAGGTAGCGCCGCCGATGTTGATGCTGCCGTGAAAGCAGCGCGAAACGCCTTCGATAAGAGTTGGTCAAAGTTATCTGGCCGCGAACGCGGAAAATACTTATTCCGCATTGCTCGCATCATGCAAGAGCGAGCACGCGAATTTGCCGTTCTGGAAACTCTAGATAACGGTAAACCAATCCGGGAATCTCGCGACGTAGATGTTCCGCTATCTGCGGCCCACTTCTTCTATCACGCCGGCTGGGCCGACAAACTTGAATACGCCGGCTTCGACACCACCACTGCCCCACATGGCGTAGTTGGCCAAATTATTCCCTGGAACTTTCCGCTTCTTATGTTGGCCTGGAAAGTTGCTCCCGCACTTGCCACTGGCAACACGGTAGTTTTAAAGCCGGCTGAGACAACATCGCTAACAGCGCTCTTATTTGCGCAAGTTTGTCAGCAATCTGGACTGCCTGATGGCGTAGTAAACATCGTTACTGGCGATGGCAGCACAGGATCTGCAATTGTTAACCACCCTGGCATCGACAAGATTGCATTTACTGGTTCAACTGAGGTTGGTAAGTTAATTGCTCGCGCCGTAGCCCCAACTAATAAATCCTTAACTCTCGAACTAGGTGGCAAAGGTGCCAATATTGTGTTTGGTGATGCGGCAATTGATGAGACCGTTGAAGGAATTGTTAATGGCATCTTCTTTAACCAGGGCCATGTCTGTTGTGCTGGATCACGGTTAATCCTGCAAGAGAGTGTCGCTGATGAAGTTCTAGAAAAATTAAAGCGCCGCATGGATAAAATCCGCGTTGGTGACCCACTAGATAAGAACACCGATTTAGGGGCGATCAACTCAGCTGAACAATTAGCCAAGATCCGTGAATTAACTGCGGCCGGTGAAGCTGAAGGTGCTGGTCGCTGGAGCGCTAATTGCGCACTTCCGGAAAATGGTTTCTGGTTTGCACCGACAATTTTCACCGGAGTTACTCAAGCCCACCGCATTGCGCGTGAAGAAATCTTCGGACCCGTACTTTCGGTATTAACTTTCCGTACCCCAGCAGAGGCCATTGAAAAGGCCAATAACACGCCATTTGGGCTCTCTGCAGGCATCTGGAGCGAGAAAGGTTCAAACATTCTTTGGGCTACTCAGCAACTTCGCGCTGGTGTCATCTGGGCAAATACTTTTAATAAATTTGATCCCGCTAGCCCATTTGGCGGTTACAAAGAATCTGGCTGGGGTCGCGAAGGTGGTCGACATGGCCTGAGCGCTTACTTGAAGGGATCAGCAAAATGAGCGGTCGCCTAGAAGTTATGAAAACTTACAAGCTCTATATCAATGGCGCATTTCCGCGCACAGAATCTGGTCGCTCTTATGAGATCACCAGCAATAAAGGTGAGTTCTTAGCTAATGCTTGTTTAGCGTCACGAAAAGATTTGCGTGAAGCAGTAGTTGCAGCTCGAGCTGCTCAACCTGGTTGGGCGAAAGCTACGGCCTTTAACCGTGGGCAAATTATTTATCGCATCGCAGAAATGCTCGAAGGTCGCAGCGATCAGTTCGCTCAAGAAATTTCACTACAAACTGGTGCGTCAGCTAAAGAGTCACTACAAGAAGTTAGTGACTCAGTTGATTTATTAGTTTGGTATGCCGGCTGGAGTGACAAGTTGCCATCTCTTGCTGGTTCCACGAATCCAGTTTCTGGTCCGTTCTATAACTTTACAATTCCTGAAGCACTAGGTGTTGTTGGTGCGATTGCCCCAATTGATAAACCTCTACTTGGCTTCGTTGCAGCTATCGCGCCAATTTTAGTTTCCGGAAACACCGCAGTTGCGTTAGCTTCTAGTTCGTCTCCCCTTTCGGCAATTAGCTTTGCCGAAGTTGTTGCAACTAGTGATCTACTAAATGGCGTGTTAAATATTCTCTCTGGCCAACAAAGTGAACTGGCGCCTTGGTTTGCCTCCCACATGGATATCGATGGCTTAGATATTTCCGGTCTACCCAGTGAACGACATGGTGCAATCAAAGAAGCTGGCGTAGAAAACTTAAAGCGAATCTCATCATTTACTATGACGGCCGAACCTGGTCGAATCTTGGCTTTCATGGAAGCCAAGACCGTCTGGCATCCAATCGGTATTTAGTTATTCAGCTGCAACAGCTAAATAGGCTGGTTTAACTACCTTTTCGATGATCGATAAGCGCTCTTCGAATGGGATAAACGCGCTCTTTAGGGCATTTATCGTTACACGTTGCAGATCTAGGAAATTCCAGTCAAAAGCGTTTACTAATTCATTCATCTCATGAGTCATTGAAGTATCACTCATCAATCGGTTGTCAGTATTTACAGTTACTCGAAAACGTAACTTTGCTAACGCCCCAATTGGATGTTCCTTGATCGAGGCTGCAGCACCAGTTTGTAAATTAGAAGTTGGGCACATTTCAAGTGGTACTCGACGATCGCGAACGTATGAAGCTAGGCGACCTAATTTGGCTTGCCCGCCTGAGAAATCAACATCATCAATAATTCGAACGCCATGACCAAGACGCTCAGCGCCGCAAAGTTGAATTGCTTCCCAGATTGAAGGAAGTCCATAAGCTTCACCAGCATGAATTGTGAAGTGGGCATTTTCACCACGCAAGTATTCGAAAGTTTCTAATTGATCACTTGGCGGAAAACCATCTTCTGGCCCAGCGATATCAAAGCCAACTACACCCTGATCGCGATATTTAACAACTAATTCGGCAACTTCTTGAGATCGCTTATTCTGGCGCATTCCGCAAAGTAAGGAAACAACTCGAATCTGCAAGCCTTCAGCTTTCGCATCAGATTCACCTAAGCGATAACCTTCTAGCGTTGCCTCAATTACTTGCGAAAGGGATAAACCTTTCTCCAAAAATAGTTCTGGTGCGCCACGAACTTCGGCATAGACAACGCCATCACGAGCTAAATCAATGGCACATTCGCGTGCAACACGAACAATATCGTCACGTCGTTGCATCACAGCAATTGTGTGGCCAAAGGTTTCTAGATAACGAACTAACGAGCCGGAGTCACAAGATTCGCGGAACCAAATCGCTAATTCAGCAGCATCCTTGGTAGGTAATGCGTCATAACCAATTTCATTAGCGATATCAATGATTGTTTGCGGGCGCAGACCTCCATCTAAGTGATCGTGCAAAAGTGCTTTAGGCAGGCGCTTTACTTGCTCTGGGGTCGGGCGCTTTAACAAATCACTCATGCTTCAATCCGCTCTAGTACTAAGGGCAGTCGATCAACGATGCCGCCTTCAACAATTATGACAGCACCTACTAAAACCTCTAGCGCGCGCTCAAAGCGAGCTGGTTCATCGGTAAATAGCGTCATGATCGGTGAACCTTGCTTCACGTAATCCCCTGGCTTGGCATGTAATTCAACACCGGCACCTGCCTGCACTTTCTCACCTTGGCGCGAACGACCAGCGCCTAATCGCCAAGCAGCCACACCAACTTTCATCGCATCCATTGCAGTCATGGTGCCGCTATTAGTTGCCAAAATCTGATGGCTCTCTTTTGCAACAGGTAGCGCTACATCTGGGTTGCCACCTTGTGCACTAATCATGCGTCGCCAATGATCCATCGCACTGCCATCGCGCAAAGCATCAGCCGGGTCTTTACCAACGATGCCAGCAGCATCAATCATTTCGCGAGCTAGCAAAATTGTAAGTTCAACCACATCGGCTGGACCACCACCGGCTAATACTTCAACTGATTCGCGAACTTCAAGAGCGTTTCCAGCAGTTAAACCAAGTGGAACATCCATTGCTGTTACTAGTGCACGAGTTTTGACACCAGCTGCAGTGCCGAGTGCCACCATCGTGCGGGCAAGTTCAGCTGCCTTTTTCGGATCACTCATAAATGCACCACTACCAGTTTTAACATCTAGAACTAACGCCGATGTTCCTTCGGCAATCTTCTTACTCATGATTGATGATGCAATTAAAGGAATGGCTTCAACTGTCGCTGTTACGTCGCGCAGTGCATAAAGTTTCTTATCTGCTGGCGCTAGCCCCGCACCTGCTGCACAAATTACAGCGCCACAATCTTGTAATACTTTTAGCATTTCATCATTGCTTAATTCTGCTCGCCAACCAGGAATTGATTCCAGTTTATCTAGCGTGCCACCAGTATGACCAAGGCCGCGACCAGATAGTTGTGGCACTGCGCCACCACATGCTGCAACTAGAGGTGCAAGGGGCAAAGTTATTTTGTCACCAACACCACCAGTTGAATGTTTATCTGCAGTTGGTCGATCTAACTTTGACCAATTCATGCGCTCGCCACTATTGATCATGGCATTTGTCCAACGGCTGATTTCGCGATTATTCATACCATTTAATAAAATCGCCATAAGCAAAGCCGACATTTGTTCATCTGCTACAACCCCACGGGTGTATGCCGAAATGACCCAATCTATTTGAGTATCGGTTAATTCATTTTGATCGCGCTTAGCTGAAATAATCTCAACGGCAGCAAAAGGTTCAATCAAGGCGTTTTTCCATCTCTTCTGGGCCAAAAGCCCAAGGTAATAGCTCGGCTAGTGGCTTGATGCCTTGGTCAGTCATCATCGCCAGTTTACTTCCGCCATGTTCTTGCAATAACTGACGACAGCGACCACATGGCATTAAGTAATTCTTATTCAAATCCACGCAAAGGAAAGCAACTAGTCGGCCGCCGCCAGAGAGAATTAAATTTGAAACTAAACCGCACTCTGCACAAAGCGTTAAGCCATATGAAGCATTCTCAACATTACAGCCAGAAATTATGCGACCATCATCAACCAGGGCTGCAACACCAACTGGAAACTTGGAATATGGTGCATATGCTGATTCCATTGCAGCAATTGCTGTTTTTTCGAGCAGCTGCCAATCTACTTGCGGCATTAGTGGGCGCCGCCGCGTTGATAAGGAATTCCATCAGCTGCAGGTGCGCGGACTCGGCCCACGAAACCAGAGACTGCAATGATGGTTGCGATGTAAGGAACCATCATCATGAATGCAGATGGAATTGGTGTGCCAGCGATTGAGAGCACGCTTCGCAATTGATCAGCAAAACCAAATACGAGCGCAGCAGATAGTGCACCAAGTGGCGTCCAGCGACCGAAGATAAGGGCCGCTAGTGCGATAAAGCCCATGCCCGCAGTCATCTCGCGGCTGAATGAACCAACAGAACCGACCGTGAAGTAAGCGCCACCGAAGCCAGCTATAGCACCAGCAATGATTACATTGCGGAAGCGAACCTTATTAACATCAATACCAACGCTCTCGGCTGCAACTGGTAGTTCACCAACTGAGCGCATGCGAAGTCCCCACTTGCTCTTAAAGAGCGCAATCTGAGTAACTACAATAATCACATAAAGCAGATAAATGATGATTGTCTGCGAGAAGAACATCGGGCCAATGATTGGCAGCTTAGAAAGAATTGGAATATTAATTGGCTGCAGAATCGGTGATTCATTCCATTTCTCGGAATCTTCACGCAAGAACCGTTGTGCAGCAAAACTAGTTAAGCCAATGATTAATACATTGATTACGAAGCCTAAAATCACTTGATCGATGCGGTATTTAATGGCGAAAACGGCTAATAACAATGAGATTAGCGCTCCAGCAAAAGGAGCTACCAATAATCCATACCAAGCATTTTGGAGCAAGCTTCCGACTACGCCTGCTACAAAAGCACTACCCAATAGTTGGCCTTCGATAGCAATATTAATGACGCCAGATCGCTCGCAGACAAGTCCAGCAAGTGAGCCGTAAATTAGCGGCACCGCCAGAATTAAGCCGCCTTGGAGTAATCCAGTAAATGGCACGAAGTCTCCGGCAGATGCCCAACAAAGAAATGCCATGAAGAAGCCGATCGAAAAACCAAAAATCGCGATGCCATGTTTTTTGCCTTGGCGGAATAAATAATATGCAAGTGCAGTAAACAGCAATGAAAGAACAGAGAATGCATACGCGCCAACTCGAGAATCAATCACCCATTGCTGGATAAGCACCCACTCTTTATCCAATACGAAGCTGTAAGTTACATCACCGCTAACTTTAGGCAAGTAAGCGAAAACCACAATTGAGAAAATACTTGCAATTGCCATTGAGTAGATGCCGTTGAGCTTGCGCTTGGCTTCACGGGAAATCGTCGATTGGTTCTTCATTACCCGTTCCATCCCTTAGATGCCATCGCCGATGCTTCTTGCAGATTTCGCAATCTAAAGATCCGCTTGACTAGATCAGGTGCTGCGATAAAGAGAACAACTAGAGCTTGGATTACTAGAACGATTTCAACTGGCACACCTACGTTTGCCTGCATGGTTTGTCCACCAACACGAAGGCCGGCAAATAAAAAGGATGCCAGAACAACACCTAGTGGCGTTCCGCGACCAAGTAATGCAACAGTGATCGCATCGAATCCAAAGGAGGCAGCAACTGTGTCAGTTAATTCATATTGATTGCCCAAAGTATGAATAGCACCGCCCATGCCGGCAAGGGCACCTGAGATGGCCATTGTTGCAATCATCGCTGCTGACACTGAAATACCTGCAGTTCGCGCTGCACTCGAATTCGCACCTACGGCGCGGAATCTAAAGCCAATAATGCTGCGGTTTAATAACCACCAGATAAATACCGCAGCTGCCAGAGCGATAAAGATTCCAATATTCACACGGTAATCAACCCCGAATAGGCTAGGCAACATTGCGCTCTCTTTTACCGATGGCGCAATCGGATCTAAGCGCCCTGGACGCAAGAAATACTTAGTACTTAGGAGGAAAAGTAAGAATTTTGCGGCAATGTAGTTAAGCATGATGGTCACAATTACTTCATGCGCACCAGTTTTTGCTTTAAGCAATCCAACGATGCCACCCCAGAGCGCAGCCAGAATAAGGCCGGCAAGAGTTGCCACCAGAATATGCATAACCATCGGCATTTCATATTTAAAGCCAATGTATGAGGCACCTATCGCACCGAAAATAAATTGACCTTGTGCACCAATGTTGAACAGACCTGACTTGAAAGCTAATGCAACGGAGAGACCACAAAGAATTAAAGGCGCAGTAGCAACCATAGTTTCACTTAGTGGATAGAAACCAGCCATGAAGCTCTTGCCTTCAGCCAAATTGGGATCATAGATGGCGCCTTGGAAGAGAGCTAAATAAGCATTCCCGACAGTGCTGCCTAATATCTTTAAGAACTCAATTGGCGATGAAATCTTGGCCAAAACTTTATTGTCGGTAAAACCAATTACTAGCCCGCCCACAAAGAGAGCGAGTAGAAATGCGAATAGTGGTAATAGCGTTTTATCTAGAATTTTCTTAATCATGCCGCACCACCTTTTGCAGTAGCCGGATGTATGCCAGCCATATACAGACCAACTTCTTCACGAGATGCAGTCGCAGGAACTATTGCAATGATCTCGCCGCGATACATAATTGCAATGCGATCAGCTAGCGCAAAAACTTCATCAAGCTCGGTGCTAAATAGAAGAACTGCGCGCCCGGAGTCACGTTCTGAAATAAGGCGTTGGTGGACAAATTCGATTGAGCCAACATCAAGACCACGTGTTGGTTGGCAAACCACCACTAGTTCAACTGGGCGCGAAAGTTCGCGAGCAAGAACTACCTTCTGCTTATTTCCACCAGATAGTGATGAGGCTGGGTCGCTCGCACTTTGAGTTCGGATATCGAATTCCTTAATACGCTCTAGGGCTACTTGCTGGGCCATGGCAGGCTTATAGAAAATACCCTTTGCATATGGCGCCTCACTATGGGTATCTAGAATCAAATTCTCAGTAATTGAAAAAGATGAGATCAAGCCATCTAGTTCACGTGATTCAGGCACATAAGCAATGCCAGCTTTTAGACATTGATCAACTGAGCGGCCGATTAATTCGTTGCCGGAAAGCTTGATTGAACCAGTTAGGTGCTCGCGTAATCCAACTATCGCTTCAGCTAACTCGCTCTGCCCATTACCTTGCACGCCAGCAACTGCCACAACTTCACCGGCAGAAATGGTCAAATTGATCTTGCTAGCTAGGGCACGACCAGAAGTATCTAGAACATTTAAATCAACCATTTCCAGAATCTTCTTTCCTGGTTTACCGTCGGCTTTGTTGATCGTTAGATCAACCGGTCGACCCACCATAAGAGAAGCCATTTCTTCTTTACTAGCTGTTGGCTCGACAGTTCCGACAACTTTGCCGCGACGAATGATTGAAATTCGATCAGCTACTGCTTTTACTTCGCGCAATTTGTGAGTAATAAAAACAATCGAACGGCCAGAATCACGCAGTTTCTTCATATTTGCCAGAAGCTCATCAGTTTCTTGTGGAGTCAAAACAGCAGTTGGTTCATCTAAAATTAGAATCTTGGAGTTATAGATAAGAGCGCGAATAATTTCAACTCGTTGCTGAATACCAACTGGCAAATCTTCAATAAGCGCATCTGGATCAACTTCAAAATTAAATTCTTTAGATACTCTTATAATTTCTTGGCGCGCAGTGGCTAAATCAAGTAAACCTACGCGATTTGTTTTCTCATGTCCTAACACAATGTTTTCGGCGACTGTGAAAACTGGAATCAACATGAAGTGCTGATGAACCATTCCGATACCAGCGGCTAGAGCATCGAGCGGACTTTTAATTTTGATTTCCTGGCCATCAACTAAGATTTGACCTTTATCTGGTGAGAGCAGTCCATAAACAATATTCATCAGCGTCGACTTACCGGCTCCATTTTCACCCAAGATGGCATGAATCTCGCCGGCTTCAACTTTGAAATTTATATCATCATTGGCAACGAGTGAGCCAAATTGCTTGGTGATTCCGCGAAGCTCTAAAGACATGGCGCAAATCTACTCTATGGGATAGATAAATAAGAAGTAATGCAAGAAGTGAAATTAGCTTAGAAAGGGCATAAAAATAGCGGCGCAGTGATTTCTCACTACGCCGCTATTAATTTATTTATTGCTTATTCAACCTTGATTGCACCAGAAATGATCTTCTTCTGAACTGCAGCAATTTCCTTAGCAAGTGTTGATGGAATGGCTGATGCTAAGTCGTGGAATGGCGCTAGGCGTGTTCCCTTGTTAGCTAGTGTTCCGACATATGCCTTGTTTGTGAACTTGCCAGCATTTACTTCAGCAATTACTGAAGAAACAGATTCGCCTAGACCCTTCATAACCGAGGTTAGAAGAACTGAACGATACTTATTGGCAGAAACAAAACCATCTGTATCAACCCAGATAGTTACTGACTTCTTTCCGTCCATTGAGTTCTGAGCTGTTGCTCCACCAAGACCACCAGCAACTGGGAAGATTACATCTGCGCCAGCTTGCTCGAAGTTCTTTGAGATTTGTAGTGCCTTTGAAGTATTAGCAAAGTCGCCTACGAATTCACCATTCTTGGTATCGCGGTTCCAACCAAGGACGCGAACGCCCTTCTTCTTTACCTGGTTGTAGTAGAAAACGCCTTGAGCGAATCCATCCATGAATGCTGTAACTGTTGGGTATGGAGCGCCACCGTAAGTAGCAACTACACCCTTAGTTGAAAATGCAGCAGCTGCATATCCAGCAAGGAATGATGATTCCTGAGTCTTGAATGTAAGACCCTTAACGTTCGGAATAGCTGTGAAAGCTGAGTAATCAGCATTTGGTTCTAGTCCTGAATCATCAACAATCGCGTATGAAATCTTTGGGTTTGCTTTAGCTGATGTAATGATGGCACCAGCAATTGCGAAGCCAACACCGATGATCACGTTACATTTTTGATCAACAAACTTCTTAATGTTTGGAGCGTAATCTGCGCCTGAGGCTGCAGGTAGGTATGAAACTGTTACGTTCTTATTTGACTTAGCAATTCCTGTTGCGCCAGCCCATGATGCTGCGTTGAATGACTTGTCATCTACGCCACCAGTATCTAGTGCCAAGCATGCTTTGGTCTTTGTTGCTGCGGTTGCTGCAGGCACAAGCACGAGGCTCGCTGCAACAGTTGTAGCCGCAAGAATGGCTACTAGCTTTGACTTCTTCAATTTTCCTCCAAGTTGTATCTAACGGGGGTTATCGCAAGTTTTACTATCTCAACTGGCCTTATGGGCTAGTCAGATAGCTCCTCTTAGTACGGATGAGCCTAGTAGCAATTATGGATTTAGAACAGCCTTGTTGCGCGAAATCAAGCGCTCGAAAGTAACGATTCGGACAACTCTAGAGGTGAACTTTAAAGTTTGGCAGCGGTGCGAGATGCGGCAGCGATCGAAGCCTTGAAAGCTAGAAGTTTTGGCGCCCAAATTGTGAGCTCAATATTGCCGCCGGTAATGCCATAACTGCGTCCGTAGATGCCCTGAACAGGATCCAGGATGTCGCTGATCTGCTGATTCTTAATTGCCGAAGTTACTAAATCAAGTATCGCGTTATCTACTCGCTTAGAAATAGCACCTAGTAAGTATTTTTGGTTCGCAGGAGTTACTGTCAAATATTGATCAGGTTCAATTGTAATGACCCCAACTTCTGCAGCCTCTTTCTTCTTGGTTTCATTATATTTAACCACAGCACTAAAAATTTCATTATCAGATCCAGCGATAGCGACAAAGATTACGTCGTTACCTTCAGCGATGAGTGATTTTGCTAAATCAGCTAACCCCGTTGTCGCACTTTTTAAAGTAAGTTTTATTTTCTTCTTCGCTGCAGTTGCACCGAGGGTAAAGCCAGTTTCCAAATTTATATTTGCGGAATTTGAAATTAAGGCAACTTTGCCGGTTTTTGATACTCGAGCCGCAGCCGATCCTGCTAAGTAGCCAACTTGCTTATCATTAAAAACAAGTGAGGTGATATTTAAACTTGCGATCGAGGCATCATTTAGAATTGAGAATTGTTGGGTAGGAAATTCAATTGCTAAGTTTTTCAGTAACTTAGTATAACCAGAACCAATTGCCAGAATTGGTGAGCAGCCTTTAGCGATCATCGCGCGAATTCGCTTTTCTCGATCTGCGGCACTGCCATCAGTGATGAAACCTTCGTAATTAAATGCAAGGGTTTTCTTTGCTTTAGTTAATCCAGCAAGTACGGCATCGTTATATGAACGATCCCCCGGTCCACCTAAATCATATGCAACACATACATTTACAACAGGTACTGCAGTTGAAGTTACCGGCACTATTACCCAAGCAGTCATTGCAACGCTTAGAAGTAAGGCTTTACGCATCATTGGACGATCCCTAGATTTCGGTAAGTTTCATTAATAGTCTCAGCTGCTACCTCACGAGCTTTGCGGGAACCTTCGTGCAGAATCGAAAGTAACTGCGCCTCATCTTCAAGCAATTCAAGGGCTTTGGCACGAATTGGGCGGAAATATTCAACTACTACTTCAGCAACAGCCGCCTTGAAATCTCCATAGCCTTTATCGGCAAATTCAGCCTCTAGATCAGCAATTGACTTGCCCGATAAAGTTGAATGGATCGTAAGTAAGTTGCTGATGCCTGGTTTAGCTTTCTCATCAAATTTCACTTCTCGCTCAGCGTCCGTTGCGGCACTCTTAATCTTCTTGGCATTTGATTCGGGGGTATCCATAATTTCAAGCACCCCAGTAGTTGACCCAGAAGATTTACTCATCTTGGCAGTTGGATCTTGTAAGTCATAAATCTTGGCACCAGATTTAAGAATGTAGCCTTCTGGAATTCGGAAAGTGTCACCAAAGCGGGTATTAAATCTAGTCGCGAGATCTCGAGTTAATTCGATGTGCTGACGTTGATCTTCACCGACTGGAACTTGATGAGCCTGATATAAAAGAATGTCAGCAGCTTGCAACATTGGATAAGTGAATAGACCTACGCGAGCCGAATCGGCACCACCTTTAGCGGATTTATCTTTAAATTGCGTCATGCGGCTTGCTTCCCCAAAACCAGCCATGCACTCCATAATCCAACCCAATTGATTATGTTGCGGCACTTGCGATTGCACAAAAAGAGTGGATTTTTCAGGCGAAATTCCCATTGCGATTAATTGAGCAGCAGATGCCAGAGTTCGCTTTCGCAATAGCGTTGGATCAATTTCGCCAGATAGCGCGTGTAAATCAACGATGCAGTAAAAAGCATCATTGCCATCTTGAAGAGCTACCCATTGCTTTAAGGCACCGACGTAATTACCTAAGTGAAAAGATTCACTAGTCGGTTGAATTCCCGAAAGAATTCTTTTCTGTGCGCTCATGAGGTTTATTCTCGCATGAATTATGCGTTGCGTGAGATTAAAAGCTGGCCTACTCGCTTGCCGTCCATAGACAAAACAGTTATTCGCAAGCCATTCACGCTGACCACATCGTGTTCTACTGGGATTCGCCCGAGAAAGTGCATGACAAAGCCACTTGCAGTTTCATAAGGACCTTCAGGTATCTCGATCCCGGCATCATCAAGTAGGTCCTCAAGCGAGGTCAGACCATCGATTTCAAAGTCATTTGTGCGCGCTTCGTGCGCAATCTCTTGCTCATGGCCATCATATTCATCACGAATATCACCGATTAAGCATTCCACCAAATCTTCTAAAGTAATGATGCCATCAGTGCCACCGTATTCATCGAGCACAATTGCTAAATGCTGACCTTTTTTACGCATCTCAGTTAGCGCCGGCAAAATACCTTTAGTGCCCGGCAAAAATATGATGTTACGTACTAACTCCTGGATTTTTCCACCAGGAGTTACTAGTGAAGTATCAAGCAAGTCGCGAACATGGATGAAGCCAATTACCTCATCGGATGATCCTCTTACGACTGGATATCGGGAATGAGCTTTATCAATTGCTAACCCAATGGCCTTGCCAACCGTGAAAGAAGCATCCATAAAATCTACTTCGGTGCGCGGCACCATAACTTCGTGAATTTGTCGTTCTGATGCATTAAATACTTCTTCAACTATGTCACGTTCTTCATCGCTAAGCGCAGCATGGCCAGCAACTAGATCTAGTAGCTCTTCTTCTGAAATTTGCGTACGTTGCTCGGCCGGGTCTAACCCAAACATGCGAACCACAAGATCGGTTGATTTTGAAAGTAACCAAATCACCGGGCGGAAGAGTTTTGCTAACCAATCGATGATGCCAGCTGAAGCCATTGCAATTGCTTCAGTACGAAATAGCGCTAAGCGTTTCGGCACTAACTCACCGAAAACAAGTGAGAAATAAGCGATCACGATCGTGATGCCAACGAGTGATACCAAAGCGGCTACACCTTCGGACAATCCCAAATTAACTAACTCAGGTTCGACATAAACGCCTAACCGTTCAGCGCCGAGTGCTGCTGATAAAAAGCCACAGAAGGTGACGCCCACTTGAGCTGCGGCTAAGAATCGATTTGGATTTTCGGCTAATGCGGCAACCCGGGCGCCCCGTTTACCTTTGAGAGCTAACTGCTTGATCTGGCTTTCGCGCAGGGAGATCAGGGCGATTTCAGCTGCCACAAATATCGAGCCCAACAGGATTAATAGAAAAACGACGGAAATATTGCCCAGAATCTGGCTAAGCGAGTGGGGCTCCATGAGAAAGCCAACTATACGCGCCACGAATGGCATTTGGCTTCCGATATTGCCCTTTCGGGCGCTCGGTGGGTAGCCTTTGCGCACCGATCACGGCAACCGTCGTAATCGCCTTACTCCAACGGATCGTCGGGCACGTACCTGCCCGGATAAGGAAGAAATCAAATGGCAAATGTCGTATTCGACAAAGCATCACGTATCTACCCAGGCACA
>CAXNJS010000003.1:0-55950 GCA_964202795.1 Candidatus Planktophila sp.
GGTGATCTTGGTTCAAGTGCGACCCGTAAATTCGATATTGAAGCCTGGATTCCAACTCAAAAGGCTTATCGCGAAGTAACCAGTACTTCTAACTGCACCGAGTTTCAGGCTCGCCGCTTAAATATTCGCTTTAAAGAAGGCGATAAAACTTCAGCAGTTGCCACGCTAAATGGCACCTTGGTTGCAATCCCTCGCATGATTGTGGCAATTCTGGAAAATCATCAAAATGCTGATGGAACTGTAAATGTGCCAGCCGCACTACAACCTTTCTTAGGTATGACTCGATTCGAGTTAGTGTGACCGGTAGACGCCCAAAATTAATCGCCAGTGATCTAGATGGAACCGTCGTTGCGCACTACGGCGATATCTCACAACGAACTATTGATGCTTTCCGTCGCGCTCACGCAATGGGAATCGAGATCTTCTTTGTAACCGGTCGCCCACCGCGTTGGATGCCCGAAATTAAAGAAGCATTCGGTATCGGTAATGCTATTTGTGGCAACGGTGCAATGCTTTATGACTTACATAATGGCAAAGTTCTTGAAGAATGGTTAATGCCAGTTGATGCTCAACTAGAAACCATAAAACGATTACGTGCCGTAATCCCTCAAGTTAGTTTTGCAGTTGAATCACATAATTATTTTCATCGTGAAAAGAAATATATTCCACGTTGGGATGTTGGTTTAGATAACGTCGGCGTTGAAGCAATTGAAGAAATCATGGCAGCGCCTGCACTAAAGCTGCTAGCGCGTTGTTCAGATCAAGAGCTTTCATCAGATGAAATGTTAGAAATTGCCCTAAAAGAACTAGCTGGAATTGTGACCGTTACCCACTCAAACCCTCACGATTCACTATTAGAAATTTCAGCAATCGGCGTTTCAAAAGGTGCCACATTGGCCAAGATGGCAGCACGATTAAATATTGATGCAGCCGATTGTGTCTCATTCGGTGATAACCCAAATGATTTCTCAATGTTGCAATGGTGTGGTCGCTCATATGCAATGGCAGATGGCCACCCAGATGGACCAAAACACGCGAAATCAGTTGCACTGCCACATACCGACGATGGTGTTGCGATTGTGATTGAAGGGTTACTCGAACTTCCCGCTTAACTTCAAGTAATTTTCACTCAATTTTAGATAAGCGCCATCCTCAGGTAGATTACGCTGCGGAGGGCTCGCATAGCGGCCGAGTGCACCGGTCTTGAAAACCGGCAGGTGAAAGCCTCGAGGGTTCAAATCCCTCGCCCTCCGCCATATTTTCTAAAGTTACTTAAGCCACCGTTTTTAGGTGGATCTTGTGGCTGATTTCATAGCGCTCAAAGAAGAATCTGCCTAGCGCGCTCAAAGCCATGAGAGGAGACTTCCCCTTAGAGTTTTATAAGTAAGGAACTAAGGGAGTCGTGAACTATGTCGGGAGTTTTTTCACCGGGCCGCGCCAAGATCAAAGAGCGCACCCTTCGCACCGATAAATGGTGGATCGAACCTGCGATTACTTTTGGAGTTCTATTCTCATTCGTCATTTACGCAACTTTCCGCGCATTTGAAGGTGCTAATTACTACAAAGACCACCTGATCTCTCCTTTCTATTCACCTTGTTTATCTAAAGCCTGTGAACCTGAAGCGGTTTTTTTAGGCTTCAACCCAATTAGTGCAGAAATATTTAACTTTGCACTTTCACCAGCGCTAATCATTTTGATTTTCCCACTTGGTTTCCGAATGACTTGTTACTACTACCGCAAGGCTTACTACCGTTCATTCTGGTTATCACCACCAGCATGCGCAGTTGCCGAACCACACACTAAATACACCGGCGAAACTCGCGCACCACTTATCTTGCAGAACGCACACCGTTGGTTCTTCTACGCCGGCTTAGTGTTCAACGTTTTCCTAACCTATGACGCAGTTATTTCACTCAAGAGCGCCGAAGAGGAAACATTCGGTGAATGGGGCCACTTAAGCGTTGGTTCAGTAGTTCTTATTCTTAGCTCAACTCTTCTGTGGTTCTACTCATTATCTTGCCACACTTGCCGCCACACAATTGGTGGCCGTTTGAAGAATTTCTCAGCACACCCATTGCGTTACAAGCTCTGGACTCGCGTTTCAATTCTTAATCATTACCATCAACAATTTGCATGGTATTCATTAGGAGCAGTTGCTTTTGCCGATATTTATGTTCGCCAAGTCGCAACTGGCGCCTGGACCAATTTCTACTTCTTCTAAAAGGGGCACGAGTAAATGACAAATATGGAACGTCATAACTACGACGTACTAATCATTGGCGCCGGTGGCGCTGGTTTACGTGCTGCCGTTGAAGCTCGCGAAGCTGGTTTGCGCGTGGCAATCATCTGTAAATCACTATTCGGCAAAGCTCACACTGTTATGGCTGAAGGCGGCGCAGCTGCCTCAATGGGTAACGTAAACGATAAAGATAGTTGGATGGTTCACTTTCGCGACACTATGCGCGGCGGAAAATTCCTAAATCATTACCGTATGGCGGAACTACATGCCAAAGAATCACCAGATCGTATTTGGGAACTTGAAACTTGGGGCGCTCTTTTTGATCGCACTAAAGAAGGAAAGATTTCCCAACGTAACTTCGGTGGACACGAATATCCACGCTTAGCTCACGTTGGTGATCGCACTGGTTTGGAATTAATTCGCACAATGCAGCAACGCATCGTTGCGCTACAACAAAAAGATGGTCGCGAAACTGGCGATATGGAAAGCCATATTAAAGTTTTTGCCGAATTAACTATTACTGACATTCTGAAAGATAACGGCAAGATCTCTGGTGCCTATGGTTACTGGCGTGAAAGTGGAAGCGAAGTTTTATTCGAAGCACCAGCAGTTGTAATTGCAACTGGCGGCGTTGGCAAAACTTTTAAAATTACCTCAAACTCTTGGGAAGGTACTGGCGATGGCCATGCCCTTGCTCTAAAAGCTGGCGCCAACTTAGTTGATATGGAATTCTTACAATTCCACCCAACTGGAATGGTTTGGCCACCATCTGTTCGCGGAATTTTAGTTACTGAATCTGTTCGTGGCGAAGGTGGCGTTCTAACCAACAACATTGGTGAGCGTTTTATGTTTAAGTACATCCCAGATGTATTTAAAGATAAGTATGCCGATAATGAAGCTGAGGCAGATCGTTGGTATCTAGATCAAGATAACAACCGTCGCCCACCTGAGCTATTGCCTCGCGATGAAGTTGCGCGCGCAATTAATACTGAAGTTAAATCAGGTCGTGGCTCTGAACATGGCGGCGTATTCCTAGATGTATCAAAGCGAATTCCAGCCGATGTTATTAAGAAGCGTCTGCCATCTATGTGGCATCAGTTCTATGAGCTTGCTGGCGTGGACATCACGAAAGAGGCAATGGAAGTTGGCCCAACTTGTCACTATGTAATGGGTGGCGTTGAAGTAGAGCCGGAAACTGCAGCTGCCATTGGCGTCGCGGGGCTATTTGCCGCGGGCGAAGTTGCTGGTGGAATGCACGGCTCAAACCGCCTCGGTGGAAACTCACTTTCAGATCTTTTGGTATTTGGTCGTCGGGCCGGAATGGGCGCCGTTGAATATGTTAAGAACAATGGTGCGAATCCAGTGAGTGATGCCTCCGTTAAAACTGCTGCAACTCGAATTGAAGCACCGTTCTCACGTGAAGGTGGCGAGAATTCATATGCGTTGCACGCCGAACTACAAGAAGTTACTCATAACTTAGTAGGCATTATCCGCACTGGCAAAGAAGTTGAAGAAGCAATTATAAAGATTGCTGACATTCGCAAGCGCAGCGCAAACGTTTCAGTTGCCGGTGGACGCAAGTTTAACCCTGGTTTCCACTTGGCTTTCGACCTAGACAACATGTTGTTAGTTGCGGAAAGCACCGCAAAGTCTGCCCTTCGTCGCGAAGAGTCTCGCGGTGGACATACTCGTGATGATTTCCCAGGCATGGATACAACTTGGCGCCAGATCAATAACATTTCTTCCTTTGATGGCAAGCAAGTAAATGTAAAAGCACAACCGTTGCCACCAATGCCTAAAGAGTTGTTCGACCTCTTTGATATTCACGAACTAGAGAAATATCTAACACCTGAAGAAATTGTGAAAGGCGGTTCCAACTAATGACTCGCAAACTTAATCTTCGCATCTGGCGAGGCGATGCAACTGATGGCGCACTACAAGATGTCGTTGTAGATGCCAATGAAGGCGAAGTTGTTCTCGATGTAATTCACCGTGTGCAAGCAACCCAGATGGGTGACTTAGCTGTTCGTTGGAATTGCAAAGCTGGTAAATGTGGATCTTGTTCAATGGAGATCAACGGTAAGCCACGTCTTGCTTGTATGACTCAGGTTGCTTCATATGGCGATGACGAAACTATTACCGTTACGCCACTTCGTGCTTTCCCAGTTATTAAAGACCTCGTAACCGATGTGTCATTTAACTACCGAAAAGCAATGGAAATACCGGCTTATGAGCACCCTAAGGATCTAGCACCAGGGGATGCCCGCATGGAACAAATCGATGTTGAGCGTTCACAAGAGTTCCGTAAGTGCATCGAGTGTTTCCTTTGCCAAGATACTTGCCATGTAATTCGCGATCACGAAGAAAATAAGAAGTCATTTGCTGGACCTCGCTTCTTTATTCGTATTGCTGAATTAGATATGCACCCACTTGATATGTTGAAGAACCGCAAGCGCACCGCGCAAGAAGAGCACGGCATTGGAATGTGTAACATTACAAAGTGCTGTACTGAAGTTTGCCCAGAGCACATCAAGATCACTGATAATGCAATTATTCCAATGAAGGAACGTGTTGTTGATATCAAGTACGATCCAGCCCGCATGTTCGCTGGACTACTAAAGCTAGATAAGCGCAGCTAGTGAACTTGCTGATCCGGTGGGGCGCACTAGCTGCATCTTTCTGGATAGCAACTGCGTTAATTCCTGGCATTGATGTTCTTGGTGGTTTCACAACTTACCTTTGGGTCGCGCTCCTTTTCGGCTTAATCAATTCAATTCTTGGTGGCTTAGTTAAACTCTTAACACTGCCTGCCGTTATTTTAACTTTCGGGTTATTTCTAATTGTCGTGAACGCTTCGATGTTGCTACTCACCGCCGAGTGGAGCGATAAGTTAGATGTCGATGGGTTTTGGCCAGCCGTACTTGCCTCTCTAGTAATTAGCGTGATGACTCGAGTCTTTGGTGGAATTTCCAAGAAAGAGATTTCGAACTGAAGTCGTTGGTTTTGGTTTCTATCGGTGGAGTCGCCGGAACTTTGGTGCGCTTTTCCTTAGGCCTAGTAATTGAAAATGATCGCAACGGAACGCTGGCTGCCAATTTAATTGGTGTTGCTCTCGCTGCCGGGTTATTAGTTCTCATGGAACGTCGCGGAATCACCGAACTGCGCCATCTGCTTTTACCTGGTTTTTGCGCTGGGCTAACTACCTTTTCGGCAGTAACTGCTGAGTCACTTGAGCCTAAAGATGGTGGCTTTCTATTCTTGGTTGAAAATGTAATTCTGAGCCTAATAATTGTGGCAATTGTGCTGCCACTTGCTCGCAAAGTAATTCCGGTGCGCTCATGAGAACCCTTTATGTAGTTCTAGGCGCAGCGCTAGGTGCGCCAGCGCGCTTTGCTATTGATCAATACATTCACCGATTTACAACTCGGCCCTATGGAATATTCCTAGTAAATGTACTTGGCTCCTTTTTATTAGGAGTTACTTTTAATAGTAATGAGCACACTCATGATCTAATCGCCATTGGTTTTGCTGGCGCTTTCACCACATGGTCAACTTTTATGCTCGATATCTATTTAGCTTTTGAACTTAAGCTTAAAAGTGAAGCACTAATCAATTTGGGTGTGTCGCTTGGCTTTGGCCTACTTGCAGCTTGGCTTGGCTTACAAATTGGATAGTAAATTAACCAGGCGTTAATTAATTGTTCACCATAATACTGATAAGTATCTAAGGTTTAAGATGAAGAATTATCTTGCTTCCCCAGCAACTAATACTGAAGGGAAGGCACATGTCACAACTAATCACACTACCAACTTGCTTCGTTTGCCGTTCAGAAGAGTTGGAAATTGTTACCAATGAAGAGTTTGGCCCAATCACAATGTGTAATACATGCGGTAATGCATGGCTGGCAACTTATGAAGATTTCGATTCTTCTTTATTGTTGAGCATCGCCTCTTAAAAAACCTAACTAAAACCAAGATTTAAATCAGATTATTTAAACTTAAGCATCCAAGCTTCGACTTCATCTGGATGACGCGGCAACGCCTCGCTTAAATTGCGGCACCCATCTTTAGTTACAACTACATCATCTTCAATGCGAATTCCGATTCCGCGGTATTCCGCCGGGAATAGTTCATCATCAGGTTGAATATAAAGGCCTGGTTCAACAGTTAGGACCATTCCTTCAGCTAAAACGCCATCTAAATATGCTTCTTGGCGAGCATGTTGGCAATCATGAACATCCATACCGAGCATGTGTGAGACACCATGCAAAGTCCAGCGACGATGCAAACCCATATCTGGAGTCATTGATTCTTCAACGCTACAAGGTAATACGCCCATATCGAATAAGCCTTGCGCTAGTACTCGCTGCGCAGCATTATTAATTGAGCGGAAAGTTGCCCCAGGTTTTACTGCTGCAAAACCAGCCAACTGTGCCTCGTAAACCAACATGTATAGAGCACGTTGTGCCGGTGAGAATTTTCCATTAACCGGCAATGTGCGAGTGATATCAGCCGTGTAGAAGGAATCCATTTCAACACCAGCATCAATTAATACAAGTTCACCACTATTTACTTTGCCATCGTTACGAATCCAGTGCAGAACACATGCATGAGCGCCACCAGCTGCAATTGTTGTGTAACCAACATCGTTTCCTTCAGTGCGAGCTTTAGTAAAGAAGGCTGCTTCAAGCACACGTTCACCGCGATGATGTGCAACCGCAGCCGGCATTGCTTTCACGATCTCTTGAAAGCCCAATTCACTGGCATCACACGCAGCTTGTAATTCATCAATTTCATATTGATCTTTGATTAAACGCGCTTCTGAAACGAAAGTTAATAGTTCAGCATCACGATCATGCTTGGTAACCGACTTATCGATTTCGGCATCTTGTTCGTGAATAGCAATTGTTGTGGTTCCATCACCGAGCAAATCTTTAAGATCATTTACTTTGCGAGTTTCAATTTGATAGCGATCTTTTGCTTCATCAAGTGTGAATCGTCGACCAACCCATAGTTCGCCATATTTGACATCGCGAAAGAATGCATCAGTATCGCGAGTACTACGTGGATGAATATAAAGAAATACATCATGACCAGAACCATTTGGTTGCATAACTAAAACTGAATCAGCTGTTGCTTCAACGCCTTGCACGCCTGTGTAGTAAGCGAAAGCGGTATGAGGACGATAGGCATAATCACTATCGTTGCTACGAACTTTGTAATTACCAGCTGGAATAATTAACCGCACACCGGGAAATGCTTTAGATAAAGCTTCGCGACGAGAAACACAATACTTAAGCGGCGGAGTTGGCTTAATGCCTTCCAGTGGAGTTGGTATCCAACCGCTCTTCATTAACTCGGCAAATGCCGCCGGAGTTGGAACATCGTGCGGGCGCTTCTTAGTTGTTTCTTCGCTCATCCCGATAGCCTAACAAGGAGAAGCCAAGATAACGAGGCCTATCGAAATGTTTTACTTAACTGTAAAGGTAATTTCTTTCGAAGAGGTGGTAGTTAATTTAGGCTTTACCACCGTGAATTTAGCCGAGAATGTGTATTTTCCTTTTGTGAAAGCTGGTGCTTCAACTTTGTCACCATACTCATTTACATAAGATTTTGCTTTTCCACAAAAAACCATTTCCTTGTCGCCTACCCAGGCATCTTTTCCTTGGGTGCCTTTGCCATTACCGGGTTGCACATAAATTGCTTGAGCCTGATTTTTGTCTTTAGAGAAAAGGCCAAGCATTACAAAGGCATTTGGATAAAAATAAGACTTATCCATTGTGTATTTGATGTAAACATCTTTACAACCTTTTGAATCTAAAGTTAGCGAATCAACAACCGTAAAGCTGAAAACTGTTTTACCACTAACAACAATTTTTTCAGTCACAGTTGCTGCGTTAGCAGATGGAACATTGCACGCAACTAGAATTAGGGCCAAAGTAAAAAGTTTTATTCTCATGGTCGAACCCTAAATTTCGATTCTAAACTTGTCAAAAAATATTGCCTAAATTGAGTGAACAGGAGGTTAACAACAGAACTATTTTATGATTAGCAATTGCAGTACATTAGATTTATGAAACTTCTCAGCATCGTGCTTACGGGGCTGATTTTGATTTTCTCAGGCAATACCCCGATACAGGCTGATTCAAATGGTGCGATGTCGATTCATGAAGTTTCTAAAGATGCCGCACCGACTGCTGCATTGGAAATAAAGAAAGATCCAACGGGTGGATTCAACGTGCATGTTGTTACAACTAATTTCACTTGGCGCCCCGAAATGGCATCAATGAAATACGCGCCAAGTGAAGGTCACGCTCACGTGTTTTTAGATGGTCGCAAAATAATGCGTATCTACAATGAATGGTTTCATTTAAATACTTACCAATTTGCGACAAGAGCCGGTGAACAGCTGTTAAGTATTGAATTTGTCGGCAACGATCACGCCCCCTACACAATTCAAGGCTCACCTGTCGGCGATCAGAAAATAGTCGATGTACCAGCTGATGAGATTCAGCCCGTAAAATCCCAAACACCTAAAGTGCTTGCGGGCCTTGCTGCCCTTCTAGTTCTTGCCTTAGTAGCCTTACTTTTTAGGCACCGAAAGGCGAAGTAAGTTTCATACCGCTAAAGGTTGTATTCTTTCCCTGTACTTGGAGACGTCGCATAGCCCGGTCGAGTGCGCCTCACTGCTAACGAGGTAAGGTTTAATCGCCTTCAGGAGTTCAAATCTCCTCGTCTCCGCTCTAAGTTTCAATATCAATTGGTAAGTGAGATCCATTTTCTTTCAGCCGATGATTCCAACATCGCAAGACAAGCCTGAACTGCGGCCATGCCATCTTTACCAACACCAATATTTCCTGGCCTACCTTCGATTAGATCAATGAAAGAAGAAATTTGATCGCAGTATGCCTGCATTCTCACATCACTATATGCCGAGTTTGCGCCTTGGTGACCAACAGCTGGCTGCTGCGAAACAACGCGCCAACCATTTTCATCTGAAATCTTTAATTCTCCATAAGGGTCAAGATCCATCAGCCCGGCTGTTCCCATTATTCTGAAACGGTATTCCTCACCGATAAATGCAGGAGCAGGAAGTGCTCTACTAGAAAACAGAGAACAGATAGCGCCATTTGAAAATTCGATATTGGCCATAGTTGTATCCTCCACTGGCACATCAGGAAGAAATGTTCTAGAGAAAGCAGAAACAGTTACAACTTCTTCATCCATAAACCATCGCAGTAAATCAATAGTGTGAGGTGCGCTATTCATAATGTGCCCTAGGGAAGCTGGGTTATTCCACCAACCGTAATCACTACCAATGCCACCGGCTTGCATAGCTCCCGCGTAGGTTGGCATTGATACTTGAATTGAAACTACATCACCAATCGCGCCTTCTTTAATTAGTGCGCGCGCGGTGTAATTATTTACTCGAAATCGCTGGTGGTATCCGACGCCCATGATCAATTTATTTTTGGCAGCCAATTCGACCATCTGCCTACTATCTTCCACAGAAGTTGCCAGCGGCTTCTCTACCAACACATGCTTCATCTCTTGCATAGCTATCAAAGCTTGTTCATAGTGCAAATGATGTGGTGTTGTTATTACAACTGCATCAATATCTGTTCGTCGCAAAAGGGTGTCAACATCTTCTTCAAGATCAACCGCATATTGCTTTGCTAACTCTGGTGCTCTACTTCCACCTGCTACAGCGATTAATTCAGCGTTAGGTAGACGATGGACAGCTTCAGCATGGGTCTTGCCCATATAGCCAGAACCTACTATTCCAAATCGAATAACACTCATTGCGAGTTCCTGATCATGATTGAGGTTAACAGTGGCCAGGCGTCGAATCAATAAAAATCTGTAAATGATTGCGCTCTTATAAACACTAAGTTACCCTTAAAGATACCGAACTAATCCGCAATCTTTATGGATGAAAGGTATTTAACTCATTATGCAGACAGAGCAAATAAACAAAGAGCTTATGCTGGAAAAGTCTGCAAGAATTTTAGAGTTAGTGGGATCTTCCAAAGCAGATGCCCTTTCGGTAGCTGAATCTTTAGTTGATGCTCAAGCAGCCGGTCATTCATCCCATGGAATTTTACGTCTGGTTGAATATGCCGACTCGGTTAAAAGCGGTCAGGTAATACCAAACGCACAACCAAGAATTATCTCTGAACGAGGCGCTGTTGTAACACTAGATGCTCAATGGGGCTGGGGACAGATTGCATGTAAGCAAGCAGTAGATCTAGTTGCCGAAAAAGCACATAAATTTGGGATTGCAACAGTTTCTATTAACTCCTGCAATCACATCGGTCGCTTAGGTGAGTATGTAGAGATGCTCTCTCAAAAATCACTTGTATCTATTATGTGGTGCAATGGCGGGCCTAATGTGGCTCCATTTGGCGGTAAAACAAGAATTTTTGGAACCAACCCATTCGCAGCCGGAATTCCCACTGAAGGCGAAAACATAGTTATTGATTTTGCGACAGCTAGTTCCGCAGAAGGCAAGATTCGAGCGGCTAATGTAAATGGTCTTAAAGTTCCAGAAGGGCTAATTGTTAAAGCAGATGGCAGTCCAACCACAGAGCCATCAGATTTCTATGCAGGTGGTGCAATTTTACCTTTCGGCGGACACAAAGGTTATTGCCTAAATCTTCTAATTGAGCTTCTTGGCGGCGCGCTATCAGGTGCTCATCCTTCAATGAGTGATTCCTATAGTCACGGCAACGGCACAGTATTAATCGCCATGGATCCAGAATTCTTTTTTGGCATAGATCAATTTTTACAGGATGTAAATCAAGCAACTGGTGTAATTAAAAATGCACCACCAGCAGATCCTAATAAACCAGTACTTTTACCTGGCGAGGTTGAAGAGCACGAAAGAGCCAAAAACTCAAAAGGAATAGTAATTTCAGCTGCCATTTGGAATTCGATTCTTGAGCTTGAAAATCAACTTTTAACTAGATAATTTCTGCCGTGAATCTGCATTTTTAGCGGTAAATCTCGCGCCGATGTCCAATATCGATAACCAATACAACTAGTACGTTTTTTTGAATTTCATAAATTATCCGGTAGTCGCCAACTCGAATTCGATAGCCATCTCGACCAGAGAGCTTCTTAGCTTTAGGCGGTATTGGATTATCGGCCAATAAAGTCAGCGCGGCATCGATTCGCTTTTTATCTGAGATTTGTAACGTCTTAAGAAACTTACGTGGTGTCTTTTCAATCCGAACTACAAATGTGCTCAAACCAAACCTAAATCTTTACGGGCATCTTGCCAAAGAACAGAATCTTCCTTGCGAGCTTTAGCTGAATCGTAGGCAGCGATGTCCTCAAGTTCTTCCATCGCATCGATCATCTTTTCATAAAGTGAAGGAGAGATCATCACAGCCGCATCTTCACCGTGACGCGTGATCAGAATTGGTTCCTTCGCAGACTTATCTACAAGTGTAGGCAAGTCACGTCGAGCATCACTCAGGGCAAATGACTTCATAAATGTAATTGTACATAAATATAGATAAAATGTACAGATAGCAAAAGGGGAATTCGGTGGTGAGTTGCAGCAATACTTATTAGACTACGACGGTGCCTCAATACAAAGTAGCAATCGTCGGTGCTGGTCCGGCTGGCTACTTTGCTGCGCAAGCCCTGCAGAATCTACAAACCGATGAACTTAAGTTCTCGATCGACATGATTGAGCGCCTACCAACACCTTGGGGCTTGGTTCGCAGCGGTGTGGCACCTGATCATCCAAAGATTAAGACGGTCGCCAAAGTATTCGAGAAAATCGCAACCAGTGATGGCTTTAGCCTCTATGGCAACGTTGAATTAGGCACAGACGTTTCTCTTGATGTGCTGAAAGCAAAGTATGACGCTGTTGTTATAGCCACTGGGTCAGCTATCGGTAAGAAACTTGGTATTCCGGGTGAAGAACTACCAGGCTCGATATCAGCTGCGGAATTTGTCCCTTGGTATAACGGACACCCTGATTTTGCTAACCACGCGCCAAATCTTGATTGCGACACTGTAGTTGTAATTGGTGCAGGTAACGTCGCAATGGATGTTGCACGCATGTTGGCGCTAGAACCAGCAGAGCTAGATGAAACCGATACCGCCACGCACGCGTTAGAAGTCTTACATAAATCAAGCATTCGTAAAGTTGTAATTAGTGCTCGTCGAGGTGCTGAGTTTGCAGCTTTCACAGCGCCTGAACTTCGCGATCTACCAAAGTTAAAACACACCAATGTTTTAATGCAGCCAGCTGATATTGCTGCAGCTCTTGAGCGCGCAGGAGCAGAGCCAGAGAAAGAAGTTCGCAATAATTTAGAAGCAATGCGTTTGATTTCTGAATTACAACAAGGAAAGCATGCTCGCACAATGGAGTTTCAATTCCTCTGCACACCCACAGAATTCCGGGGTAATGGCAAAGTCGAAGAAGTTGCTTTCACAACTCATACAGGTGAAGAAAAAGTCATTAAAACAGGTTTAGTTATTACAGCTATTGGTTACGAAGCAGAGCCACTTGCTGGGATCCCCTTTAATAAAGGTAGAGTTTTAAATATTGATGGCCATGTAGCCGAAAATCTCTATGTAGTTGGCTGGGCAAAGCGTGGACCTTCAGGTGTGATTGGCACGAATAAATCAGACGCCGCAGATGTTATGAATTTACTGTTGTCTAAATTAAAAGAACCAAAGCCAGTTGTGGATTTAATTTCATTAATTACAACAAATAAAGTTATTTCACAGAGCCATTGGGAATCAATCAATGCTGCTGAAATTGCAGCAGGTGAACCTCATGGAAAACCAAGAATTAAGGCAGTTTCTCGCGAAGAACTACTGCGTTTGGGTGGTCTGTAAAAAGCAGGTATCATTGCGACTTCGCTAGGCGCCCGTAGCTCAACGGATAGAGCATCTGACTACGGATCAGAAGGTTAGGGGTTCGAATCCCTTCGGGCGCACACAGTATTTTCTTAATTACATAAATAACTAGCAAGTTCTAGTCAGTGAAACTTTGCCATTGACTCAATCTGCTTCACGCGTAACGCTAAGCACATGAAGATCACCCGTCACTACCTGGATGTGAGTGGCCGTCGCGTTCACTATCGAAAGTGTGGCAGTGGTCCAACGCTAATCATGGTTCACCAAAGCCCCAGGTCATCAGCTGAGTATGAAAAGTTGATGCTCAAATGGGGAACTTCATTTACTTGTATCGCGCCTGACTCCCCTGGCTATGGGCAATCTGAACCACTTCCAATTACTTCACCTGACATTAATGATTTCGGTGATGGCTTAATTGAATTCTTAGATGTTCTAGGAGTTAACGAAGTTGGCATTTATGGCTTCCATTCCGGTGGCGCTATTGCGATGAATGCACACGTTCGTAACCCAGGTCGTTTTACCGCACTTGCATGTGGTGGTTATCCAATCTGGACTGATGCTGAAATGGCACTTTTTGCTAGCGGTTACTTACCTTCCTTTAAACCAACCGGATACGGCGAACATTTAACTTGGGTTTGGTCACGCATTCTTGAACAGAGTTGGTTTTTCCCTTGGTTTAAAACAGAAGAGTCAACCCGTATGCGCAATGCCCACGATGATGTTGCACGCATTAACGCTCAAGTTTTAGAACTGCTAGATGCTGGCGATAACTATCAACATGGTTATCGTGCTGTGTTATCAGCGCCAAGTGATATTCCGGCAGCTACTGAAAAACATAACCCGGTGTTAATCGCTACTTATCAAGGTGACCCGCTGCTAATTCACCTTGATCGCTTACCTGCTATGCCAGCAGGTTGGATCACTGGAAGTGCTGAAAATCCACTAGCGCTGGAAGATCTATTTGGTGATTTCTTAAAGAAACACCCAGGCCCTGACTATGAATCCTTTAGCGCTGATACTGATCGTGGGTTTGTATCGGTCGAAACTGCGCACTTTACTGGCGTTATTCAATGGAGCGGTGATCTAACTGCGACAAAGTTGGTTTTGCATAACGTGGGTGAATCAAGCGAGCTGGTAAACGCTAAGAATGCACTAGTAATTGATCTACCAGGGCATGGTTTATCGAGTGACATAAGTGATGCGGCAACACTTTCAGATTGGGCCGATGTAGTTAAGGGCGCGATTACGAACCTCGGTGCTAAAAATATTACGTGTGTTGAAGGTGATCAGCTTTCGGCTCTTCTTGCGCTGGTAATAGCTAAATCCATAGGCGCTGATTGCGTTTGCGCAACTAATGCTCATATTCCAACTGATGGCGAGAAGTGGCAAGCTGCTCAACCCGACTTAACACCAGATCGTTTTGGAAGCCATTTAAATAAAGCGTGGCAGGTGGTTCGCTCTGGCCAATTCTTTTGGCCATGGTTTGAAGCTAAAAATGCTAATGCCATTGCATTTACTACCAAAGACGTCGATCCGGAGTATTTAGCGATTGCTCACCTCGCACTATTGCGGGCGCGTTCACGGGAACAACTAACCAAGTTGTTACTAAGTGCTGACAGAGCGAAATTAATTGCTAACGCACCAAAGATTTCTGATTGGCACTTAGCCGCTTGGGCAAGTGCTCGCACCGATATCTGGAGGCCTTAATGTCACGTCCATGGGTAGATTTCATAAGCGTTGATGATCAACCGCTACAAAGTTGCACGAATGACTTCGGAACATTTACTTACCGAGAAATTGCTAACGGTACTACCCGTAATGAAGGTCATAATTCGCCAGTTATCGCACCGGGTAAATCCATCATGCTCGAACTCGATGGTAATTGCACGATTGCTACACACTCAGCCCCAGTATTGATCAAGGCATTTGTCTTTGAAGGAAGCATAACTTTGGGTGGACAAATAATTAAAGAGCGCACATTTATTGAAATTGCAGCAGGTAATCAGGTGCCAACAATTACTTCCAACGGTAAAGCGAGAGTATTTGTAACCTATGATGGCGAATATGTAATTACTTCAGCGAAAGCTGATAAAAATGAAATTGTTATCAAATATATGCAAGATCTTGCCTGGAGCGCACCCATCATCTCTGATCTACCCGGTGGCGCTGCTAGAAAAGCTTTCAATGATCACGATGAATTTGGTTCGGGGATATTAGGCATATTGCCGCAATGGGATTCACCTTTTCACGAGTGGCACACTTTTAGCGAAGAGATCCTGATTGTTGAAGGCAGCATTATTTCTTCCTTCGGCACCATGAAGCGGGGCGATTACTTATGTCACCCGGGTGGCAAAGACACCCAGCATGGCCCGATGTATAGCAAAGAGGGCTGTTTAATGCTGGTTCTGCGCGAAGGTCCGATTGGAAACACATTCACACCCGCCGACCCAGCCGAGGTAGCATCGCGCAGGGATTAATTAGGAGATCGGAATCGTTGTGCGTGAGTTAGCAGATTTAAAGAAACTACATAGTTCAAAGTGGTTGCGCTACCCCGCCGATGTTTTACCTCTACATGTTGCCGAGATGGATTTCGAAGTTGATCCAGGCGTTCGCGCAATGCTTACCGAGATGGTTGCCAAATCTGATCTCGGTTATTTAGGACCTATTCCTGAAGTGGGAGACGCATTTGTTGGTTTCGCACAACGCCACTGGGGTTGGACACCAGATGCTGCCCAAGTTCGCATGACAACTGATGTCGGTGTTGGAGTGGTTGAAGTTATTCGCGCACTTAGTAAGCCAGGCGATAAAGTCATTGTGACCTCACCTGTTTATCACAGCTTCTATATGTGGCTAGATGAATTAAAACTAACAACCATCGATGCTCCACTTCTGCACGAAGGCGATGAATGGCGACTTGATTTAGCAGCAATCGAAGCTCAATTTGCAGCTGGTGCCCGTTTTATCTTGCTATCAAGCCCACATAACCCAGTAGGTAGAATTCACACTCGGGAAGAATTAACAGCAATTGCCAAACTTTCTAATAAATACAACGCTTATGTTGTAGTTGATGAGATTTGGGCTCCGTTAATTTATGGTGAGCAAAATTTTGTTCCCTACCTTGCAATTCCGGCAGCACAACGCCGAGGTGTTGTCGTTACATCATCAAGCAAGGCATTTAGCCTGGCTGGATTAAAGGCTGCAATTATCGTTACTCAAAACCAAGAGATGTTTGAAGAGCTAAACGCAATGCCTGAAGCAAACCATTGGCGAGCTTCGTTATTAGGCGGCTTTGCGATGGCTAAATGCTTTAACGACGGCGATAAATGGCTGGCCGAAACCATGGCCCAACTAGATCACAACCGAAAGCTAGTTAAAGAACTGCTTGCCAAACACTTACCTGCTGCTAAATATGTGATTCCAGAGAGCACCTACCTAGCCTGGATTGACATTTCTTGTCTAGGACTTGGCGACAACGCCTCTGAACTCTTAATTGAAAATCAGAAAGTTGCCTTTAACCCAGGAACTGAATTTGGTGCTCAATATGGTGCGTATATCCGCTTTAATTTTGCCACTTCTCCTGAGATTATCGAAGAAGGCATTAAGCGCTTAGCGTCTTAAGCAGCCTTACTGGAATAGATTTCGTACTGCCAAGGCTTTAGCGTCAGCGTCAAAGTGGTTTTGAGTGTTGTTAATTTGCCAGTACTGAATAAATAGTAAGCAGCATTTAATTTAGTTAAATTCAAAGTTATTTTTTGGGTCGTATTCGTTGCATTAATTACGGTTAGCACTTTACTAACGCCCGAAGTACGCGAGTATGCAATCACAGAATCGTTATTACCTGCTATTGGCACCAACTTGGCAGTTGAGTTGTTCCAAAGCGCCGCATTCTTACTCTTTAAGGAAACTAACTTGGTATAAAAGGAAGTTGTTGAGTTAGCAACGGTTAAACCCGGAATGAAGTCTTTTTCAAAGAAAGCTAATCGCTTTGTATTTCCAACTTCTTGACCTGAATAAATCAATGGCATACCTGGATATGTGAAAGTCAGGGCTGCCATTGCGGAGACCGCGGCTCCTAATCGATCAAACTCAGTACCGCTCCAACTGTTTTCGTCGTGATTCGTAATGAAATTCATAGGAAAAGAACGAGTTGGATAAGTAAATGTTTGGTTTGTTGCCATTGCTTCCAGGTTGGCCCGACCTTTGCTGCCATCGGCGATTGCTTTGACTAAATCTTTAAGTTCCCAGTTGTAATTTGCGATAAAGGCATCATCGAGCAGGCTTTGCACACTTTGGTCTTCAGCCAGCATAAATAGCGGCTTTAGTGCCTGCAGTTGAGTATTTGCCTGCTTCCAGAAGTCTATTGGCACGCCAGCTGCAACATCGGCGCGGAAGCCATCGACATCAAATGTCTTAACCCAATATGCCATCGCCTCAATCATGGCCCTACGCATATCTTGGTTTTTGTAATTCAACCAAGCAACATCTAGCCAGTCATTATTTGGCGCCACGATATTGCCACTGCCATCTGTGTGATACCAAGACTTATTGGCTGTCCATGGATTATCCCAACCAGAGTGGTTTGCTACCCAGTCGAGAATCACTTTAAAACCAAGCGCATGAGCCTTATTAACTAAAGATTTGAAATCCGCTTCGTTGCCAAACTCAGGGTTAATTCCTTTGTAATTAGCGACGGCATATGGAGAACCTAAACTGCCTTTACGGTTTAACTCTGAAATTGGGTGAATTGGCATCAGCCATAAAATTTTCACACCTAGTTTTTGCAACCGAGGCAAATTTGCTTCGAAAGCTTTGAAAGTTCCAGCTTCGGTGTATTGACGAATATTTACTTCATAGATCGTCGCGCTATTTGCCCACGTTGGCAATACCGAATTGCTGTTATACGCAGTTGCAGGTTGCAGACCGAGAGCTGCAAATGCGAACATGGCAGTAATGGTAATCCGTAGGCGCTTAGCAATCATGTCTAATTGTATTGATTATGACTAAGATTTGACCATGATCACGATTCCAGAGACCGATTTAGCAGTTCACCCACTTTGTTTAGGAACCAATGTTTTCGGTTGGAGTGCCGACGAAGCTGAATCACACCAAGTTCTAGATGCCTACGCATCACATGGTGGTAATTTTCTGGATACGGCTGATGTTTATTCGCAATGGAAGCCCGGTAATCAAGGTGGCGAATCAGAAACAATTATTGGTAAATGGCTAAGTAAGCGCGATCGCAGCAAGATAGTTGTTGCAACCAAAGTTTCAATGCTTAACACTCGCCCAGGTTTATCGGCTAAGAACATTCTGGCTGCTTGCGATGATTCGTTACGCCGCTTGCAGACTGATTACATTGATATTTATTACTCGCACCGCGATATAGCTGAAACACCGATGGAAGAAACCCTAGGAGCCTATGCTGAGTTAATCGCAGCTGGAAAAGTGCGTTATATAGCCGCTTCACAACATACTGGTGCGCGATTGCAGCAGTCGCTAGATATCTCAGCAGCAAATGGATTACCTTCTTATATTGGATTACAAGATCAATACAACTTGATTTATCGCCAGCCATTTGAATCTGAACAACAACCAGTGCTTGCTGCAAACCACCTAAGTGCAATGCCTTTCTATGGTTTAGCTCGCGGATTCTTATCTGGCAAATATCGCCCTGGTGTTAAAGTCGAATCAGTTCGCGCTGAAGGTGTCGCTGAGTTCTATAACGATAAGAACTGGGCTGTACTAGATCGAGTGCGCGAGATTGCACAAGATCACAGCGTTCCAGTCGGTGCTATCTCATTAGCTTGGATCCGTTCGAACCCGCAGGTCAGCACACCTATTGCTAGTGCGCGCACAGTGGAACAACTTGAAGAAATCGTGCAGGTTGTCGAGCTGAGCGCAGAAGAACTTGCGAGCCTGAGTTCCCTTTCCGCCTAACTACTAATAGAGTTTGGTAACGTGAAATTTATAAATAACCCAACTCACGATCTCACCTATGACGATGTATTCATGGTGCCAAGTGCTTCTGAAATCTCTAGTCGAATGGAAGTTGATTTAACTTCTAACGACGGATCCGGAACCACAATTCCAATTGTTGTTGCCAACATGACCGCTGTTTCTGGTCGCCGCATGGCTGAAACAATTGCTCGTCGCGGAGGCATTGCGGTTATTCCGCAAGATATTCCACTTGAGATTGTTAAAGATGTTATTTCTTGGGTTAAATCACGTCACACATTTTTTGATACGGCAATCACGCTAAGTCCAAATGAGACTGTGGCAGATGCAGTTGGCTTGCTTAATAAGCGTGCCCACGGAGCCATTGTGATTGTTGAAGAGAACAAACCAGTCGGCATAGTCACCGAAGAAGACTGTGCTGGAGTTGATCGCTTTACGCAGCTGCACTCGGTCATGAGCAAGGATCTAATGACCCTGCCAGATACTGCTGATGCGCATGCTGCCTTTGATTTCCTTCATCATCACCGCCGCAAGTTAGCGCCAGTAGTTTCAGCCAAGGGCGAACTAGTTGGCATTCTGACCCGTATTAGCGCACTGCGCGCAACGCTTTATTCACCAGCACTTGATGCTAAAAACAATTTACGTATCGCAGCAGCAGTTGGAATCAATGGCGATGTAGCCGCAAAAGCTAAGTATTTAATCGATGCTGGCGTTGATGTATTAGTTGTTGATACCGCGCACGGTCATCAACGCAAGATGATTGAAGCGCTTAAAGTCATTAAAGCGCTTAACTCAAATGTTCCAATCGTGGCTGGCAATGTTGTAACAGCCGATGGCGTTCGTGATTTAGTTGCAGCAGGCGCCGACATTATTAAAGTTGGCGTTGGCCCCGGCGCTATGTGCACAACGCGTATGCAAACAGGTGTTGGTCGCCCACAATTTTCAGCTGTTCTTGAATGCGCAGCAGAGGCAAAGAAACTTGGTAAATCAGTTTGGGCCGATGGCGGAGTTCGTCATCCGCGCGATGTCGCACTCGCTCTTGCTGCTGGTGCCTCAAATGTAATGATCGGTTCTTGGTTTGCTGGTACTTACGAATCCCCTGGTGATTTACAAACTGATGCAACTGGAAAATTATTTAAAGAATCATTTGGAATGGCATCAGCTCGCGCAGTTGCTGCACGCACATCGCAAGAAGATGCCTTTGATCGTGCTCGCAAAGCGTTATTCGAAGAAGGTATTTCAACTTCACGAATGTATTTAAATCCTGCACGCCCCGGCGTTGAAGATTTGCTTGATGAAATAATTGCCGGCCTTCGTTCATCTTGCACATACGCAGGCGCCAAATCACTTGAAGAATTCACAGAACGTGCAACGATTGGAATTCAATCAACTGCTGGCTTTGCTGAAGGTCGACCACTTCATTCTTCTTGGAGTTAATTCTCACCCGTTAAGGGTGATTTCATAAGGTGATCTAGGGTCATAAAGCCTGTTTCGGTCACCCTCATTATTTAGCGCTACTTACGCTTATCACCTCGGAGTTTTCCGCTAATTAGCGCGCAATAAAGAGGTATCAGTGAATCTTGTTTGGCTTCGCAAGAAGAAGATTCATGCGCGCCCAAAAGCAATATTCGCTCTAGTCGTAGCTTTAATTTCCGGGGTATTAGTTTCAATCCCCGCACCTGCTAATGCAGCTGAATGTGTTACAACATCAACATCAGCGACCAACGGCGACACCATTCTTACTTTTGCAAATGTAGGAAGTTGCGATTGGACAGTTCCTGCGGGCGTTTTTAATGCAAAGGTGTTGGTAGTTGGCGGCGGCGGCAGTGCAAGTGCCGGAATCAGTAACTTCTATTGGCCGGCTGGTGGCGGTGGTGGTGAAGTTAGAACTCAATCGAGTTATGTTCTAACACCAACTAATGCAATTTCAATTTCAGTCGGAGCTGGCGGAGCTGCAACTGCAGCAACATCTGGCGCTTCCGGAAATAACGGCACTGCTTCAACTTTTGGAACCATTACCGCAAGGGGTGGTAGTACCAATGTGAATTCATCAACGAATAATGCAGGTGCAAAAGGTGGAGTGAGTGGCAATGGATACGCGGGAGGAAATGGAACCGCGAATGGCGCTGCGGGTTGCGCTACAGGAAGTTGTGGATCTGGCGGCGGCGGTGGAGCTGGCGGAGTTGGTGGTGTATCAGATGCTCGAACTGGAGGAGTTGGAGTAAATTCAAGTATTTCTGGTTCTACCGTTGGTTATGGTGGCGGTGGAGCTGGTGGAAATGGTTCATCTGGAACTGCATCTCATGGTGGAGCAGTCGCCTATTACTCAGCTACTTCACCAAATGCGACTGGAAACGGAACGCCAAATACTGGCGGCGGCGGCGCGCGAACAACCAATGGTTATGGTGGTTCCGGTGGTTCTGGTGTAGTTATTGTGCGGTACTCAAACTCCCCTCAAATTCCAACACCGGAATGCGTTGAAGGAGTTGGCGTAGGTGGAATTGCAGGAGCAAGCACAAATCAGGCCGGCCACGGTTGTGTAATTATCACGTTTTCAAACGCAAACACAACTTATTTTGAAACTTTTAATTACACCGGCGGCGATCAAATCTGGACCTCACCAGCAGACGTTAGTTCGGTAACTTTCTATCTGGTGGGTGCTGGTGGCGGCGCAATGAATGTAGCCAATAGAGGGCCAGGCGCATCAGGAGGTTTTGCAACAGGAACATATGCGGTTTCAGCCCCTACAACATTTGTAATCATTGTTGGTCAAGGTGGAAATGGAACGGAACATACTTTAGATACCTATGGCGGTGGTGGAAAAGCTGATTATGGAAGTGGTGGTGGTCGATCTGCGATTCGCCTTGAAAGTGCAACCGAAGATTTGATCACAGCTGGTGGTGCCGGTGGTGCTGGCTATGACGCTAAATGCGGCGGTGCCGGCGGCGGCACAACAGGACAAGATGCAGTTATTCGAACCGCAAATGGTGAGCATGGAAAAGGCGGCACACAAACTGCTGGTGGTGCCGGAGGATATTCCGTAAATGCAAAAACTGGTGGGACTGGTGTTAAGTACAAAGGTGGATTAGGTCGCGACGAAAGCGGTGGCGGTGGCGGTGGCTATTGGGGAGGTGGCGGCGGCGGTGACAACATTGGTGCCGGTGGTGGGTCAGGGTATTTACACCCAACTCTCATAACCAACGGTGCATTAGTTCAAGGAACGTGCACAATTCCCGGAAATTCATCAGCGCTTCAATTTACTGTTAATTACAACGCTAACGGAAGCACTGGCGGCAACACGCCAAGTAATGCAGTAATCAACGCATTTACTTCTACCTCTCTTGCAACAAACTCCGGAACTTTGGCTCGCACTGATTACGCATTTAGTGGCTGGAACACCAGGGCAGATGGTGCCGGAACAAATTACGCGGCTGGACAAACAAGTTATTTTCCAACCGGTGATGTAACACTTTATGCCCAATGGAATTCAACAATTACTTACAGCGGTAATGGCAATACTGCAGGATCAGCCCCAGCTGCAACTACAGCTAAAGGCGATGCTGCGAATGCAACCTTGGCTACAAACTCAGGAGCTCTAGCCAAATCAAATTACGTTTTCGATGGCTGGAATACCGCAGCCAATGGTTCGGGCACAAGTTACGTAGCTGGTGCAACTAATTTCTCAGCTCCAGGAAATATAACTTTATATGCAAAATGGCAACCAGTATTAGCTGCAAACACAATTCCTCCGAAAATTACCGGAACTTACTCGCTCGGCAGCACTTTAACCGGCAGTGATGGAACATGGACAAATGCAGTCGGCGTGACTCCTTCGCGCCAATGGCAAAGTTCTTCGGACGGAGTTAATTGGACAGATATTACGGGGGCAACAAATTCAACTTTCATCGTTACCTCTGCCGAGATCTTAAAATACCTTCGATACAAAGTCACTCAGACAACAGATGCAGGCACCGTTTCGGCGACAAATGTGATCACCACTGGCACAGGCATAACCGGAAGCACATTATTTGCAAACGCTAGTTTGTCGTATAAAAATTCAAGCAATGTTGTAACTCAAGTAACTCAATCAACAAATTTTAACTGGCCAAACACTTGCGTAGGTGGCCCAGGAAAGATCGGTGTTAGACCGGGTGAGCGGCTTATTGTCGCTTTAAATACACCTCAAAAGAATTTGATTGTAAATCTGTTCGGTGACAATGTGGCATCTGAGTTCAAAGTTAATTATCAAGATGGAACTTCTACAACCTATACCCAGTCATCTCAAACATATGCGGTGCCACCTCCTGAAAACACTCAAGCTGACTTGAAATTTCCAGTGGCGCTCGCGCAACGTAGAGGTGGAAATGTAAACGTTCCCGTGACAGCGCCGGCCGGAACATATATTTCTGGATTTGAGATTCTTTGGACCACCGACACCTGGAATGGCTGCTCAGGTATTTTTGGATTTGCAAATGCTAATTATGGATTCATAAGTGCGACACTTACATATCACGCAAACAATGGAACAGGAACATTGCCAACAGCAGTTACGGCAGTAGCTCCAGAATCGACTAGCACCACATTAAATTCTGGATCAGGTTTAACAAAGTCAGGCATGAACTTTTCAATTTGGAATACCTCAGTTGATGGCACTGGCACAAACTACGCAGGTGGTTCTTCGTACACCATCACTGGCAACATCACGTTGTACGCGATTTATAAACCAACTTATACGTATAACGCTAATGGTGCGACTGGCGGAACTGTACCTGCTGCAACTGTAGGACCGGCACCGGGCAGTGCTTGTTTTGTTGACGCTGGCTATACAAATTGCAAAGTATTTTCTTACACCGGTGCCGATCAAACATTTACCGTGCCAAGTGATATCGATACAACAAAAGGGATTACCGTCGAAGTTTGGGGTGCTGGTGGTGGCGGATCCAATACTTATTACGTTGATCCCAGTGGTGGTGCTAGTGGATATTCCAAAGCTAAATTAACAACACCAACTGCAGGTGAAGTTTTAAATGTTGTAGTTGGCCAAGGTGGTTTAGTACAAGATCAAACAGTCCAATATGGCGGCGGCGGTCCTGGTGGCATTGGAACGTATATCGGAAGTAGCGGCGGCGGTTATTCTGGAATCTTTACGGGCACTACACCGCTAGTTATTTCAGGCGGTGGCGGTGGCGTTTCACCCGGTACAGATACAAATGGAACTGCAAGTGGCGGCGGCGGCGCAAATCAAGATGGCGGAACTTCAGGAACTGCAGCAGCAGTTGGTCGAAGTGGAACAAGCACTGCGGGTGGCGCTGGTGCAACTGGAAATACAACTTGTGCATCAACGGGATCTTTGTCTCGCAATGGCTCATATTTACAAGGTGGCGCTGCTTGCGGTTTGGCTGGTTCTGAAGGAGGCGGCGGTGGCGGCGGTGGTTACTACGGCGGTGGCGGCGGTACTTACCAGATTGGACCAATCAACGGCGGTGGCGGCGGCGGCTCGGGCTACCTAGATCTAACTCGCGGAACTTTGATAACTGCAACAGTTGGCGGAAATGGTGTTCTGAATAACTTCGCTTACCCAAATATTTCAAGCGTTAACTACGCAAACAATGCCGGGCGTGGTGGAAAGCCATACACAAATACTGTTGCCGATAACTCTGGTGGCAACGGATTAATCACAATTCAATGGAGCTCATCAACTGTTGAATCAGCGGTTTCTAGCAACACCGGCAATTTAGTTCGCACCGGTTATACATTTGCAGGTTGGAATACTTCGGCAGATGGAACTGGAACTAGCGTTGCAGCTGGATCAGTGTTTCCGTCTTCAGTTTCAACCACTTTATACGCTGCCTGGGCGCCAAGTAATACTGGTTTAACACCTAATTTCAAAGCTGATACAACTGCGCCAATTGGAGTTCTCGCAAGCACTGCTTATGTGATTAACAACGTTTACGCTGGTACAACTAACGATCTAATACTTTCAGATCTACCAGATAAAATTCAGATAATTGCTTCAGTAGCATCTGGAACTCTAGCAATTACAACAACTACAAATTTAACTTTGCCAACAGGTTATCAAAGTGCGCTAGGTACTGCGGCTGCAAGAATTTCATTTATTGGAAACGTTACTGATGTAAATGCGGCTCTTGCAACTTTGAAATACACAGCAGCGGCAACTGCTGCAAGCGGCAACATAACTGTTATTGCGGCATATATTGGACTGGCCGGAACTTTCCGTTACAACACAACAACGCCAGTTGATTTCTCGAATCTATTCCCAGCACTTACTAGAACAATTGCCGTCGGTGCTCTAGTAGCACCTACCGCACCTACCCTGGCAACTGCCTCTGACACTGGTACTTTGAATAATGACAAGATAACAAATGACAACACACCAACGATCAATCTTGGCGGTTTAACTGTCGGGGCTACCGTCACATTGACTGCAACACCGGCATCTGGGCCAGCTGTTACTTGTACTTTCGTTGCTCAATCAACCTCAAGCTCATGCACCTTTGCAACAATGCTTGATGGCACTTACTCAATTGCTGCCACGCAAACACTGGGCGCAACTACAACTGGAGCTTCTACTGCACTAGCGGGCGTTCAGATTGATACCGTGCGTCCAACGGTAACTCTGACTTCAACATCAATAACTTCTGGCGGAAATTCTCTAGCTACTCCAGCTGCTCCCTCCAACAATTACAATATTTCCGCGACATTTACCGAGGTTGTTAACGGTTTTGTAATTGGTGACGTCACAAAAAATACCGAATCAACAGGTTGGTCAATAACTACAACAGCACTATCTACTTCAGCTCTTGCTGCTTATACATTTAACGTTGCTAATTCAACTGGTGCTGGCAACGTGGCTGGAAAACTTTATCTTTCTATTGCCGAAGGTGTTGCTTCAGACGTTGCAGGTAATACAAATGTGGCAACAACTTCAAGTTTTATTATTAATACAGTTATTCAGTTAACCCTTACCAATCAATATCAAGCAGGAATCAACCCAGTGGTCGGAGGAAACAATGCCACGGTTGCGCAAACAACTAGTGGTCAGGCTTTAGATATTTCTGGCCAAGCAGGTGTAACTCGGGCAAACCATACATTTGCTGGCTGGTCTTTAGCTACAACTAACGGTAGTGGTGCCGTTATCCCGTCACCGTTTATTCCAACAGTTCCCCTATTTTTGTATTCATCGTGGACACCAAATGTCTATGTAGTTACCTATAACGCCAATGGCGGAAATGGTGCACCGGCAACTGCTTCTCAGAGTTTTAATTATGGTGGCACCGCGCTAGTCCCTTCGGCGGTTGGAACTCTAAATCGCACGGGTTATAGGTTCGATGGTTGGAGTACTTCCCAAGTTGCTTCAGGAACTATTTATTCAAACCCAGCTGATACAACTATCGTCGGAACCACCACTAAAACTTATACGCCAGCAGCTTCGATAATCCTTTACGCGAAATGGACTGCTCTGTCTTTTGCAGTTTCTTTCAATGCAAACGGCGGCACCGGAACCAAGACAAACTTAGCGATCGTTGCAGGAACCGCTTCAACAATAGTTACTAATACCGAAATCACCAGAGCTGGCTACACATTCACGGGCTGGAACACCGCAGCCGATAACACAGGCACTGCTTACGGAAATACTGGCTCAATTACTGCTTATTCAAATGTAATTTTGTATGCGATTTGGGTAATAAAAGCGCCTGCTGTCCCAACTGTTAGCGCGTCTGCTGGAAACGGTGAAGTAACTATTTCAATTACTTCATCTTTGCTAAATACGGCCACAAACGGAGCACCAGCTTCATTCACAATCACGGCTCTCAACTCGAGTGGGGTTGCACTTTCACCTGCAAAAACTTGTACCGTAATAACACCGGCAACAAGTTGTGTAATTACCGGGCTAGATAACACAGTTGGTTACAAGTTCTCAGCCACTGCGACTAATGCTGGTGGCACCTCAACTGCGGGCGCCGCATCAACCACCGTGACACCGGCAGGTTTCGGAGTTACCTATAACGTCGCAGCTAATGGTGGAACAACAGGAACAGCGAGTGCGACCTTCAATGCTGGCACACCACTAGTTCTTCCAGCAGCAACCAGAAACGGTTACACATTTGCAGGTTGGTACAGCGCAGCAAGTGGCGGAACTTTAATTGGCCCAGCCGGTGGTTCCTATTCACCAACTGCTACGGCAATTGTTTATGCAACTTGGACAGCAATTACTTATGCAGTTACATATAACGGCAACGGAAATACTTCTGGAGCAACACCTGCCAATGGTGCTTACACAAGTGGCGGTACTAATTACAGCATCCTTGGTGCAAACACTTTAGTTAAGACCGGTTATGACTTTGCTGGTTGGAATACCGCCGCCGATGGCAGTGGTGCTAACTATGCAGCTGCAGCAGCATATTCGGTTTCAGCTAACTTAAATCTCTTTGCTAAATGGACAGCTACTAATTACACAGTTACTTATTCACTAAATAGCGCAACCACTGGAACGTTGCCAACCCAGGGCACCAAAACAATTGGGCAAACCTTCCAACTTGCTGCAGCTACTGGAATTACTAAGACCGGCTTTACTTTTGGTGGTTGGTCAGATGGCACAAATACCTACACGGCAGGCACTAATTACACAGTTGGTACTGCAAATGTGACGCTTACAGCAGTATGGATAGCCACTTACATAATTACCTACGACAAGAACGGTGCTACTGCTGGAACAGCGCCGGAACTTGCCAGTTACGTAACGGGTGCAACTGGCATTACCCTAGCTGGAGCTGGTGATCTACTTAAGAGCGGTTACGCATTTGATGGTTGGTCAACAACTCCAACCGGCACTGCAGTTTCATCTCCATACACAGTTAGTGCAAATACAACGCTTTATGCCAAGTGGGCGCTTTCAACTATAAATATTAATTTTGCAGCCGGTACAGCAAATGCTGCAGCAGCATCTCCGGTCACATTGCCTGCAAATACCAGTGCGGTATTTGGTTCGCTCTATACCCTGCCTGCTTCACTTACCGCATCGGTCACCGCCAATAGCAATGTCTATGTATTTTCTGGTTGGTCAGATGGAACTGCTGCATATCAAGCTGGTTCGCAATATCGCATGACTGCAAACGTGCCAACATTTACGGCGCAATGGAATCGCGTTTACGATGTTCGTTACATATTAGGTGGTGGAATATCGACTGATGCAAACATCGCTAATACTGATCAAGAATGTATCGACAGTGGAGCTGCCGGTCTATGTACTAATGGCCAAGTAATCACAACTTCGGTTGCACCAACTCGCACTGGTTACGATTTTGTTGCCTGGGTAGATCAAGGAAGTCCGGCTACATCTGTAGCTGCTGCAAGTTCATACACGGTTAGCGATGACCACTACATTCTTTATGCAACTTGGACTTTTAAGAATTACAACATTACTTTCGATGCTCAAACCGGTTCTGGTGCACCAGCGCTACAAACTGGAAATATGGGTCAGATCGTTAATTTGTCAGCGACTGCGCCAACTCCACCTGCGGGTCAGAACTTCTTAGGCTGGAATACTGCAGCTAATGGTTCGGGAACTTCTTATGGTGCTGGTGCTCAACTAATACTGGGTGCTGACAACGTAACGCTCTATGCCCAATATGCAGCAGCCACAATCACCGTTATTTACGCTGGTATTAAAACCAGCGGTTCACTACCAACTGCACAAAGCGCTGCAAGTGGAGCAAGCATTCAATTAGCCGCAGGCACAGGTTTCACACGCACTGGATATAACTTCGCGGGCTGGTCAGATGGTTCGCAAGTTATTGCCGCGAGCACTTCCTACCAAATGCCAGTAGTTAACACGCAACTAACTGCGCAATGGACTGTTGCGTTACCTAATACGCCAGCTGCACCAACTGCAGTTGCTGGTGATGGCAGCGCAGTTGTAACAGTTAATCCCGGAACTGGCAGCGGTGGCGATGTGGTTTCTTACACAATTACGGCATCCCCTGGTGGTGCAAGTTGTACTGTCTTTGCACCAGCTCTTACTTGCACAATCTCACCGCTGCCAAATAACACTTCTTATACTTTTACTACAACTGCCACAAATGCAACTGGAACAACAAGTTCATCAGCAGCATCTACTGCAGTTAAACCACTTGCAAAGCCGGACGCACCAAGTAGCGTAATTGCCACTGCTTCAAACGGAGCCGCAAACGTTTCGTTCACAGCACCTGCGAATTCTGCAGAATCAGCACCAACTAAGTACACAATTACTTCATCTCCTGCTGGTGGATCATGTGAATTAGTTGCACCATTCCCAAGCCCATTAGCGTGCAACATAACCGGCTTAACAAATGGAACTGCATATACCTTCACGGTGGTTGCCGAGAACGCGCTATTTACTTCAGATGCTTCAACCGCATCTCTTGCGGCTATTCCAAAGACAATTCCAGGTGCACCAGGGATAAGTGCCTCATCGAGCACGCCAGGCACAGCAACAATAACCGTCACCGCACCTGCAAGTAATGGTGGTTCTGCAGTTACTGGCTACACAATTACTTCTTCACCGGGTGGCTTCACTTGTACTGTTGCCGCAGATGCCAACCCACTCGCCTGTGATATTTCTACGCTAGTAAATGGCACTTCTTACACATTTACAGCGGTAGCAACCAATATCGTCGGTAATTCACTAGCTTCCAGCGCCACCACAGCTTTGATCCCTCAAGGTGCCGCGTCTGCGCCAACCACGATTTCAGCAACTGCCGGTGACACAAAAGCAACAGTTACTTTCAGCGGCGCAGCAGCAAATGGCTCGACCATTACTGGTTACACAGTGCAGGCATATGACAGCACAGGTAGTGCAGTAAGTGGTTCAACTTGCACAGTAACGACTTCTTCGGCTGGCGGCACCTGTGAAGTAAGCGGGTTAACTAACGGTTCAAGTTATACATTCAAAGCAGTCACGAATTCAACTGCAAATAGTTCATCAGTTACATCATCACTTTCGATTCCCACATCGACAATCATTCCAGCTTCAGCCCCCGATGCTCCAACTAGCCTTGAAGTAACCGCCGGAACCGGCAAGGTAACTGTTACTTGGACTGAACCATCATCAAATGGTTCAGTAATTCTTAGCTATACAGTTCAAGCATATGATGCTGATGGCAATGCAGTTACAGGTGCTACCTGTACCGCAACAGCGCCTGCGGTTACTTGTGATGTTTCAAGTAATTTAGCAGCTGGAAACAATTACACCTTTAAAGTTATCGCAACAAATGCGATCGGATCATCAACTGCATCGATTGCTTCACCAGCTGCTGCGATTAATGCAGCACCATCGGTTCCGCTTTCAGTAACCGCTGTTTCTGGAAATGCATTAGCTACGGCGTCATGGGATCCACCAGCAAATATCAATGGATCTGCAATATCTGGTTACACCGCAACTGCCTATGACGCAAACAATGTTGCAAAGGGAACCTGTACGACGCTAGCGCCAATCGCGACATGTACGGTCTCTGGCTTAACTAATGGTGCTCCTTACACATTTAAAGTAACTGCCACAAACGGAATTGGTACCTCGTTAGCTTCATTGGCATCTAGCGCTGTCATCCCATCAACTGTGCCAAATGCGCCAACAGCAGTATCCGCCGCTGCTTTAGACGGCGGTGCAACAGTTTCATTCACCGCACCTGTTAACAATGGCGGCTCGGCAATTACTGGTTATTTAATCACTGCCAGCAATGGAGTCACAGGCACAGGTGCTACTTCACCTCTGAACATTTCAGGCCTCGATAATGGAACCGCTTATACATTTACAGTTAAAGCATTGAATATAAATGGTGAATCAGTCGCTTCAATTGCTTCATCATCAGTAACTCCTGCGGCAATAGTTCCGCCAACTGTTAACACTGAAGCAAAACCAATCGGAATTCCTTACACAGGAGCAGTTTTAACTGCTGCACTTACATTCAGCGGTGCGCCAAACCCAACAGTTACCTATCAATGGGTGGCTTGTACCTTAGAAACTGATCCTTCTACATGTACTGATATTTCGGGCGCTACTAGTACAACATTTACTTTAACATCTGCCCAAGTTGGCAAATACATTGCAGTTAAGGGTACCGCCACTAATACCGGTGGTTCGATAACTGAAATTTCACCAGTAACTGATTTAGCTACTGCTGCGCTAACTATTGTGGCTCCTAATAGTGGAATTAACGGAACCGTCGACTCAGTCTATTCAATGGCACCAACTTCAGCCGGTGGCATATCACCAAAGACATTTACACTAACGAGTGGGACGCTGCCCGCTGGACTAACTTTAAATTCAACAACTGGCGAAGTAAGTGGAACACCAACTGCTGCCGGTACATCAACAATTACGATTACCGTTACTGGCGCTAATGGAGTAACTGCGAATTTAACTTTAGCGATCTCGATTGCAGCGGCATATGTTGCACCTGCTCCTGCGCCAACCCCACCACCTGCGCCAGCTCCTGCACCAGTAGCGCCGACCCCACCGCCTGCACCAATAACTATTGCACCAACTGTTGTTTCTTCAGGTGTCCCAATCGGAACTCCAATGGCCGGCATTTCTTTGAGCGCAAATACCTCATTTACGGGCACTCCAGCCCCAACCATCACTTATCAATGGCTTCTTTGCCTCTCACCAACTGATGTAAACACCTGCATTGAAGTTGGTGGCGCAACCGGGTCAACTTATTCTGCTCGAACTGCAGATATCGGCAGTTATGTGCGGCTGAAAGCTACTGCCACAAATAGCGCTGGCACAGTTACTGATATTTCAGCGGCAAGCGGCCCAATTGTGGCAGCTGCTGCAATTACTGCGCCAACTTCTGGATTGACCGGAACTACCGGAACACCATATTCACTTCCACTTAATATTTCTGGTGGAAAAACTCCAATTACATTTGCGATTACTGATGGGGCGCTACCTGCAGGGCTAACAATTGATCCAGCTACTGGAAAAATTAGTGGCACCCCAACTGGTAGTGGCACATACACCTTTACAGTCACAGCAACTGATGCCAATGGTGTTAAGACTTCCGTAACTCTTGCAATTACAATTAACAAACCAGTTGTGGAATATGCAATTGAGAACTTTACTTATGCGTTAAATGGAACTACTGCGACACTTTCTTGGAAAGTGATAGATGTTCCCGCTATTATTGAAATTACCGCATCCGACGGAACCAAGAAGAAGTTAAGCGTTGCCGCAGGCGTTGGCCAAGTAGTTGTTTCAAACCTTGAGCCAGGCTTTGCCTACTCAGCAACTGCTACCCCGGATGCTGCGGTAAATAGCGGATCTTCTAAGTCACTTTCATTCGGTATCGCACCACGCGATCCATCAAATGTTCAAGTTACTGACTCTGGTGCAAACCTAAAGGTTACCTGGACGGGCGCACCGGGTTCCGCGCAATATCGAATTGCTTTAGTTGCTGAAGGAAAGCCAATTCAAGTATTTACAACAAGTGATACCAATATTGTAATTCCGGCAGACTTGGCAGTTGGATATACCGTCTCAGTTGTTGCACTCGGCGCCGGTGAATTGAAATCAAATGCCGCCTCTGGTCAATTCACACCAAAACCAACGCCAACTCCGACACCAACTCCAACGCCAACTCCAACGCCAACTCCGACACCAACACCAACACCAACACCAACACCAACAGTTTCTCCTACCCCTACAACTACGCCTAAACCAACGGTTTCACCTACCCCCAAGCCAAGTTCAACACCAGCTCCAACAGCTACACCGAAACCATCTGTTACGCCTAGTACTTCAGCATCTGCTACTCCAAAACCAACTGTTACTCCAAAACCAATAGTGACTGCAACACCAAAACCAACTGTTACTCCAAAACCAACAGTGACTGCAACACCAAAACTAACTGTTACTCCAAAACCAACAGTGACTGCAACACCGAAACCAACAGCGACACCGAAGCCGACTCCAAAAGCTACAAACAAGCCTTCCATCGCACCAACTACTACGAGCTCAAAAGTAAAAGTTAATAACTTAAAGCCTGGTCAAAAGATCAAGGTAACTGTAAAGATAAAGGAGAAATAATGCGTAAAGTCCTTCTTTTGGTTTTGCTATTTCTGAATCTTTCAGTACTACCGAGTTGGTCTGCGGATAATGTGATCATTGATCGAATGTCAGCATCAGAGGCTGAAGACTTAGATATTCAGATTCCTAATGATGTTCCACCAGGATTTCACTCAGTTGAAATTGAAGTTTATGATGAGAGCGGAACGCTAAGCACACAGGAAATTGTCTTCTGTAAGAATCTAACCGGCGAAGTTCATTGGGATAACAAATGTCCCGATGTTACCGAACTTTGGGCGTATGAAGATCTAATGAAAATTAAAGAGCGAGAAGAGCTTCCCGCTTATAGCCCAGCCCAGGAACCAGAGAAATCTAAAGATTTAGCGGTTGCCGCATTTGCTGCCCTTGCTGCTTTAACTGTTGCAAGTTCTGCCAAAGAGAAGAAAAGCAGAGATAGCGAAGATCAACCTGAAGGTGAAGATAAAGAGCAAGAAGATCTTGCCTCAGTTGATTCTGGAAAATTAGCGCTAATTCAACGTGATCCTGGTCGAGGTGATCTATCAAGAACTTGGCAGAATCCTTATACCGACGAGAGTGATTATCTCTTTGTCACTGCTGCCTATAAAGCATCAGGACGTTCACCATTGTTGGCTCGCACCTTGGCTGATGGCAGCTATTTACGGGCTATTTTGGGCTCATTTGCTGGGTTCCTATATCCAATTGCCGCGCTGTTAGGGCTTGCAGCACTAATAAATGTTGGTGCACAAGCGATGGCTCCAGCACTTGGAATCATTTTGGCAATTGTGGTCGTTGGAATTCTCGATGCTTTCGCCGGCTTTACGGCAGCTGTCATCTTCTTCCTTGGCGTATTCATCACTGGCCACATGGGAAGTCGTCACGAACTCTTAACCGTGGCTGGCTTAATGGTTATCTTCTTTGCGCCTGCCCTACTAGCAAGCGCGGTACGTCCATTGCGCAGATTAGTAAGTAACGGTGAAGAGGGCTGGGAACGAATCACTGACTACGCACTAGCAATTCTGCTAACTGGCTGGGCCGTCGAAAAGATGGTTAATGCGCTAAATGGACTAGCTTCAGTGCAGCTGGCAATTACTTATCAAGCAACCACAATTGCAATCTGGTCTGCCGTATTAGTTGGCGCTCGTATCGCACTAGAAGATGTATCTACTTACCACTATCCAGTGCGTCTGCAAGCTGTGACTGCTCAACTACAGGATCCTGATCAGTATCAGAAGATTGTTTCTCTGATGATCAAAACCTTTATCTTCATTATGTTGGCAACACCTTTTGTAGGTTTCAATATCCAGCTAATTCTGGGAACAGCACTCTTTGTCTTCCCAAGTATTGCGAACATGACATTTGCCAAGAAGCTACCTAAGTTCCCAAATATTCACTGGCTCATACCAAAGGGTGCATTCAAGATCGTTGCCATGGTATTTGTTGGGTTTGTATTCGCTAACTGGGTACAAGGTCAATTCACCAATCCACAAACATTCCTTAAATGGAGTTTTGTAATTCTGACTTTCCCAGGAATCTTCTTTGCAATTCTGGGCTGGATTGCCAAAGCACCAGAGAAGAGTTGGCGCACAGATAAGAACGGCCAGATCGCATACCGAATTCTCGGTATTGTGGTATTCCTATTGGTTGTTCAGATTGTGCGCGGAGTAGACTTAACTAGTTGGCTCTAAAACCATTGATTTATAAGGGTTTTACTTCATAAACAAAGCGTTTAGACGCTTGGTTGTGAAGAATAAACCAACGCAAATCATCACTAAGAAATATGTGAAGTTGACCAAAATGTTGATTCCAAATTCACCATTCATGGCTCGCGTAACTAATTCAATGGCTTGTCGCAGCGGCAGTGCTTTGATGATCGCTTGTGCCCAACCTGGGAAAACGGTTAGTGGATAAAAAGCACCAGAAAACAAGAACATTGGTAGCAAGAAAATCTCGAAAAAGTTCATTTGATGATGTGACTTCATGAAAGAGGTAATTGCCATACCAAATGAGGCAAAGCCAAATGCCACAATAATGGCTGCTGGTATCGCTAGTATCGCCCACCAACTTGTTACTAAGCCGAGTCCCGCAATAATTATCGTAAAGGCAGTTGCATAGAGTCCACCGCGCATTAGCGCCCAGGCTATTTCACCAAGTGCTACATCTAGTGGTCCAAGCGAAGTAGCCAACATCGCTTTGTATAGGCGACTTTCATTTAACTTAAAAAACACGTTCCAGGTTGAATCAAGCATTGCACCATTCATGGCACTCGTTGCCAATAAACCTGGTGCAATATAAGCAGCGTATGAGATGTCGCCACCGGGTGTAGAGATGTTGCCTACCAGTTCTCCGATGCCATAGCCAAAAGAGAGTAGATATAGAACTGGCTCTAAGAAACCGCTGACAACGGCAATCCAGGCAGATGACTTAAAGGAAAGCCAGTTTCGTAACAGAACTTGTTGCGGCCGGCCAGCAAAGTATTTATCTCCGAATTTGCCTAGTCGGCGCTCAGATAACGCCACTGCATTAGATGTCATTTACTTCTCTAACCTTTTATGGAAAATGCGGGCAGATAAGAACAGCCCAATTACGATCATGCTAGCTAGCACACAGATATGTATGGAAAGTTGTAGCCCGGACAACGGGTAGTCATAAGTCAGATAGCGACCAAGTTCAGTAGCGTGCCAAAGCGGTGAAATCCAGCCAAAAAACTGTAAGAAAATAGGCATTTGGGTGAGTGGATAGAAGGTGCCCGAGAAGAGAAACATTGGGATCATGACGAATCGCCCCACCAGAGTAAAGAAGAAATTCTCATTCTCGATCTTGGCCGCCAGTGCCAGCATTACTGCGCCCATTGCTGCTCCTGCCAAAAGTGCTGCTGGCATAGCCAACCAAGCAGTACCTGACTCAAGTGCACCAAAGAAATAAAGTACGATCCAATAGATAACAACGGAAACTACTGTGCGAAACATGGCAGCAAGAAAGACTCCCAAAGAAATTTGTCGGGCTGTTATTGGCGTAGAACGCATACCGAAGAAAGTACGGTTCCATTTAAATCCATCCATAACTGGGAAAATTACTTCATCGCTGCTTCCTTGAATTGCTGCACTTGCTAGCAATGCAGGCGCTAAGAAAGTTAAGTAACTAACGCCATTGACACCATTGTTGGCATCAACCAAAGAACCCACACCAATGCCAATTGAAACCAGATAAAGCGCTGGATTGACAACGGCTGCAAACAAAATAATGCCAGCCCATTTAATCATGTTGCGAATACGCGCCTCAGCTACATGAAATGAACCAAATCTAGAGACTTTGCGAATATTGGTACTCATCACTCAACCAATGAACGTCCGGTGAGGCGAAGGAATACATCTTCCAATGAACTGCGTCGTACTAGTGAAGTATTTGGATGAATTCCTTTTGCCGCAATTTGTTCAAGCAACTGTTCACCATCTGTGGCATATAGCAATATCCGATCAGGAAGAACTTCAATGCGATCAGCAAGTGGACGAAGTACATCAACCATCTCTTGATTGCGATCAGAGCCAAAGCGAACTTCAAGCACTTCCTTTGTTGAGTACGTCTTAATGAGTTGCGACGGACTATCTTCAGCCATGATTTTGCCTCTATCCATCACGATTAGGCGATCACAAAGTTGTTCAGCTTCGTCCATGTAGTGAGTTGTAATAAGTAAAGTCACGCCTTGTTCTTTCAGGCGGAATAAACGATCCCAGAGAATGTGGCGTGCTTGCGGATCTAAACCGGTAGTTGGTTCATCGAGCATCAAAATGTCAGGCTCACTTACCAAGGATCTAGCGATAGTTAGGCGTCTTTTCATGCCACCGCTTAACGCCTCAACTTTTGTGTCTTTCTTCTCTTCCAGCTGTGCGAATTCCAGAAGCTCCGGAATCTTCTTATTAATAAAACTAGAGGAAAGACCGAAGTAGCGACCATAGATAAAGATGTTCTCGGAGACCGTTAATTCATTATCTAAGTTATCTTGCTGTGGCACGACACCTAAGTGCGCACGAATCTGTGGCCCATTTACTTCAGGGTCTTTACCCAGAATTGTTAAAGTGCCAGAAGTGCGAACTGACGTGGCACCAATAATGCGCATCGTGGTTGATTTGCCAGCACCATTGGGTCCTAAGAAGCCAAATGATTCGCCCTTAGCAACATCGAAGTCAATATTATCTACTGCAACAAAGTCACCGTAGGTTTTGGTTAAACCTCGGGCACGTATTAACGGTTCGCTCACTTTAGACCTTTATTAGCTCTATCTAAATCATCTTGGAAATCAACTTCAACTGCAAATAGATCAGAGATGTCGATCGGTTCCATTTTTAGACCATGCTTTTCAATTGCAAGTTCAAGTCCGCGCTCGAAATAATCTTGTTCGCCACATGCATCTAACTGCGTGATGACATCTGCTTTTTCATGGCTAGAAATAAAGTTAATGCCAACTGCTTCGCCGAGCGCGTTCTTAACTGTCTTAGAAAGCTCTTTAATGTCACCATTTGTATCAACGGTATATTTCACTTCTTCATCAGATGTGGCCGATGTATTTACGCAAACAAAGGATTTATCTGCTGTTATTCGGTCAGCAATTCGTTCTAGAACTTTGTGATCAAAGACCACATCACCGTTAAGCCAGAGCACGCCACTTTCTTGGCTGGCGCGAAGAGCTCTTAGCAAACTCTTTGAAGTATTGGTTTGGTCATATTCTTCGTTATAAACAAAAGATGCCGTTGGATGAGCTTCCATAATCATTTCGAGCTTGAAGCCAACGACAATCGTTACGCGTGCTTTATCGCCAAAGACAGTATGGACGTTTTCCATCTGCTGCTGCATGATCGAGCGACCATCAGAAAGTTGCGTTAATGGCTTAGGCCATGGCTTACCTAAACGAGTACCCATACCAGCAGCCAGGATTACAACTTGAATTGCCATTTTTACCTCTTCTTGTAAAGCGAGATAGTCTTAATTTCATCTCTCAGCACGATAGATTACAGGTTGTGAGCGTAAATATTCGGACTCTTTTCGTTAATAAGAGCACAAAGATCTCGGAAATCATTGAAATCTTTAGTGAAAGCAATACCGATCTCTTATTGGTCGATGAAAATGCAATTATCACCAAGCCCCATTTGGAGTTACTGACCGACTATCCACGCGGAACAACTACAGCACTTGTTGCGCCGATGTTCCATGGTGATCTCCGGGTAACTGGTGATCGAGTAGCGGGTGCGAGTTCAAAATTTCATACGCTAGAAGGTGGTAATAAAACATTTGTTGGAATCCTGCGACTATCGCAGAATCAACGAGAGTCGATAATTGCGACTTTGGCTGAAGTTAAAAGTAGTGAAGCTTATGGCGAGGCAATTGATTTAGTTTTAGTTGCATTAGTTCGAGCCGCAATTGTTGTTTCGCCAGCTTCACTGACAGCTGCTCCATATATCCGTAGCGCAGATGAGAGTGCTAAAGCTAAAGTTCAAGAAGAAATCAACAACTTAAATATTGCTAGATTACGGTTGAAGATGGCCAACCGGGCCAATGATGGCTTCTTCTCAGTGTTTGTATTACGCAAGTTCTCAAAGCTATTTACCTGGGCTGCAGTTCGCCTCAAGATGACACCAAACCAAGTGACGCTAATATCTTTTGCAATTGGCTTGCTTTCGGCCTATGAATTTAGCCGTGGAACTTTTTGGACAATTTTTGCCGGCGCCATATTGTTACAACTAAGCATTATCATTGACTGCGTTGATGGTGAGTTAGCTCGATACACCCGCCAATTTTCAGCACTCGGCGCTTGGCTAGACGCAATCACAGACCGCATTAAAGAGTATTTAGTGTTCTTCGCTCTTGCTTATGGCGCAGCTAAGAACGGCCGCGATCTTTGGATACCTGCCATGTGCATGATGGTTTTCCAAACGTTTCGCCACTTGTCTGATTACAACTTTGCCCGCATTAATAAGGTGCGCAGCACTAATCTGCCAGTCATTGACTTCAACCAAGCATCAGATGGATTCGTACCTGTCGATAAAGTTAAGAAATCTCGGTTTGAATATTGGTCAAAGAAAGTACTTCAGTTTCCGATCGGTGAACGCTGGTTAGTAATTAGTGCAGCTTCGATTATCGGCGGAGCAGCTTTTACCTTCACCATTATGCCTATTTTGGGGCTTATTTCGATAGTTTTAATTTTTCGCTCACGGGTACGCAAATCTCGAACTTGGCCAAAGCTGCGCGTTAATAAGAACTTAATTGATGATCAATTAGATTTCTTTAAGAATGAGAACTCAACAAATCGTTTTGATTGGCTGGAACCTTCGATCTTGCGCGCACTTGAAGGTGCCTTATTTATCTGGGCAGTAGTGGCCACAGATTTAAGCCGTCCAGCTGCATTTTTATTGTTATTTGCCATTCTTTACGGGCATTACGACACTCTTTATCGTGCCCTGCAAGGGGAACGTAAACCAAAGTGGTTAGCGATTGCTGGTGGATTTATCTTAGGTCGAGTGGCGCTACTTGGAATCTTCTTGGCTCTCGGTTGGTCAATCGTGCCGCTAGTTTGGTATTTCAGTCTGCTCTTTTTTGTAATTTCATCTATCCAATGGGTAGCCGGACATAAAGTACGGAGTAAATAAATGGAGCAACGTCCAGCAAGACCAACAATCGCGCAAATTCGCGAAGTATCGCAACCACCCTCAGTTACTGGTCGTTCAAATGCTGAACATTGGATTGCCGATTTATACCTTCGGAAAATTTCGCCATATCTAACTCGTATTCTGCTGCGCACTCCAATTACGGCTAACGGTGTTACTTGGCTAATGATCTTGGTAGGCGCCTCGATTGGCCCGGCCCTTTTAATCCAAGGTTGGCTTGGAATCGTGCTAGCTTTAGTTTTAAGTCATAAACAAATGTTGGTTGATTGCTGCGATGGCGAAGTTGCCAGATGGCGTAACACCAAATCGCCAATGGGAATCTTCCTAGACAAGCTAGGTCATTACGGTGCCGAAAGTTTGATTCCGATTTGTTTTGGGTTGCGATTAGCTGATTGGCCTAACCAACCAATTACTTCCAGCATTTACCCATACTTAGGTGCATTGCTTGCTGTTCTAATAATTATTAATAAGGCGCTAAATGACGCAGTTCATGTGGCTCGCGCTTTCTCTGGTTTGCCAAAGCTAGAAGATGCCAAAGGTGTTAATTTGCCCCGCAAAGGTTTACTTCGATTAGCTCGCAAAGCTTTCAATTTCTTACCAGCACATCGCATCTTCCATTCTGTTGAATTCACGATGTATATAGCAATCTTCGGAAGTTTCGCCATTTCGCTGCAAATTGCTTTGATTATTGCGTTATTCGTAACTGCCGGCCATATTTTGGCGATCACTTCATCAACAAAACTTCGTAATAACTAGCCGCATACGATAAATTTCTCCTTAATCTATGTTCAGATAAGGGACTGCCATGAAAGTAATCTTGTGGAATTTGCGCAAGAGTCTTCTCGAGCTTTTCCCTACCTCAAAATACCGGCTAATTTTGATCAGCTTAATCCTGATCGCAGCTTTCATTTCAGTTTCTGAACTATTAGTCGCAAAACTTTTCACTCAAATTATTCTAAATGAAGATGAGTTAGCTAAATCAACCCTCTTTATATTGATAGCCAGCTTCTTCATTTTTTATGGTTTCACCAGGGCGGGCCAGTTTGCTCAACGCATCTATCGTGTGCGAGTGTTTGATAAAGCTTTCAAAGCAACTGATGCTGAATTAAGCATGGCAAAAGATAATTGGCGTTGGTCTCTCGCTTTTGAGTTAACCCATATCTCAAGCACTTTGACCCAAATGGGAGTTGTTCTATCTTTCTTCCTTTATGTTAACTGGATTTTCGCTCTGATTAATCTAATAATGATCGTAATTGTGCTCGAAGTTATTGGGCGCCTATTTAAGAAACAAATTGAAGCTCAACGTGGTTTTGTTGAAGCAAAGAAAAATAAGACGCCTGTAGCTAATGTGGTTAGAGTCGGCACTCGTATTAAATCTGGCGAGATAGGTATCTTGTTATCTGGAATTGCCATGATATTTATGTTGGGAGCACTTTTCTACTTTAATTACATCGGAGATATCAGCGCTTCTAATACGGTTGTTTTGTTCTTTGGCCTGCGCATGCAGAATTCAAATCTTTCTGGAATTTCTACCGGATTAATGCGATTTGCTAGGGCTCGTACCCATAGTGAGTGATGAACTCCTAACCATTGGGTTTTCGACTCTTTCAGAACGCATAAATAATATTGAACCACCACATGTAAGTGTTCCGCACAAGGTTTTTATCTCTATTCAAGATCCACATAATTCGACTGATCCGCTACCTACCAATTTTAAATTTGATTCAATCAAGTCCTCTGAACTTGGCGTAGCTAAAAGCCGAAATACCGTGCTCCGCAGCGCCGAAACCAAGTACTTACTATTTGCAGATGATGAAATCGTTTTCCTGGACCGGGGCGTTAAGTTAGCAGTTGCTTATTTAGAAGAGCATCCGGAATGCGACCTAGTTCTAGCGCAAGCAATTGATACAACCGGGGCGCTACGTAAGAGATATTCAAAGAAGAAAGTTCAATTAACCAAGTTCAACTCGGCAAAAGCAGCCACTTACGAAATGATTGTCCGCGTCGAGAGCATCAAAGCTAAAGACGTTTACTTCGATGAAAAGTTTGGCGCTGGTGTGAGTAATTATATTGGTGATGAGTACATCTTCATCGCTGATTTACTAAACAAGGGTGGAACCGCAATGTTCTTGCCAATCACAATTGCAATCCACCCGAAAGATAGCTCAGGCAGCCTTTGGGGTACTGAGCGAGATCTCTTAGCACGAGCACAAGTTTTCCAGCGCGTATTTGGATCTTGGGCGCCAATCGTGCGTACAGCGTTCTACTTTAAGAATTATGGCAAGACCAATGGCCTAGGTAATTTCAAAAAGTTTGTGCGCGGTAAAATTTAGTCGCGAAGCGCTTTAGCTAAAGATCTAAAATCTTCAACCAAAATATCAATTTCAGTTTGGCCATGTGCCAACGAAATCAACCATTGTTCATCAAGTCCCGGAGGCGTGATAATTCCGCGGTTTAGCGACCATAACCAAGAGAGTTCAGCTACTTGGAAATCAGTTGCTTTGTAATCGCGGTAGTTACGTACCGGTGTTGTAGACCAAGTAATACAGCCCTTTACGCCAAAACCAACGGTGTGTGCAGGCAAGTTGTACTCATCAATAATCTCATTGATACGTACCAGTGCTTGTTGATTTAACGCTTCAGCTTTTTCAAGAGCCTCAGGAGTACAAATCTCATCGATGGCACGAATACCGGCCATTGCAAGTGGGTTTCCGTTAAAAGTACCGAAATGACCAAGTCGACCATCGGTAACTGCTTGCATATATTTTGCTTTTCCACCGAATGCAGCAACTGGAACGCCACCACCGATTGATTTAGCAAGCGTAATCAAATCTGGTTTAACTCCAAGACGCTGAGCAGCACCCTGGTAGCCAGCAGTTAAGCCAGTTTTGACTTCGTCAAAGATCAAAATGATTCCATATTGATCACAGAGTTGGCGGACAGATTCGAGATAGCCAGCATCTGGCAACACAATTGCAATATTTTCGAGAACTGGCTCAAGAATAAAGCAAGAAATTTTGTCAGCATGAGCTTGGAATACTCGCTCTAACGATTCGATGTTATTAAATGGCACGACATAAACATCACCAGGAACTGTTCCGACATTTGGAACCGGCGTTGGATTATCAGCGTCGCCAACTTGAGACAAACTTGGCTTACAAGAAACCATTAATGGATCGAATGAACCGTGGTATCCACCTTCAAGTTTTACGACTGCATTTTTACCAGTGTAAGAGCGCGCTAAACGCACTGCATACATCGTTGCTTCAGTACCAGAGTTAGCAAATCGCACTTGATCGATTGCAAAGCGCTTACAAATTCGTTCTGCAGCATCACGAGAAATTGGCGAAGGTGTTACAAAAAGCATGCCTTCGCTTAACGAGGCGGTAATTTCAGCAACAACTGCCGGGTTTAAGTGGCCGGCAAACATGGCGCCAAAGCCCATCGACATATCGAGCAATTTGCGGCCATCGACATCGATCATGTAAGCGCCTTGCGCTGAAACGATGGAAATTGGGTATGGGTCCCAGTGCTGGAAGCTAGATGGCACGCCCATAGGCATGGTCGCCATAGCTACGGCATTTTCAATCTCAGATTTGCCAGTTCCTTCTTTAAAGCGAGCCCATTCTTGGTCTAACAGAGCGGCGACTCGAGTTTTAGAGACTGGCGTTGATGTTGCAGGAACTGATCTAAACGTTTGCGGATGATTCGCAGTGGTTTTCATTTTTTGCACTTTCGACTTCAAGACGATCTCGAAGCCCCTAGTGCCTTACTCCTATAAATTTTGTTACTTGGGAAGTTTAGCGGTTTATAACTTTTAAGCAACGGGGAGGCTAGTTCATGCGTGGTTTATCGCGTGTTTTCAAGAAATTAACATGATTTATGTAGGATCCGCGTTATGAATAAAACCCTTAAAACACGCAAAAAACTGAGCTTCGGCATATTCGCCGTTGCCGCCACTCTATTGGTAACTATGGTTACTCCAATCGCACAGGCTGAAGTTGTTTACGCAAAGCCTTCTGCACCGACAAATGTCACCTCATATTTATGGAAACAAGGCATCATGGTTAAGTGGACGCCAACAGAGGCAACTCCAGCTATTACACACTATGTAATTTCAGCCGGTTCTGGTTCATGTCCAGTAATGGTTGCTGCAAATGGTCGTTCATATGTAACCATGCCAGTTGTTGTCGGCCAACCTGGCGGAACTCCAGTTGTGCAAGCAGTAAATGCATACGGATTCTCAGTAGCCGCTAAATCAAGAATGTCTTACACCGCAGAAGAGCTCGCAACTGTTGCATCACCCTCGAACATTAAATCAGTTCAAGTTCTGCAACTTAGCGACTTGCACGGTGCAATTGAAGCGAGTGCATCAAACATTGGTGCTGCAGTTTTAGCATCTGCATTCGCTAACGATCGTAAGAATTCTGCTGCAACAGTTACTGTTTCAGCAGGTGACAACATTGGCGCAGCTCCACCAATTTCAACTGAGTTCGAAGAAATACCAACCATTGAATCAATGAACCTTATGAAGTTCGATGCATCAACTTTTGGAAACCACGAACACGATCGTAACTTGGCACACGTGCAAAAAGTTATTGGTGCATCTGACTTCCAGTGGGTCTCATCAAACTATGGTGACTCATCCCTTGCTGTGCTTAAGTCAGGCACAAAGGCTGCCAAGAGCTTTACCATCATCGAGCGCGGTGGCGTAAAGATCGGAATCGTTGGTGCAAATACTGACACCACCATTGAACAGATATTCCCAGGCAACTTGGATTACACAGACGCAGCTGGCGTTAAGCGCACAATTCAGATTGAAGCGGGTGTAACTGGTATCAATGCAGCAATTGTGGCAGTTAAGAAAGCTGGCGCAGATGTAGTAGTCGCAGTCATTCACCAAGGTTGGCTAGAAAGCGTTGGTGGAGTTTCGGTCGGCATACTCAATGAGATGGCTACTCAAATCAAGGGTGCTGCTGCTATTTATGGCGGACACAGCCACCAGACATTCACCACCATAGTTCCAGGTGCTCAGGCAAATAACGGAATTTTGGTTGGTCAGACACTGAACTCAGGCGTTGAATACACCAGATCACAGATCTGTGTAAATACAAGTTCAAACAAAGTACTAGGTTCATCAATTGAAACAATTAAAAAAGCAGCTGTAGCAACAGTAGTAGCTGATGCATCTACAGCTGCGCTAGTTAAGAAGTACAAAGACCAAATGATTGGCAAGTTAGATGTAAAGATAGGTTCTGTTGCTGGCATATTCCCACGCGGTGGAACTCCATCAGTTGAACGATCTGGTGAAAACCCTATGGGTATTTATATCGCTGACCTACTTCGCGCAAAGTACAAGACAGACTTTGTGTTAACTAACGGCGGCGGTATCCGTGATACTTTCCCAGCGAAGACGTACATACCAGCTGATCCAAAGTTGGTTCGTACCGGTACTGGCCCATTTGATGTAACACTTGGAGATGCGTTAACTGTTTACCCATTCGGTAACCAAGTCGCAACAACAATCGTTACTGGTGAAAATCTATGGAAGGCGCTAGAAAACGGTGTTGGTGGAAGCTATCCTGGTGATGGTCGATTCCCACAAATTTCTGGCTTCAAGTTCACCTTTGATCCAACCAAGGCAATCGGAAGTCGCATCGTTTCGGTAACTAAAAACGATGGAACTGCAATTGCAAAGGATCAAACTGTTTATACCCTTACAACTCTTGACTTTATTATTTATGGTGGTGATGGATACCTCAATGTATTCTCGCCAGCGAAAGCCAAGGTTATGGGTTCACTACTTGATGTATTCGTAGATGGACTCAAGGCTGATCTAGCTGCTGGAAAAGTCACCCAACTCCCAGCACTTGATGGTCGTGTTAAGAAAGTTGCTTAACGGTTAATAACTGATTAATGATCAGGGGCGCATCTGCAAAGGGTGTGCCCCTGATCTTTTTTACGCGATAAACTCTCCTTCTATGAGTCCGCAAGCGGAAAAACCCACAATAATTCTGGCTACCAGCAATGGCGTCGGAATGGGCCACCTTGCTCGCGCTAGCGCAATCGCCCTTGAACTAAAAGAGATTGCTAACCCAATTATTGTTTCAATGGCTGGCGGAGTTGCCGAAGTTCCTAATTTTGTTGGCGTTCGTTGTGAATATATTCCAGGTCGCGATCGCGGCTGGATGCCGCGCAAACTTTGGGACGCTTACTTGCGCGATCGTTTGCTTGCCCTAATTGAAGAAACCGATGCCCAAGTTTTATCTTTTGATGGGGTAGTTCCTTATCCAGGCGTGATTGGGGCCAAGTTGAGAAAGAATGATTTAGCGCTAGTTTGGGTTCGACGTGGTCTATGGCAGAAGAAGCCACAAGGTTTAGCGCTAGGTCTGCAATCAATGATGATGGATGCAATTATAGAACCTGGTGATTTTGCTCGTGTTTATGATCATGGCCCAACTAAGAATCGTAAAGATGCCGTTGTAACTTCAGCTGTTTCGTTATATCAAGAATCCACGGCCCTCGATCGCGATGAAGCACGACTTGCGTTAGGCATTGATTTAAATCGTCCAGCAGTTCTTGTGCAATTAGGTACCGGCGATAGCGATGTAAACGAAAAAATGACAGCGGCACTAAAAGGTTTAATTGGTTGGAAAGATCTGCAAGTTGTTCTTACTAAAAAACCAATCGACGCTAATGGAAATTCATTAGTGCCAGAAGGACTTGAAATTAAGCAAGTTAGGTATTTCCCATTGGCCAAAGTCCTGCATGCCTTTGATGCAGCTATTTGCGCAACTGGCTATAACGGCGTGCATGAACTATTACCTGCCTTGGTCCCAACAGTTTTTATCTCGAATATTCGTGGTACCGATGATCAAGAAGCCCGTGCTCAGTGGTGCCACGATTTAGGTTATGCGCTTCGAGCTAATCAGGCTGATTTAGCGAATATCACCGAAACCGTAAAGTTGTTACAAGACCCGGAAGAGAGAGCGCGATTGCACCGGATGTGTAAGAAACTGCCTGAAGCAAATGGCGCCAAGGAAGCGGCACAGATTCTCTATGAAATGGCCACAATTAAGCATGGAGTACAGCCTGCAATGGTTGTCAGAATGCGTTTACAAGCACGCGAGTTTGGCTTAACCAGCTTTCGTCAATTTGCAAATGCCATTTATCGTCAATTAGCTCTGGTCTATCGCAAAATAAATCCTCATATTGTGGTTCAAATCGTAAAGATTGATCCACCTCATTTTGGCGATGAGACTGATCCGCAAACTATGCGTAAGTTAATCAATGGCGATGTTCGCTACGAGCATCTAATTTCTGGCGCTTCCGAAAATTATCGTCGTCGCCGCGATGAGATAGCATCTGCTGCCTACGGGACTTTACGTCGAGTGGTAAACACCCAGAAGGAGCCGCTATGAATATTCGTGGTTTTGTAAAACGTAGTAAAGCCGGCAACTTAGCCTGGCGTATATTTATTGGCGTTCTCGGCGGAACAATTACAGTATTAGGTGCAATAGCACTCGTTGCACCAGGCCCTGGTGTATTGATTTTACTTGCCGGTCTTGGAATCTTAGCCAGTGAGTTTGCCTGGGCTAGTAGGGCGATGAATAAAACTAAGAATATGGCGCAGACAGCTGCCGATAAAGTTGGCATCCCAACCTGGGTTAAGTATTTAATCTTTGCTGGCGCAGCACTCTTTTCAATATTTGCGATTATTTACTATTACATGACCAAATAGGTACTATAAATATTTCTAAAGAGCGAATTCATAAGAATTAATCTATAATTTCTCAAATGAGCGCAACTACTTCAACTCCGATACATCCAGTTCTAACAAATCGTCGAAGCCCAAGATCCTTCGATGCCAGTGCAGCTATCGCAAGCGATAATCTATTAGCTATCTTAGAAGCCGCGCGCTGGGCACCTTCTGCCAATAATTTTCAACCTTGGCGTTTTCATGTGGGAGTACGCGGTGATGAAGTGTTTAATTCAATACTTGCCACTTTGGCACCGTTTAATCAAAGTTGGGCAAACCGCGCATCAGCTCTAGTTATGGTTTCAATCGTTAATCAAAATGAAGATGGAACTCCCCGACCAATTTCAGGCTTTGATGCTGGATTAGCCGTTAGCCAACTGACTTTTGAGGCTCATAGTCGTGGCCAAGTAGCCCACCAAATGGCTGGTTTTGATGCAGCGAAAGCATCTGAAACTTTTGAACTACCAACCCAAATCGCACCAATTGTTGTAATAGCCATTGGTACTCAGGGCCCGGCCGAACAACTCGAAGGCGTTTTACTTGAGCGTGAAAACGCACCACGTCAACGCAAAGAGTTATCTGAAATTGTTTTAGCTGGGTTACCTAACTAGCAACTGATTTAGAAGCGGGAACGGATCTCCCAGAGATCAACAAATACTGGGTTAAATAAAGTACTTGCTAAGTATTTAACTCCGGCTGAACCACCAGTGCCCATTTTTGCACCAATAGTGCGTTCCACCATTTTCACATGTCGGTAGCGCCACTCTTGTAAACCTTCATCTATATCTAGCAAGCGCTCACAGACGCCAGCACTTTCGGGATCTTTGCGATGCACTTCAAGTAAAACATCTTGCACTACTGGGTTAGCAACGTAGGCAACAGATTTATCACGACCCAGAACATCGGCTGGAATTAAATGGCCGCGTTTTGAAATATAAACTAATAATGAATCCCAAACTGAATTGCGACTAGTTATTAGCAAAATATCACTTTGCACATCTGCTGGCAGGTGCCCGGCCATTGCGCTATCGCGACGACCAAGGATTGCTTCGACTTTTCTAAATTGAGCAGATTGGAAACCACTAGATGAAGAAAGATAAGAACGGAAACTATTAAATTGCAGCGGTGTCATTGTTTCTAGAATATCAATCTGAGCAACACAAACTTTCATAATGGTGCGAATGCGCCCTAGTAGTGCAAGTGAGCGATGGGTGTCGCCCGCCTCTAAAGCAACTTGCGCAGCCAAGAATTCATGAATTAATTGCTTAAACCAAAGTTCATAACTCTGATGGATGATGATAAAAAGCATCTCATCATGTTCCGGGCCATCTGAAAGAGGTCTCTGCAAACTAAGTAGTTCATCTATGGCTAGATAAGAAGCGTAAGTAAGTGCTGGATCTACTTGATCATTACTCATGTAACTCTCGAATCTGATTTTTCGATCTTTTCATATTGGCGGGTAGTTACTAGATCACGAATGCGCTGAAAACCGTCCCAAATTTCCACGTAAGAGGTAGGCAATGGCGAGATAGCTAAGCGTATTGAATCCGGGGTGCGATAGTCCGGAATCACATTGGCGAACTGTCGAAGCGCAACGCAGATACGAGCAGCATCTGGGTGCCCGATCGAGATGTGGCCGCCACGTTCATTTGCATCGCGTGGGGTCAGCAGCGTGAAGCCTAGGTCAGCCAACCAAACGTCGTATAGCTCGATCATCATCTGAGTTCCGGTGGCACACTTGTGTGAGATCTGGTTTATGCCAGCTTCTTCAATGATTGAAAATGCGCTCTTAATGCAACGCAACCCAATTAAAGAAGGACTAGCAATTTGAAACCCACGGATACCTTCGGCGCGTTCAAATACTGGACCCATGCCAAATTGATCAGCTTGTGAAAACCAACCTTGAATTGGAACTTGTAGTTCAGCTTGCACGCGCTTGTTTACATATAACCATGCCGGTGCACCTGGGCCAGAGTTACCATACTTATATGTGCAACCAACTGCGATATCTACCCCGTTAGCATCAAAGTTCATCTCAATTGCACCAACTGCGTGGCTAGCATCCCAAAGTAGAAATGCACCGAAGCTGCGAACTAAATCAGTTAAGGACTTAATATCATTGCGCGCACCTGAGCGATATTGAATTACTTCGAGCGTAACAAGTGCCACATCATCAGAAAGATATGGTTTTAAAACATCAACCGTGATCAATTCATTCTCGGCAATTTTAGGATCTTCGTTATCAATAATTACTAACTTCAAATCGAATTGTTTAGCGATGCCATCGAGAATGTAGCGATCGGTTGGAAAATTAGCAGCATCAGTAATAATTGTTTTACGGCCAGGACGGGCATGAATTGCAGCTAAACAAAGTTGGTAGAAATTCACTGAAGTTGTATCGCACGCAAGAACTTGCCCAGTAGCGGCGCCTAAAGTCGCGCGCCCGATCAAATCACCAGTTGGCTGAGCTTCATCAACCCAATGGCCCCAGCCATTGACTACTTCTGGCCCCCATTCCTTAGTGAGAAGATCATTTACTGCCACAACAGTGTCATGTGGCAAACGGCCCAACGAGTTTCCATCTAGATAACACATATCTGGGTCGGTAATCACATAACGCTCTTTGAAGTGGCGTAATGGGTCTGCGGCATCTAGTGCCAATGCATATTCTCGGTCGGTAACCTTCATGCGGTAAAGGTACGCTTTCCCCCTATGGCACGCAATCTTGTTAACGTCGAAAGCGTAAACAAAGCCTTTGATATCAAGCAATTACTAGTTGGCGTATCTCTCGGTGTTGCTGAAGGCGAACGCATCGGAATTGTTGGCCGAAATGGTGCTGGCAAGAGCACTTTAATGAAAATAATTGCAGGTATCGAGCAACCAGATTCTGGACGAGTAACTAAGAACAATTCAGTCAAACTAGGAATGCTCAATCAAGTCGATGTCGCTGATAAAGCTGCAACAGTTCGAGATGTTGTGTTGGGCGATAAAGCAAAACATGAATGGGCTAGCGATGCTGGTGTCCGCGAAGTATTTACCGGTTTATTTGGTGGCTTTGATGATCATCTATTCGAACGCACATTTCTCTCTCTTTCAGGTGGCGAAAGACGTCGTGTCGGATTAGCCAAGTTACTAATTGATGATCTTGATCTAATTCTGCTTGATGAGCCTACTAACCACCTAGATGTCGAAGGCGTGGCCTGGCTCGCAAGTCATTTAAAGAATCGTAAAAATATTGCAGTAACAGTTGTAACGCATGATCGCTGGTTTCTAGATGAAGTCACAGATCGCACCTGGGAAGTTGTCGGCGGTAAAGTCGAAGAATACGACGGTGGCTATTCAGCATTCGTATTAGCAAAAGCAGAGCGTTCTCGCCAAGCTTCAGTGCTAGATCAACGCCGCAATATGCTGATTCGTAAAGAACTGGCTTGGTTACGCCGGGGTGCGCCGGCCCAAACTGTTAAGCCCAAGTTCCGAGTTGATGCTGCGAATGAACTGATCTCAGCCGAACCAGCTCCGCGTGACACCACTGAGTTATTGAAATTTGCGCAAAACCGATTAGGTAACACCGTTTACGAAGCTCATCATCTGCAAGTTCGCGCTGGTGATAAAGAGTTAATTGATGATCTTTATTGGAATGTTGGCCCTGGTGATCGCATTGGCATCGTTGGTATTAACGGTGCGGGCAAAACCACTTTAATGCGCACACTGGCAGGTGAAATTCAACCAAGTGCTGGAAAATTAGTTACTGGCGTAACTGTAAAGGCTGCATTTTTAACTCAGCATTTAACTGAACTCGACCCAACTTGGCGAGTACTTGAAGCTGTAGAAAAAGTTGCCTCCCACATTGAACTTGGGAAGGGCCGCACACTTTCGGCATCACAACTTTGCGAACGATTAGGTTTTGACCGCGATTCACAATGGACCCCAGTTGGTGATTTATCAGGTGGTGAAAAAAGGCGTCTGCAGTTAACTCGTTTGCTGATGGAAAGTCCTAACGTTTTAATGCTTGATGAGCCAACAAATGATTTTGATATTGAGATTTTGACTGAATTGGAAGATTTACTAGATAGCTATGCCGGCACCCTGCTAATTATTTCGCACGATAGATATTTCCTGGAGCGAGTTTGCGATCGCTTTGTTGGCTTACTTGGTGATCAGAAGTTGCTTGATTTGCCGCGTGGAGTTGATCAATATTTAGAGCTACGTGAAAAAGCTATTTCAGGCACTTCAAATAAAAAAGAGAATAAATCAACATCAACGGCTGCCGAACAGCGTCAAGCCAAGAAAGACTTAACACGTATCGAACGCCAGATAGCTAAGTTAGAAGAAAAAATCTCACAACTAATTGCTGAGCAAGAAAACGCTGAATTAAATGCTGAGCGGCTTATTGAAATAACTAGTGAACTTCACGCTTTAAATAATGATAAAGGGTTACGCGAAGATGAATGGTTGGTAACTACCGAAATTCTCGCAAATTAATTCTACTTTGATTTGCTATTTGTTCACTCTCTATTGGCGGTCTATTACAGAGTGACAAAGTAACTTTTGCTCAAGTCATAGGGACTTAAAAGCGAGCATAGAAAAGGTTACATATGAAACTACGCTACAAAGTAGCGGCAGTAATCAGCGTTGCAGCACTTGGTACTTCGGGATCAATTGCATACTCAGCACTGGCAAAGCCGCAATACATTCTTTCAACAAACTCAGCAGTAGATTTGAAGACTCTTGCACTTACCGCAGATACCATTAGTGGCACACAGCTTCGTGGTATTCCAGATGGCATGGGTGCTTATAAGAATGGTAGAGGCGGAATCTCACTTCTAACCGTGCATGAGATGTCTTCATACAGCCCACTTGTTGCGCAATCAAAATCAGATTCAGCTGTTTGGGGTACATCGATTACTAAGATGACTATTTCACCAAATACCAAGACGGTAACCAAGGCAGAAGAATTTATGAAGCAAATTAGCTTCTACAACTACACAACAGGCTTATACCAAAACACACCAATTGGTGGAGCGCCTGCCGGAACTACAAAAGGATTTGACTGGAACATTAGCCGTTTTTGTTCAGCAACTTTAGTTCAAGCTGGAAAGCTTGCCTATAAGTCAGGTGCAACAACATTCGGTTACGAAGATCCAATTTTCCTTAGTGGAGAAGAAGATGGTGATAGCGGATACGCACGCGGCTTCGCATTTGATATGGATGGAAACGGTATTCAACTACCTCGCATGGGCACAGCTTCATGGGAAAATCTAATGCCTAACTTAAAGCCTGGCATGAAAACAGTTGTACTAGGCAGCGAAGATGGTTCTGCCTCAGATTCACAACTATTTTTATACGTCGGAACTAAGACTAGCTCAGGTACTTTTGCTGATAAGGCTGGTTTAACAAATGGTGACTTACACGTTGTAAGCATTCCAGATATTGCAAACGACACAGCTTTCCGTAACACAATTGGAAAGAACAAGGCTGTAGCGGTTAAGTTCAATAAGACAATCTGGAACGACAACATGGCAAATCAGCAGAAAGATCATGCTGCACAAGGCACCGAATTCTCACGTGTTGAAGATGGCGAATGGGATCCAAGTAATCCAAACGTTTTCTACTTCGTGACAACTGAATCAAGCAAGTACCCAACTTCAACCACACCAAACCCAGCTCTTCCAACAACTTCACGTGATGGCGGCGCTCTATGGCGTCTAACATTTGTTGATGGTCAGAATCCTGATCTTGGCGCAAAGATTGAAATGTTGCTTGATGGTTCAGAGGCTCCGTACCTAAGTAAGCCTGACAACATAGCCGTTACACATAACGGCCTGATTTTGATTCAAGAAGATCCAGGTGGGAATGATGCAGTAGCTCGTATTGTTGCTTTCCGACCAAGTGATTCAAAGATGGTTGTAATCTCTGAATTCAACAAGGAATTCTTCGTAAAGGGTGCTGAAAAGTTCATGACAAACGATGAGGAAGCTTCTGGAATTATCGAAGCTACAGATCTCTTTGCAAAGAAGGGTGATACGAACTCGTATTACCTATTTAACACTCAGATCCACGCTCTTGCCTCAAAGGCTCGTCCTGACCTAGCGCACAAGTCAACTACAGCGAAGGCTGCAATTGATAAGCGCACTATCGAAGGCGGCGGCTGGTATCTAATGACTGTTTCATCATGGGATGATGTATTTAAGTAACAGTTATTAATAAGAAAGGGTGGCTCACAGTGAGCCACCCTTTTTTATTGCCAGAATTAGTTAAACTTTGGCCTATGGATAAATTGACAAATGCCATCGAAATAATCTTATTCCGGGCGCGCTTCTTATTGGCCCCGCTATATCTAGGCCTTGTTGGCGCTTTGGTCCTGCTCTGCTGGCGCTTTCTTGTTGAGTTCTATCACATAACTCTACACATCGGCGAAGCGACTGCACAGACATTCACCTTAGAGCTTTTAGCACTTCTTGACTTAACCCTGCTCGCAAATTTGATACTGATGGTGATCTTTGCTGGGTATGAAAACTTTGTTTCACGCATTGATGTGGCAGCTGAATCAAAGGATCGCCCACACTGGATGGGAACCATTGATTTCTCTGGTCTGAAAATAAAGTTAATCGGTTCACTAGTTGCAATTTCAGTAATCGAACTGTTAAAGGATTTCATCGAACTTGCTGGCCAAGATGATGTAGGAGGTGGCACTAAGTGGCGCATCGTTATTCACTTAACGTTTGTAGCATCAGGCGTGCTATTTGCACTAATGGATTGGATCGCTGATAAGCGAGAATTCCACGGCATAGACAAGTAATGCGTCTTGACTTATTAGCAGCACTTTCCGGTTTAATGATCGCGCTTCAGGCGCGTGCTAACGGCGAACTTTCCTATCGGTTGAATAATGGACTTGAAGCTGCACTGGTTTCATTTGGGTCGGGTTTATTAATAATCACGGCAATTTCACTCTTCCATAAGGGCATAAAAGAAGGAATCACCAATCTACGCGTGGCAGTTAAAGCTAAAGAGATTCCTCGTTGGCGCTTATTTGCCGGCGCTCTTGGTGGAACTTTTGTCGCATTTCAAACCCAAATCGTGCCAATCATTGGTGTGGCAATCTATTCAGTTGCATCCATTGCTGGCCAAACTGCCATGTCTTTATATGTAGATCGAATTGGTTTAACTGGCGGTGGTAAGAAATTAATTTCCAGACGTCGAATTGCGGCAGCAGCCTTAACGGTATTGGCTGTCTTAGTCTCAGTATGGGATCGCATTGATGCTAAGAATTTATCAATGTGGGCAGTATTTTTCGGGGTTTTGGCAGGTGCCATCGTTGGTGTGCAAAGAGCGCTTAACGGTCAGATTAACGAATACTCCAAACAGAGCTTTACTACTTCGTTACTAAATTTCATGATGGGCACCAGCTTCTTGGTGATTCTTTTAGTAATCGCAGTTATTGCAAATTGGTCTGAACTCGCACCACTGCCAGCAGGTCCATGGTGGATTTATACCGGCGGTGTAATTGGTGTTATCTATATTGCTTTTACTTCAACCATTGTGCAGCACCTAGGAGTTCTAACTTTCACGCTATTTAGCGTTGGCGGTCAACTAGTTGGTTCACTAGTGATTGATTTAATCTCACCAACAAATGGTGTAAATGTCAGCGCCTATTTAGTAACCGGGATAGTTATGACTTACTTTGGGGTGATCGCTGGAGGCGTAGGTAATTCACGAATCCGGAAACCAGCGAAAGCGCAATAAAAAAGAGTGCAATTAATTTAGAGTTTTCATCAATCCAAGGGAATTGAACTGCGTAGTAACCCAGCAAAGTCATTCCGACTCCCCAAACAAAAGCGCCAAGAGCATTGGCAGTTAAGAAGCGGTAGTAATTCATTTTTGAGACACCAGCAATTGGTGGCACAAAAGTTCTAATCCAAGGATAGAAGCGGGCAAACACAACTGCCCACCAGCCGTACCGCGCGTAGAAACGTTCAGCACGTGCAATCATCTTGAGGAATCCAGGTCGCTTACTTTTTTCTAGATATGGGCGTCCGACAGTGCGACCGAGTGCAAACCCAACTTGGTCTCCCATGAAAGCTGCGAAGAAAATAACTGATACCAGAAGCAAGATGTTTACGTTATTTGTCGAAGCCGCCACTAGCCCAGCGAAGAATAAAAGTGAATCGCCTGGAATAAAGAAGGCAACTAGCACCCCGGTTTCCAAGAAGATGATTACGCCCATAAAGATATAGAGCAAAAACGGGGCCATCGAGCTTAAAAACCCTTGATAAGAGGAGAAATCCATTAACAGCTCTTCTTTACCGCCGCTGCAACCGCTGTGACTACCTGAGGATCAAAGACGCTTGGAACGATGAAGGAGGCATTTAATTGT
>CAXNJS010000004.1:0-47295 GCA_964202795.1 Candidatus Planktophila sp.
AACATCGTAAATCACCCGCTAGATAGTTTGATGACCAATATTCGAGGTACTGAAAATGTTCTTGAATCTGCCCACAAGTATTCGAAGCCAGTATTTGTAACAAGTAGCAGCGAGGTCTATGGAAAGAATGTTTCTGATTCGCTTAAAGAATCAGATGATCGCATTTTGGGTGCGCCAGTGACTTTGCGCTGGTCTTATAGCGAAGCAAAAGCGATTGATGAATCTCTAGCATATGCTTATTGGGTTGAGAAGAAGCTTGAAACTCGAATTGTTAGATTTTTCAACACAGTTGGCCCACGGCAACTGGGTGCCTATGGCATGGTTGTACCTCGCTTTGTCCAATTTGCACTTAAGAATGAACCAATCACGATTTACGGTAACGGTGAACAAACTAGATGTTTTGGCCACGTTTTAGATGCAGTTGATGCAGTCGTTCGAATTGCCTTCGCTGAAAACACAGTTGGCAAAGTAATCAATATTGGCAATGATTTTGAGATTTCTATCAATGATTTAGCAAAGAAAGTTATTGCAGATACAAACTCAAAGAGTGAAATTGTCTATGTGCCTTACGAAGAAGCCTACGGTGATGGTTTTGAAGACATGGAGCGTCGAGTTCCAAATATCGAACTAATCAAATCCTTAGTCGGATGGGAACCTAAGCGTGATCTTTCAACGATGATTTCAGATATTGCTGACTTCTTACAAAACTAAAAAATTAAAGTAGTTCTACCCCAGCTCGTTCGCCATAATTGTTAGTGCAATCCAAAACTGGAATTCCTCGGGCCAATAAAGATTTAACATCTAGACCTGGCTGATTAGTCGCAACAATTGCAACATCACAATCCCATGCCTCATTAACTGGCTTAGTGCCCTCCCAGAGAGGTACCAGAGGATCTACCCAGGCAACTTCAGCGCCTCTAGCCACAAGAGCTGCTCGTAGGGCGCTCGCAGGGGTTTCACGCACATCGCCTACACCTGGTTTGTAAGCAACACCCATAATCAGAACTTTAGGTGAGGCCTTTGATCCCTTGACGAGCGCTAAAGCCCGTTCTGCGACGTAGATGGGCATTTGATTAGAGATTTCATCCGAGCGCTCTACCAGGCTAGCTACTTGGCCGCCCTTTCGAGCCCACCAAGTTAAGTAGAGAGGATCGACGGGAATGCAGTGGCCGCCAATTCCAACACCAGGTCTAAATGGCATAAAGCCATAAGGCTTGGTGGCTGCAGCATTAATTACTTCATGAACATTAATTCCTTGAGCGCTACACAACTGCGTAAATTCATTGATCATCGCAATGTTTACTAACCGGAAAGTGTTCTCAAGAATCTTTGCGGCCTCTGCAATTTCAGGCGTCAATGTAGCTACAACTGAATCACAGATTGAATTATAGAAGGCCAATGCGCGTTTCTGTGATTCTTCATCGATACCACCAACCAAGCGAGGAGTGTTTTTTTGATCCCAAACTGGATCGCCTGGATTTACTCGCTCTGGGGCTGATGCAAAGTAGAGAGTTTTTGTGTTTGCTGGCTTTAATGAATTAATGATTGGGATTATTACTTCGCGCAAGGTGCCCGGGTATGACGTCGATTCGCTGACTAAGAGCGTTTCATTGGCGAGAAATGGAGAAACATCTCTAGTGGCACTTTCTAGTAATTTTAGGTCTGGCTCACGTTGATCATTAAGTGGGGTTGGCACACAGATCGTGATCACGGAAGCTTTTGAAACTTCGGCCGGGTTTTTCGATGCGACATACTTTTTCGAAGTAATTGCTGCAGCTAAGCGAGAATCAGATATGTCTTCAACTGGGCTAGAACCTGAATTAAGTTGATCGACACGAGAAGCGGATTTCTCAATTCCGATCACTGACCAGCCAGCATCGACGGCCGCCATGGCTAGAGGAAGCCCAACATAACCTTGACCAATAATTGCCAATGTTTTCTCACGCACGACGATACTCTATCTTTCTGTAACCAATTAATGGCGTACCAATTGCTACTTAATTTAAAGATATCTATGGGGGGCTAATGAAGAATCGTAAGAAATCCCTCAATATAGACGACGAAGTAGTAGATCATTTTGGAAGAGAATGGACTAAATACAACTACTTAAATGGTATTGCCTCTGAGGCTCTGGACAAGCAGTTCATGGCTTACACGAGCCCAATAGACCTTGAAGAATTCGACAGTGAATTATCTGTGGCCGCAGATTTTGGAGCAGGTAGCGGGCGATGGGCCGAACGTCTAGCGCCTTTTTTTTATAAAGTCTACGCAGTAGAACCTAGTCAAGCAGCAGTTCAGGTAATGAATGAAAAATTCTTGAGGGATTCAAAAGTGCAGGTTTTGCATGAAGATGTTGAAGATAATTCAATTCCTGAAAATTCGCTTGATCTAGCGATTTCCTTAGGCGTCCTGCATCACATACCAGATACAAGCCAAGCAATTCTAGATGTTGGTAAAAAGATCAAGTCAGGTGGAACATTTCTTTGCTATCTATATTATAAAATTGAAGATAAACCATTTTACTATCGAGCTATATTCAAGATTGTAAATGTTTTCAGATTCTCAATCAGCAGAATGCCCCATGCGATGCGAATGTTTATCGCAAAGTTAATTGCATTTTCTATATACCTTCCCCTTGCTAGATTTTCTAAATTTCTTCTAAAAGGCGGTAAAGATGTTTCCAATATTCCTCTTCACCACTATGCAGAAATGCCTTTTGTAATGCTTGAAAATGATGCTCTCGATAGATTTGGAACTCGCCTTGAACAGAGATTCAATAAAGGAGATATCAAAAAGATGCTTGAATCAGCTAACTTTGATTTAAACACCTTGAAATTTTCAGAAGCTGAGCCTTTTTGGACTTTTGCTGTCAGAAAAAAATAGTTTATATACCTTGTAATTACTAGAGATTATCTAACCAAAAGCGCTGAAGCATCAGTATCAGCCTGACTGCCAGGGTAATTTCGCTTTATTAGCGCAGCGATCTCAGCTGCTGAATCCGTGTTTCCCACTGACAGATAGTCCTTGATCAACTCAATTAAACTCGCGTTATTCCAAGGATCTAACTCTTTCAGTCGCTCACGATACTTAATCGCATCCGAACGCTTATTCAAAGCTTCTAGCGCGAAAGCTGCGAAATAATTTCCATAGTACGAGCGTGAATCTATGTTATTAACCTGATCAATCATCACAAAAGCTTCATTTGCTGCACTTTGAATCAGCGCTAAATTAGCAAGTTGGATTAAGTACTGTGGATCATTACTGGCACCTTTAGATTCCGAAACAAGGGCCGGCACATAAGTATCTGTTGTATAAGAACTCGCATTATTCTTAAAGTTATAAAGTGCCGACGATTTTCCCAAGGCTGGCACAGTAATTACGAGCACCAGAGTCGCTAGGATAAAGCTTGCAATATAAGTAATAGGAAAAATACTTTCGGAAATAACTGTCTTATTTGATTTTGTTTTGTTTATCTTCTCTTTTTGGTCCTGGCCACTGCCCTCACTCTTGATAGTACTTGATGAAATAGCAACGAGCAAGCCTCCAGTTATCCAGAACCAAACTCCGACACCTAAATTGTCAATAGTTACAATGTTGATTGCAATTGTTGCTAACCAAATACTAAACACAGCGCCAACTTTGAATTTTTCTTCACCTTGGTTTTTAAAAAGCGATCTCAATCCAATAAATGTAATGAATAGAACTAGCAGGATGTATGGAACGAACAGAGTTAGGCCACCAGTTGCAAGTATCTGCATATAAACACTATGAGCGTTATCAGTGTTTTGCCCCTGCACAACCTGAATCTGTGAAGCGTACTGTCGGTAATACTCACCAAAGCGATCTACCCCAACACCAAATATTGGATGGTCTCTGAACATACCAATTGCAGCGTTCCAGTAATCAATACGGTTTTTGAGCGTTCCTTGATAAAGCTTGCTTGCCAGTGGGCCAATATTTACAACCGCAAGAGCCACCGGCGTTCCTGCAATACCTGCTACGGCTAAGCCAATCTGACCATAGCGTTTATTCGTCACCCAGAGCTTCACCAAAATTAATATGGTGGCGCCAATTGCAAAACCAAAAACTCCTTGAATTGAGCCAGAACGCCACAGAATGTAAAGGTTTACGAGCAAGCCAATTGCATATCCAACCTGATATTTGTGATCTTTAGCAATGAGCGCCTGATAAAGAATTGCGATGCCTGAAAGACCAAGAAAGCCCGACGTGAAGTTAGGGTTTCCAAGAGTCGTGATGAATGGGTTGTAATCGATTTTCCAGCCAACTGGATCTGCGCCAATTCCTTGAAGAAGTCCATAGAAAGACAGTAATAATCCAGCGATTCCAAAAAAAGTGAAGTACCTGTTCGCAGATTTAAAGCTGAAAACCAGAGATCCGGCAGCCATAAAAATGATCATGGCAAGATATGAGAGCAAGCCATTATTACGGTGATACTCACCGAATATTGCTGTGTACTTAACATCTGTAGCTAACGTTGAAATTAGAAGGCCGGTACCAAACAAACTAATTAGTCCAAGGCCAATTTGCTGTGTAGGTGAACTAAATTTCCTAGCACTCAAAATCGCTGGAAGCGATAAACCTAGAACTACCGCTGCACCTAAAACGAGCACAAACATCTTAGGCAGATTTATTGGATCTTCAAGTTTGGTCCAGATGGCCAAGGTGGTTAAGACGCCAGCGAGTAAAATAAAGGTCTGAACTTTCTTTACTTCGGCTTCACTCAAGGCTTTGGCTAAGTTCATATGGTTAGAGTACCGAAGCTATATAAATAACTAGTTAAAAATCGGCGAAATACTCATATAAAAGGCCGAAGCCCGGTTCCTGTAAAGGAACCGGGCTTCGGTTTTAGAGTCTTTTAACGGACTCCCATGAAGCTTGGGCTTATTAAGCCTTAACCTTCTTTGCAATCTTGGCAACTAGGTTGCTCAAGGTTGTGATCTTTGCATTCAAAGCAGCCATAAGAGCAGCTACCTTGGTTGAAAGCTCAGCAACTGCTGCTGTAGCAGCATCTGCAGATTCTTTAGCTTCTGTTGCAGCAGCTGTAGCAGCATCTGCAGCTTCAGCAGCTGATAGAGCAGCATCAGTTGCAGCATTAGCTGCATCTAGAGCATCTTGTGCAATTGCACCAGCAGCTTCAGCAGCTTCTACAGCCATTTCTCCTGCAGCTTCAGCAGCTGCAGCAGCATCCTGAGCAGCGATTGTTGCAGCATCTGCTGCCTCAATTGCCTGATCAGCAGCATCCTTTGCATTGTTACCTGCATCAGTTGCTTCGTTAGCTGCATCAGTTGCTTCTTGAGCAGCTGTTAGAGCTGGGTTTGTGATTGTTGCTGTTAGCTCAACCTTGGTTGCAGCGTATGAAGCAGTTGTAACTGCTGGAACAGCAGCTGCATCTGCAGTATCTGCAGCAAGCTTCTTCGCAACTTCGGTGTCAATTGCTTGACCGATTGTTGCTGAGATAACGAACTTACCTGGTGTAGCAGGTGCGTAAAGTGTCACTGTAGCAACGCCAGCAGCGAATGTAGGTGTTGCTGTCCAAGTTACTCCAGCACCTGACAGTGTGAAGTTTGTTGAAGGAGCTGTACCGAATACGGCACGTGCACCATCAGCAATACCTGCAGCTGTGATTGTTAGTGTCATCTTTTCGCCTGAATCGTATGAATCTTTATCAAGCTTCCATGCGATTGTAGGAGCAGTCTTAGGAAGGATTGTTACTGTAACAACCTTTGTGACTGTTGCAGCTGTTGCTGCGTTTGATAGTGTGATTGTTGCTGTGCCAGCTTTTACGCCAGTAACAGTTACAACTCCACCAACTACAGCAGCAGTTGCGATCAATACATCAGATGAAACAGCAGTTACTGTTCCAAGAGTTGCGTCATTTGAGTTTGCATCCTTGCCGGTAACTGTCAGTGTGCCAGTTTCTGCAACACCAATGTTCTTATTGCTTTCAACTACTGAGTATGAAGCAAGTGCACCGATGAACTTGAAGGTCTTGGTTGCAGCTAGAACGCCATCAACTGTAACTGTGATTGTTGATGTACCAGTACGGCCATCTGCATGTAGGAACCAGTCAGAGTATCCATTTACTGTAGCTGTAGTTGTTCCGGCAGCTTGAGTAAGTGAGATACCACGAGCAGCGTCACCAGCAGTTGCACCGATTGTACCGGCACCACTTACTGACACTATAACTGCCTTTGTATATCCAGCTGTAAGCAGAGTGGCTGCAGCCATGAACTGGCTAACGTCAATACGTGCAACTGGAGTTGCTGACGCAGTTGCTGAACCAGTAAGAGTTGTGCCATCAGCAGTTGCTGCTGATCCAGCTGCAGCAGCTGTTGTAATGAATACACCAGAGCTTAATAGTACTGGGGCTGTTACAACAACAGTCCAAGTAAGTGTTGTAAGTCCACCGTTTGCAACAGTTCCTGATGCTTTAGTGATATTGGTGATTGTGTATGTGTATGTACCAGGAACTGTAAGAGTTACTGCTAACTGTGTGTTAGTAGAAATCAACTTACTTGCTCCTCCACCAAGGCCAACATGAAGGCTCAGGTTGCTTGCAGTCTGATTTGATCCACCAGCTGAAACTGTTAGGTCACCGTTTGTTCCAGCAGTGATGGTGTCAATTGCAGTGAATGCTGGTGTTAGAGCTTCTACAATTCCAGCAGCTGTTACGCCTGCTGAGAAGTTTGTCAAAGCAACATCAGAAGTAACTGTGTCTGTGGCTGTAAAGTAACCAGCTGTTGTAAGGGTTACTTTTGCTGCTGTACCCGCTGTGACTGTGGTTGTCGAAGCTGAAAGTGTGTGTGTAACACCAAGCATCGCAGTACCTGCAGCAGCGCCGTTTGAAGGAGCCGTAGCAAGAACACCAAAGCCCAACGCAGCAACAGTTACAAGCGCGATGCGCTTGAAAGTTGTCTTTGTAGACATTTGTTTCCTTTCGATAGTCGATTCAAGGACGATCCCTGATTCGGCTTGGATAGTTTTTAGGCCATCCTCTCGATGAATCGCACGTGCTGATTCATCAAATTCCCCACCGTGTATCCGGACGCGGAAGGGAAACTTAATTGCGTAGCGGCTCATTATTTTGCCGCCTTCGCTGTGATTGGCTCAGAGATGAAAATTGCTTGAGCCAAGATTTGAGTCTTGCCTGGGTTTAATACCAAGCGAGTTGTAATTGTCTTTGGCGCTGCAGTTAGGTCATAACCTCGAACACCAGTTGCAATTACAAAATCGATATCAACAACTGAATCAACAGTCATAGTTGAAGTTACTAAGTAGTTACCGTTGCTTAGACGATCGATAACTGTGTTAGTAGCGCTAAGAGTTAGTGGGGTCCAGCTGCCTGCAATGCCAACTGATGGAGCTGGCTCATATGTAGTGCCGGTGCCATCGACCTTGATTGTTTGTGACAACAAGATATTTGGGCCGGTTGCGTTATTGGCGGTGATTGCTGGAACGCTTAGAAGCATTCCGCCTGCAGTCATAGTTGGAACCGCATTCTTATTAAGGAATAACTTGCCAACTACCTTGCTGGCATCGGTCACTGTGAAACCAGTTGGGATGCCATCTTTATCAAGGCCAGCAAAAGTTAACTTACCGGTCTTAATATCAACGCCGGCAACCATGCCAAATGACTTCTTGGCTTGAGATTCAAGCGCTGGAGTCGCAGATGCCGAAGCGCTTGCGCTTGCAGCTGCTGTTGGAACAGTGATTGGTGTTGAAACTTGTGGGGCTGAAGCAACTACATCTTGCTGAGTTGCAATCGGAGTTAGGGCGCCTTCGCGACCAGTCATTGAGTTGAAACCAAGGAATGCGGTAACAACTAAAATTAGAGAAAGCGCGACCTTAGAAGATTTCTGCGCTAACTCAGCAGCCTTCTTATAGGTATTTGAAAGTGAATCAAGTGCAGTAGCACCGGTTGTCTCATCAACTACCCACTCAGACAAGACGCGAACCATTGATTGACGTGCGCGTGCCACAACGTGGCGAACATTTGCTGGGGTTGTGTTAAGGGCAGCTGCGATTTCCTCAGTTGAGCGGCCTTCCATTTCCCACATGACTAGCGCTGTGCGCTGATCTGAAGTTAAACGTGAAAGTGCTTCGCGGATAATCGCGGCATCTTCAGCTGCTGTAATAGTGGTATCGATATCAACGTGGTTCTCGTTTGCGATTGCATCTAGACGCTCTTGGGTTGTGTCAGCATCGAGTGCCACCAAGTTAGGGCGATCGCCACGGGCACGGATTACGTTAAGAGCTAAGTTGTTAACTGAAGCGCGTAGATAGGCAACAGCGCGCTCAGTAGTATCTAGATCAGGGGCAGCCAACATGAACTTTAAGAAGGCTTCTTGCACAACTTCGTTGGCATCAGTTTCATCGCGAAGCATGCGGCGAGCTTGTGAGACAAGTGAAGTGCGGTATTCGGTGTAGATCGCGCTTAGATCAGCAATTGACCAGTCAGATGTAGCTGTGCGGGGCACGACTGGAAGGGCTGGGGTCACGCTGGTTGCGGCGTCGGCAAGGGTCGTTGCAGCTGCTTTCGCTGCCTTCGACTTAAGAATTGCCATTTTAAATCCCGCTTATCTAGAGACAACGTCTTGCCTCTACTAGTTAAGACACCTGAGGGGGCCAAATGTTGTGCCCATTCAGAAACTTTTTTTACTAAATATCACCGGCCACGCTCAGAGGCCAGCATAAATGGCCAGCCTGAGAATTTCCTTTGAAGGGGTAATTGAAGGATATGAGGGGAAGGGCTTTCGCCGAAGGCCTAGGTTCGCTTAAATGAGCGTAAAACTAGGCAAATGAATGCAGAGTCGAGCATGAAGCCTCAAAAGGCTCAAGTAAAGGATAAGGGTTTGGGGACAAAATGTTGGGATTTCAGGGTTTAGGAGTCAAATGTGTCATTTTAAGGCCCTCTATGAGGCGTCTGCGACGCCATTTCCACTGAACGTTGCCTTAACCGCAAAAACATAAAAATTATTGGCACTAGCAAAACTGATCGGTGCCTAAAAGAAGTGCCTAGGTTTACTTCAACTAAGGCACTGAAGGCAATAAAACCTAAAGTGAAAATTACAGAGAGAATCATCGTCGGGTCCTGTAACAATTTGGACCGTCTAAATCTAAAGAATTGAAACGCTAAAGCTAGGTACAACAACCACCAGAGTGGCGATTCAAATGATGCGACTGCAGCTGCTAATCCCGGGTCCCCTATAAGAGGAAATGGTCCGAACAAGAATACGATTGTGGGCCACACCATACTTAACGGCTTGTCTATTTGTCCCGGAGTTAATATGTGTCCGTTGAGCGAAGATGTGTCTGAGCCAGCCTCAACATCTTCGTAGATTAAGCCAAGTTGTATTTTTTCAGTCCAAATTTGTTCTACTTTGTTCTTTAGTTTCGAGACCAACATTATTTTGGTAAAAATCGAATTTGGATTGTCTTGTAGATAGAAATACAACGCTACTAAAGTGTAATCACCATGAAAAGTCACCAATTTAACTTCTTCTTGATTATCCCCCTTTGACGGTTTACCACCGCCAATTCCACCTGGGTTTCCAATTCCACTTGGGTTTCCAGATCCATCTACATAAATCTGAGTGATTGAATCACCTGAACGATTACCCGTTTCGGTAATATCTGATTTTAAAATGAAACTAAGGGCATAAACGGAAGTAGTGCAAGCAAATAGTGCAAGTGGGATTAGTAGCCCGGCAGTCAAAAATTTAAGAATTAGTTTCTTGCTTACTCTTTGAAATACGATAACTCCACAACACATTAAAGTTGCAAGCATCAAACAAAGCCATAAGTAACTTTTGGTTGAAAGTAATCCATATGAGCCAATCGCTATCAGTACTGCCCCTTTGATGCTCTTTCCTGCCCATAAAAAATTAAAGCCGATCAGGAAAGCAGTAATTTCCGCGATGATAAAAGATTCTCTCAAGCCGACAGTTGTCCACAGAAATACAGAAGGTATTAAATAGGCAGCGAAGATCCAATTGTCCGAATTCAAAGTTAGATCAGATGTTTTTAAATAAACTTGACGAAGCATAAGTATACTGAAAAGCGTTAGAGCAATTGAGAGAAATCTTATTGCTGCATAATCAGGCATTCCAAGAAGAGTAAGTAGTTTTGAAGGTAGGTAAGCTACCCATAAAAAAGCCTTAGGCGCAGTAATCCATCCACTTTGATATTGAGGATTTGGGTCGGCGCTGTGCCCATAAAGATTGTTGAACGTATATAAATAGCCACTTTCGTCCGGCGCAAATGCGAAAAGTCGCCCAAGGCCAATTGCCAAGGCTGAATGCAAAATAGCAAATAGAGAGAGAAGCTTGTTTTTCCCTAGAATGGAAAATAAGCCAAAAAATAAATTCCTCATAAAAGCTCCGATGGGCGACTTCAGCATAATGATGTAAATAATAGTTTCTCTTGGGCCATTTTAGGTTAAAAACTCAGGTAATTGGCAACTCTTTAAAATGTAATCTATAACCAAGATAGCTCCAAAATCAATACTTTTCTGATTCCTGTAATTGAATAGCATTTACGAAGTAAATCTCAATCGGGACTGGTTAAATTAACCCCCCTGATGAAAACTTTCTTCGGAAACCTAAGGCTGGTGATTGCAAAATGAATAAAAGAAAGACTATGCGCCTTACTCGACAGAAACGAGTCAAACGAATTCTATTTTCATTGTTGATCAGCCAGCTATTTCTAACTGGAAAGAAATAACGTGTCACTCGATTATCAGCTGATTTTGTGTTTAGAATGCATTATCGCTATCCAAATGCAAAACTGTTTCATTCGAGAGAAAATCTCTGGCGAACTTTCGGGAGTGCGCTCGGTAATAATAAATGGTTAGGTTTTGAATTTGGTGTCGCTTCCGGAGATGCAACAAAAATTTTCTTAAAAATGCCTTACGCCGTCAATTGCGTTGGCTGGAATGGATTCGATACATTTTTTGGCCTTCCAGATGAATGGGGAGACCTGCCCAAAGGAGCTTTTAGCACGAATGGAATTCCCCCAATAGAAAGTCGAGAGTAGGATCCTAATTTGACAATTCTTCGGTCTAGCTCCGATGCTTTATGAGTCTGTTTGCTGAGTTTATCTGCGCCAATTGGGAATGAGCCCTGGTCGTAAAATGTTCGAAAATCGGAATAAGTTATATAGTCAACTTTTGAATCTACTTTAACTCTCTCTGCTGTTAACAATGTGATTTTCTTTCTTACAATTCCGAGTGCAGGAATAGACAATAGCAAGGTTGTGCCAAAGACTAACAGGCTTGCTTTAGGCGATATGATAAAAACAAAAGGAACAAGAAAAATTAGGATTAGCATTTCAGAGATAATTAGACCTAATGGATAATAAATATTATGGGTTAAAATGTGCATCCTGTTTGCCATGTTGGCAACTGGCGAGTCAGATTTCTCAATTTCTTCCCGACTCAAAGAAACTCTTCTGCGGAAGATCGACGTAAAAAATTCTCCAGCAGCTTTCGTTTTAAAATTTAATTCAACCCATTGGAATCCAAGCTTGCCTATAAAAACTACGCCCAAGATCGTAATGAGTACGGTTTGTGTGATTATGAACGGCAGACTTTCCGCGAGGATTCCAAAGTTGGATTTACGTCCACCAAATAATGAGGAAGAAAGAAGTGAAAATGTTGCCGCGGAAGCCACTTCTAGAATGCTGGCTACCACACCAAAAAATATTGATGTCCCCCAAATAAATTTGCCTCTACGACTTAAGGTTTGGAGAATCATTTGGAAGAATCTCACTAAAGTTTCCCCTTCCACTGTGTAATCGAAAATTGTGGGCCCAGACGGGCTCGAACCGTCGACCCACGGATTAAAAGTCCGTTGCTCTACCGACTGAGCTATAGGCCCCACTTGCTTTACTAACTCGATTAAGCGCCAGAATTAAGCTGGTGCCAAGCAAGATCAAAATACTATCGGATTATCTTCCCTCTGCTGAACGCGATAACCGGTCTCTAATGGCGATTGCTAAGCCATCTCCAGTCGGCTGAGCAAGATAAATAGAGTCAAGGCTCTGGTGATCGCCTTCGCGAAGGGCTGAGTAAAGAACTCGAGCAAATTCTTCAACTGATGTAGGCGCAGCCAAGCGAATAACGCCATCTGGAGTTTCGATATTTTCAAGTGCAATAAACCCGGAACCACTTACAGGTGGCTGATCCAAAAATACTTGAGCTTTGGGAGCATAATGATTTTCGAGAGATCCACTCACCCGAATGGTTTTCTGTTTGAAATCATCTGATTGCTCTTCTAAGGAATTTAAAACTTTAAGTCCTGTGACACCTTCTATCATGGCAATAGTTATTGCGCCAGGGCGAAGAATTCTGGGTGAATTGGAAGTGCAATCAATAATCGTTGATTCCAGGCCAATTTCAGAAGGACCACCATCGAAAATTAAATCTGTATCTGCTAAGAAATCTCCCAACTCTTCTTTAACAGCCGCAGCATTTGTTGGCGATACTTGACCAAAGCGGTTTGCACTTGGTGCCGCGATACCTGCACCACCAAATTTATGAAATGCATCCAATAGGCCAAGAGCGACCGAATTATCAGGAATGCGAATTCCAACTGTGTTTTGCCCGCCAGTTATAAAATCTCTAGCCAAATCACTCCGTTGCAAAATTAGCGTCATTGGGCCTGGCCAGAATTCTCGGGCAAGTTCTATTGCGTACTCAGGAATATTCGAGATCCATTGCTCGAGATATTTAAGACCTGCAATATGAACAATCAGTGGATGATCAGCAGGGCGGCCTTTAACTTCATAAATACGAGCGACTGCCTGTGCATTTGTTGCATCGGCACCTAGGCCGTAAACAGTTTCAGTAGGAAATGCGACTAACGCGCCGTTCGCTAATCTCACCGCTGCATTGTGCATCGCATCGGCGGTGCAATTAGATATCCAATTACTCACTCTGCAATCCTTTCACTATTCTCAGGATTATTTAACACCTCTTAAAGGTGATACGAGGCCACGGGTTCAAGTCCCATCCGGATCATAAAGGTTTTGGTAGTGCGTGTGAATTAATTTGTGCGCCACGCGCACTAGTAGGCAACTGCTAGCAAGATCTTTGTTGGCTTGATGGCTCAGTTGGTATTAGCGAACGACTGAAAATCGTTAGGTCGCCGGTTCAATCCCGGACCAAGCCACAAATTACTTAGACTCGAATTCCCTAATGTTCTTTAAAGTTTCTTCCAAGGGATCGCTACCCGCACTAACAGTCTTATACCAATTAATGGTCCACTCGACACTTTCCTCGAAACTTAGTTTGTCCGACCAACCTAATTCAGTTCTAGCCTTACTCGAATTAAGCATCAACATAGAGGCTTCATGTGGGTGACTTCCTAAATCATTGTCCCAACTCTTTTCTACGCCCCACATGGCCCCTGCGATATTGGCTACATCAGCCACGGTCTTGTATTGCCTCTCATCCGGTCCAAAGTTCCATGCACCATCAGCGTTGTTCTGAATTACTGCATCGACCAGCATTAGATACCCATTCAAACAATCAAGCACATGTTGCCAGGGGCGAACAGAGTTTGGTGCTCTCAGTCTCGGAGTTAACCCAGAAGAGTATGAATGCACTAAATCTGGTATCAATCGATCAGCGCACACATCTCCGCCACCGATCACGTTCCCAGCACGAGCAATTGCAGTTAGAGGATTCTTAAAACTAGAAATCCATGATTGTGCAGCAATATCAGCCATAGCCTTCGATGCACTATATGGGTCTTGCCCTCCCAGGGCGTCTGTTTCAAGATATCCTGGTGTTTTGTTCATGTTCTTGTAAACTTTGTCGGTTGTTATAATCAATTGTGCTTTCAGGTCGCTGATCTGCTGTGACGCCTTAAGGACATTTATTGTCCCGATTACATTAGTTTCAAATGTATTCATAGGGTTTTTATATGACTCCCGGACCAAGGCCTGTGCTGCCAGGTGAATTACGACATCCGGATTTGCCTCTTTGAAATGCCCTGAGAGCTTTACTGATTCGCGGATGTCACAGCGAATATCGTTCTCTAAGAATTTCCCAATTTCGGCCCGTTCAAATAATGATCCAACCTCTGGCTTCAATGAAATGCCACTTACAAGGTGTCCTCGTTGACGCAAAATCAGAGAAAGCCAAGCCCCTTTAAACCCGGTATGCCCAGTTATGAGAAAATGCATAGTACCCTTCGCTTCGGTTCATACAATTGTACTTACTATCGAAGATTTGGAGGGTATTTCAATGCAAGTAGTGATTCTTGCAGGTGGCTTTGGAACTCGCCTCGCCGAGGAAACCGATCTCGTCCCAAAACCTATGGTTAGGATAGGCGATATTCCAATTCTTCAGCACATTATCAATTTCTACTCAGGATTCGGACACAAAGATTTTGTGATTGCGCTAGGTTATAAAGCGAATGTGATCATTGAGTATTTTGAAACAACCAAGAATCCAGAATTGAATATAAATTTGGTTGATACTGGATTAGAAACATCTACCGGTGGTCGAATAAAAATGTTAGAAGAAATATTAGATGGTGAATTCATGCTCACATATGGTGACGGACTTTCGAATGTGAATATTGATGATTTGCTAGATCATCATCGTCGATTTGGCAAGATTGCAACAGTTACCGCCGTTCGACCTCCTGCAAGGTTTGGAACAATTGAAATTTCCAACGGTGTAGTTACAAAATTCGCAGAAAAAGACCCACAAGATGCGGGCTGGATCAACGGTGGATTTTTTTGTCTAAACAAGAAAGTATGTAAGTTTATTTCAGACTCAACAACCTCTTTTGAAAGTGAGCCTTTGAGTCATCTTGTAGAACTCCAAGAGTTATCAGCTTTTGAACACCATGGATGGTGGCAGCCCATGGACACTCTGCGAGATAAAAGAGCTTTGGAATCTGTTTGGGATAAGGGTGACGCCCCATGGTTGATTAAATGAAAGTTTCAGAATCATTCATTGAAGGCCGTGGTGAGAAATTTTGCCGGGGTTGTTTGGGAACTCAACTTTTCTCGGGCCTTGATCTAGGTGACCTACCTATTGCAAACGAACTAGTCCATAGTAATGATGTTCGAATAGAGAAATATCCATTGCACCTGAAGATTTGCCCAGAATGTGGGTTGGGTCAAGTGGCTGATGTTGTTACTCCAGAGAGAATCTTTGTTGACTATCGCTACTTATCGTCAATGAGTACAACTTTCTTAAAACATGCAGCTGACTTCGTCCAAGAGTTTGTCAGTAAATCAGAATTTGAACCTCGAGATTGGGTCCTCGAAATTGCGAGTAACGATGGTTATCTTCTTAAGAATTTGATACCTCTTGGCATTACAGCAGTTGGGGTTGAACCAGCTGAGAACGTAGCCAAGATTTCAAGGAGCTTGGGAATCGAGACTATTTCAGAATTTTTTTCAAGCAAACTTGCTTCTAGACTAGTTTCTGAACGTGGATATCCAAAACTAATTATTGCAAATAACGTTATGGCTCACGTGCCAGACTTGATTGATTTTGTGCAGGGTTTAGGCATCCTATGTGGGCCAATGACAAGAATAAGTATCGAGAATCCGTCGCTAACAAATATTTTGATTGATATGCAGTTCGATACAATTTATCATGAACACTATTCGTATCTTTCTGCTACATCCGTGGCAAATATCTGCCAAAAGGAAAGGTTGTTGCTTTTTAAAGTCGAAAAAATATCCGTTCATGGTGGCTCAAATAGATATTGGTTGAGACGTGAGAGTGAAAATGAGTTGATTGATGAATCTGTAACCATAAACTGCAATTTTGAAAACCAGTGTGGTTTATTCAGTTTCCAAGAATGGAAAAAATTTTCAATTCAAGTTTCGACCATCCTGGATAACTTTCGCGCATGGCTGCAAGATGGTAAACTTAGAGGAAAGAGAATTTTTGGATACGGCGCTGCTGCAAAAGCGAGTACTCTTTTGAATTCAATGCAGAGTGATGCGAAAATCGTTATTGCTATTGCTGACCTGAGTCCTGAGAAGCAAGGTCGTTTCATGCCAGTAGAGGGAATTCCTATAATTTCACCAAACATGCTACTCGAGGAAGCGCCAACAGATATTGTAATTTTCCCATGGAATATAAAGAAGGAAATTGCTCAATACTTAAGGTCAAATCTAAGTAATGAAGTGAAGCTGTGGTGTGTTATTCCTCAATTAGGTGAGGTTTAGATCTGTGCCATTAGTTAGTGTTCATGAAATTGAAGGAGTTCAAATTTCACAAATTGAAGTCCACGATGATTCTCGAGGAAAGTTCTTAAAATCTTTTCCTGGTAACTTTCTTGAACATGAATTGAATTCTGTCGCAGTCTCGATAAATCCACTGCGTGGTACAGTCAGGGGAATTCACTTTCAAGTGGAGCCTTATTCTGAAGAAAAAATAGTTCAATGCCTCCAAGGGTCAACATTTGAAGTTATTATTGATCTTAGACCAACTTCCAAGACTTTTAGTAAAATTGCAACTTTTGAATTGTCCGCGGAAAATCATTCCCAAGTTTATTTGCCAAAAGGAATAGCACATGGTTTTCAAACTTTGGCTTCCGATACAATTGTGCACTACTGCTTAACTTCTTCTTTCTCTCCAGAAAATTCATACTCCATAGATCCTTTGGGAGCTCTTGCAATTGAATGGCCATTGCCGTTTAAATCAATGTCAGAAAAAGACGCAAATGGAGTTACATTGACAGATGCGGCACAAAAATACTCTGACTCTCTGAATTGATATTTCCGGTATGAGAGTCCTTGTAATCGGAAATGGCTTTATTGGGTCAGTGATTGCTCAAAGATTATTTACTGAGGGTCATGATTTGCAAACTTTTAGCAGAAGTTTAAAGCTAGGTGTTTGTTATAAGCAATCGATAGGTGATCTCTTCAAATTCGAAGACCTATCGAATGTTCTTGAATGGGATCCAGAAGTCATAATTCATACTGCTTGGATAACCAAGAGGGATGTTTACAGGAGTGATCCAGTGAACTCACAATATGCAAAATTCACAATAGCTCTTGCCAAGTATGTTGCCCAATCTAATGTCCGACAATTAATCGTTCTGGGCACTTGTGCTGAGTACGGAGATCAAAAAAACCCCTGCGTTGCCGGAATGACTCAACTTTCGCCTACAACTTTTTATGCAGAACAAAAAGTTATTTCGTTTAGATCCGTACTTAGGATTCTAGAGAAGTCAAATGTAAAATTTAATTGGGCTCGAATATTTTATCCTTATGGTCCTTATCAAGATAGCGATCGTTTAATTCCATTTTTGATCAATTCACTAAAAGATTCCAAGCCGATTCAACTAGTGGATACGAATTCAATTTACGATTGGGTGACTACTAGAGATATAGCATCGGCAATTTCTTGGATGATTTCTCATGACTTGCCAGTAGAGGTTGATATTGGAACTTCCCAAGGATATACAAATCTCCAAGTGCTGGCTGTACTTGAACGGGTTCTTCAAACTAAGAGTTCTCTGGGTGGGGGGGTTCTTCATGAAGAAAAATCGATGAAGAACTATGTCGCAGGAATCGAATCAGGACTGTTTACTTCCGGTTGGACTCCGCAAGATTCATTGGTCACTGGTCTGAAATGGGTTATCGCAAAATGAAGAAGATGCGCATTGGCTATTGGCCAATTTCAACATCCATGAAATCAGCTGGCGACAGGCGAAGGCTTCTTTTTTGGGCCCAAATTAGAGGTCATGAAGTTGTAACTGACCTCTCCCAAAAAGTAGACGTGATTGTTGCTAGCGAAATGGCAGATTTCAATTCTATAGTATTAAGAAAAAGTAGAGCGCCGGTGATATTCGATTTGGTTGATGCATACCTATCGCCACGAAATCCTTATGAAGATTTTGCTCGTGGTGTCGCAAAAAGTGTTACTGGCCAAATTAGTGGCAAGATCAGGCCTTTTAGCCATCATGTAAGTGATTTCTGTGCAATATCAAAAGCTGTAATTTGCTCCTCAATTGAACAGGGGGCACTTATTCAGCCTCATAACCTAAACACTCATATTATTTTAGACTCTCATGAAGAAATCCCTTTTGTTGAGTTTGGCGATCCATTCGGAAAGCAGGGCTATCGAATTCTCTGGGAAGGTCAGCCAGCGACAATTGGGGGAATAGGGTTAATTTCAACAGCAATTACTAAACTCGCGCAGACAAATAATCTATCTATGAGTTTTGTGACTGACGAGATGTACTTTGAAATCATGAATAGATTTAGTAGGAGAAGTACGGTTGCTTTATTGAAAAATCATTTAGGAACACTCGCAAATTACGCAAAAGTAATTCCATGGAGCCCTGCAAATCTTGTGTCCTCCGCCATGCTTAGCAATATCGCCATAATTCCCATTGACACATCTGTCCCCATTCAAAGACTTAAACCCGAAAATAGACTTTTGATAATGTGGCGGTTGGGCTTGCCATGCCTTACTTCTGACTCTCCCGCTTATGTTCGAGTGTCAACTGAAGTTGAGACAATTACGGTTTGCCGGAATCTTGATGAATGGTATCAAAACGCCGTTCGTCTTTTATCTGACCCTGATTTAGCACGAATTCAAGTTACAAAAGGGCAGGACTATCTGCGGCAAACACATAGCAAGGAATCACTTCTGAAAAAATGGGATCTCGCTTTTGATTCGGTTATGGGGTAAAAGTGCAAAAAATTGATCAGTTTGATTTAACTTACGTGACAATTGATTCTATTGCTGAAGGAGTCGGGAGTAGCCAAATTTCGCCCCTAATTACATTGTTAAGCAAAGACGACATGAAAATTAACCTAATTAGTTTTGAAAAAACGAGTCCAAGTAATGAAATGAAAGACTACTTTATGTCCCTTGGAGTAACTTGGAACTTTCAACACTTTGGAAGAGGAGGATTATTTGGCGGCATTGAGCGTCTCATCCGCCTCAGACGAGAGATTCCGAATTCAAAAGTGATACATGCTCGAAGTGATATTCCTGCAGTTGGAGCTATCAATGCACACCAAGGTCCAGTCCTTTGGGATGTGCGGAGCCTATGGGCTGATCAAAAAGTTCTCATAAATGAAAGTTTACTAAACAAAACCTTGTATGAGCCTTTTAGGAAACTGGAAGGGATTGCTGCACAAGGCTCACTTGGGATGTCTACATTAACTAGTGCTGTTATTCCTGTTTTAGAATCAAGAAATGTGACCCTTCCATCCTTTCGCACTGTGGTTCCAACTGCTGTAAATTTGCAACAATTTAAGTCAAGCCCGATGATTACCACTGGTGTGCGAGCTTTATTTTCGGGAACTTACAATTCATATTACGATATGGATTTGAGTTTTCAGTTTATGCAAGAATTAGGAAAAATAATAGACGTTGAGACTCATTGGGCTCGACCAGCCGAGTCAAGTACACTTCAACTAAATGTTGGGGAAAGTAAAATATTTATTTCAAAGCAGTCAGAAATGTGGCGTGTGATTCCGGATTACAGTTTTGGTGTTTCCATTTGCAGGCTTGATGCAGGGCCATCATTATCTGCAGCAATGCCAACTAAAATTGCCGAATTTTTGGCGTGCGGGCGACCTGTAATTGTCAATAAGGGCTTAGGAGATCTCGATGTGTTTATAGAAGAATTTGATGCTGGCGTAGTATTGGATGGGACAAAAAAGAATCTCGTTGAAGGTGCCATGAAATTGGCTCATATTCTAAAAGATAGCGGAACTTCCGAAAGATGCAGAGAGCTAGCTGAAAAATACTTCAACATGGAAACTGGTGCACGCAAGTACATCAACCTCTATTCACAAATCATTAGTAGTGCACATTAGAGACCCATGATTCTTGCCTGTAGCTCAAAATCTGGCACGGTGGCACGTACTTGTGCGAATGTTCCAGATGCCAGGACTGTTCCGCCAGACAGATATACAACCCTGTCTGCTTTCATCACAGTAGATAAGCGGTGTGCAATCAAAACTACCGTGGTTGCTCCTTTCAATAGTTGAATTGCTTCAGTAATACTCGCTTCGGTCTGACCATCTAGTGAACTTGTTGCCTCATCTAGAACCAAGATTCTAGGGCAAGTAAACATCGCTCTAGCAATACCCAACCTTTGGCGCTGACCCCCACTTAAGAATGTCCCCCTTTCCCCAACTTCTGTATCTAACTTTTCTGGCAGGGAAAATACAAAATCATGCAATTCAGCTACTCGGAGTGCTTCCCAAATCAAATCTTCGCGATTGCTAAATTCTGGAAACCCTAAAACTACGTTCTGGCGTATGGTCCCAGAAATCATAGCCACATCTTGTGGAACGTATGAGACAGCGCCAGGCCACTGCGACGCCGCATATAGGGGCGGGTGATTCGAAATTTCAATAGTCCCTGAATCAGGGGCAAGTACACCCAAGAGTAAATCAACTAAAGTTGTCTTGCCAGCTCCTGAAGGTCCAACGATTGCGGTTACTGTTCTAGGCTCAATACTTAGAGTTAGGTCAGCGATAGCAGGAGTAAATTTCCCCGGATATGTGAAAAATACTTGATCCAATTTTACGCTCCCACGAAACCCCAGATGAGAAGTTTCCAATGGGGTTGGAACCTCCGATGGTATTTCTTGACTGCCAAGTGAATCAATTAAGTCTAAGGTTGGCACTGCTAACCCCAAACCGTTCTTGATGGAAATTAGGCCTTGCTGTAACCGCAATACAGCAGGGGCTATTCTGCTCCCCGCCGTTAAGAAAATTGCAAGAGTGGGGATAACTTTTGATTCATCTCCTAAAAAATAACTAACAGAGCCGACCAGTATTGAAGCAATAATAACGGTAGTTTCAATTACATATTTACTAATATATGGTAAGAAATTTATTTCAGCAGAACTGTTTGCTAGGTTTTTCCGTATCTCACCGATTTCTTGAGCATAGTAATTTCGTCTATTTCTAACTATCGCTTCACGATAAGACATTAATACTTCAACTATTTTCTCGTTACTCCTGATATTTAATCGGGAGCTCTCAATTCCAAGCTTCTCTGCTCTAACATGCATAAACCTGTACAGAAAGTACCCTACCGCAAAAAATATGACAAAGGTTGCGATAGCCGTGAAAGGATCGATTACCAATAAGCCTACGAGTAACACAAATAATATCGCAAAATCTGCAACCCAAACAACTCCTGTAGCAATGACTTGTAGAACCAATCTCTCCACACCAACGGTTAATGCATAAACTGTCTCTTGGCTGGTCCGACTCTGGACAAGGAGTAACGGCTGAGAAAGTAGTCTTGAAATCATTTCGGAACTGAGTGCGGCACCGCGTGAACTAAGAATGAACATTACTCGCCTAGCAAAATAAATTGACAAAATAGTGCGACCGATTAGAAGCATCACAACAATTGATCCAAGGATCACGCATTGGGTGCGAAAATTAAAGGTTTCGAGCCAAGGAAGTGTAAAGCTGTTGAGTAAACTGGAATTAACAGAGGTTTTTTGATTCCCACTCACTGCAATTGCAGTAAGAAAGCCAATTAGAATCACGCCAAAGAGATCCATGAATCCTAAGAATGTTTGCAGGAAAACAACTCGAATTATTTTCTTACGTTCCGCATTCGGCAGAACATGGAACGCGCGATTCAATTGAACTATAATTTTTGATTTGAACAATATTGGCTCCTAATTACCCTTGTATATCTCCCCCTGCCAGGCCCCGCATTCAAAGGTTTCACTGCATTATTGAAAATCGCTTTTGGATAAAGTAGTTAGGTCTACGGAGACTATTCTTGTAAATTCTACTCAAGTACAGTGCAATTGCACTTAATGTGCCACCTATGAAGAGGCATGCGCAAAGCATAATTAGGTAGAGGGCAGATAGCACTCCACTCTCAAGAAATACTCTTAAACCAATTAGCATTCCAATTGTCCAAAATGGTAGAAGATAAATTGGTAAGCGAAGTGGTAATGTGGTGGAAGACAAAATACTTGCTACAGCAAAAACAAACATTCCATAAAAGTTGTAGTGGGTCTCACCAGATATCCTTTTTTCTCGCTTATACGGAATTCCTACTCGCCTAAAACCGACTCTTGCCATTGAACTTCTAAAAAATGGAAATGAGTCTTGAGAATTTACTACTGCGTCTCTAACCTCAGATGTCATCAGTGCGAATTCTGCCATGTACAGAATCGAATCATCATCACTTACTTTTTGAATTATTTGGTAAAAGAATTTTCTAAATTTTTTTATTAACCATAACTCTGTTCGATCTACCCGTATTCCATAAACAAGATCAAAGCCATTCTTATATTGGAGTAGGAACTCGCAGATCATTTCTGGAGGATCTTCACAATCAACATCGATTACGACGAATAAATCACCTTTCGCGGATCTCAACCCACACTCAATAGATTTTTGATATCCAACATTTCTGCTTAATGCAATCAAAAAGATAAAACGATATTGATCTCGCAAATTTAAAACAACATCACGCGAGTCATCCGTTGAGCAATTATCCATGAATAGTAAGTTCACTTCATATTCATGATTTAGAGAGTCTATAACTTTTTTTGTTCGTTCAAAAAAAAGGCCAATGGTCGTTGATTCGTTTTGGATTGGAACAATGATGGTTAGAAGTTCTTTTTTTCCGACCACATTAACATGACTGGGCATATCGCCATGATACATGGAACTCTTTCCCTTTGAAACAACCTAAGCACGAGAATGACTAAGTAGGACTTACCCATACCTTAAATTCGATTTTTGGTTTGATCTAAAGTCAAATACCGATCAGTGCTCATCACCTTCGAGTAAATTTCAGTGACTTTTCTGAGGCAATTTTCTATAAATTCTTGACTAGGACTTTTCAATAACTACAAATAAAAGACCAATTGGACGACCACTAATGTAGCATTGGATAAAAGTGTGAAGAACTGGAGCTAAAAATGGGCACTTTGCTTGATCATCTCTTCATGAAGAGGCGGACCCTTTTTTTCTCACTGATTCTATTCTCGCTCATCACGCAAGTAATTACGCTTCTTCATAGCCCGGACCCTTCTATCTCGGATTCAAGTTTCGAATTTTGTAATTATTATATAAATAAATTTAGAATTCTGAATGTCCACATCGATTGTGATGCTCAATATTTTCTTTTGGATGCGCAAAATCCAATGCGGATTTTAAACGATCAAAGTCCGATCCAAGATCGACCCTTACACGCTGTCTTTGTTTACTTGATTGCCAAGATTTTAACTCTAGTTGGTATGCCAGAATTTCCTATTACATATTTGGGTGAAGATGGCATTCCTCAGACTTACAATCTGCTTCATTACACAATTTATATCGGGTTAAACGCACTAATTCTTTTCATTTCTGTGATTCTAGTACTTCGGGTGTTGGTGCTTGTTTCAAACAAGAAAAACTCTACGAAAGGTTTCACTTTACCTATAATCCTAACGGTCGGAATCTTAGTACAAAATCCGATAACTTTTGAGTTCTTTTGGACAGCTCATAGCCAAATATTCAATATCCTAATTCCTGCGCTCATCTTTTATTTCTTGCATGAGGATTTTATTTTCACCAAATCAAAACTTTGGGGAACTATTCTTTTGCTCGCAATTCTTCTTCTTATGTACCCGACTTTTTTTATAGTGCTTCCAGTGATTTACTTGAAGGCCATGCAGCAATTAGGGAAGAAAACTATTCCCATAGTGACGTTAGCCGTCCTTCCAAAAATACTTTGGCCAGGCATATTGGGGTTACTTGGAGGTAATTACAATGATACCCCCGTGGAAGGGCATCGCAGATTCATTTGGATAATTGACTCACTTAAGGACAATACCTTCCCGTCAACACTGTTAAATAAACTAGATTTATTTATTCACTCCATCCCCTTGCTTTGGGTTTTCATACTTTTGGCATACATCGCAATTGGCGTATGGGCCTCTAAATCCAATAGTGTTTTACTCACGGGAGTAAGCAAGCAGTACTTACAAAACTCTTTCATAGCCTTTTCAACATACTTCTTGGGAATCGCATTGAATGGGGAATATGGCCCTAGATTTACAATAGGGGTTTTGATCTTGTTAGCCCTACTGATTACAAAAGAGGCGCTCCGCGTAGGCACGCCTCGAAATTTCACCCTACTTTATAGTTTAATTCTAGGAATAAATCTTGTTTCATGGATTTTTTAAGATCCAGCTCTTTTTGATTCCAGTTTAGAAATCATTAACTCCCAAAACTCAAATCTCTTTTTTAAATTTGATAACTCTGGCAAGGTTTGCAAATACTGTGTTCTTTTTCTCAATTCAGCCAATGATGTTACATTCCTTAAACTCAATAAGTACAAATGGTGATTGATCTGACTTGAAAAGTCAATTTCTTTAGATACATTAATTACTTTGAATTTTTCATTTAATCGTCGCAATATACTTGACACATATAAAATTACGATAGTTCCATAAAGCTTAACAGACTTTCGATTGTTGATTCGCAGGGTATTAATAAATTTCTTCACTTCAGAGTCAACCGCGTCTACTGATAACTCATCTACTATGTAATTCAAACTGACTATGCAATCCATAGTTCGATTAAACAACGCGATCTCTGGAGTCGACCAGGTATTCCAACCGTCATTTCGAGTGAGCCCTATCAGATGTGCCCTGGCTTTCTTTCCACTTTCCCAATTGTGATTTCTCCAATAATAACTAAAGTGATCAATGCGCTCAAATTTAGAATGTTTCTGTGCCATAAAATTCAAGATGTAGTCAAAAGCCCCTGCGACATGATATTCCTGATCCCGTATATATCTAGAAAATTTGTTCCAAATTTGAGCAGGAACCAATGAAAATACGATTCGATTCGGATTTGTAAAATCGAACATCTCAATTCTTTTGTTAGATCCCACTTCAACGAAGTAATTAAAAAAATAAACCGTATTTGCTCTAGGAGTTTGAGGTAGGGTAATGATTCCCTCCCAGTTGTCATCGTCGTGTAATTGAATAATCCACATGTTTTCACTTAGTGATATTTCACCCAGAGAATCAAAGAGAGTGTCCTTCTTAGAACGACCTAGAATGATGAGGCTCTTCTCGTGGATTGCAAAATTATCCTGAAAAAATTTTGAGGGTGATTTTGAGTCAGTTTTGTCAATTAACACCAATGTTGTGATAGCAGAATTATAAATTGTATCTACAACCTTTTCCCAACGTATTCTACTTTCCAAATTGTCATCGGTTACCGGGAACACTAAAACAATTTCGGGTGATTGTGACAAATTCCTTAGTACTATCTCTGATGGATCCCCAATTTTATTTATAATCCGACTCACTCTGCCGCCTCTCCCTTGAAAAGAAATGATATTTCGTCTTCAGCAGGACTTGAGCCTGAGTTGATTTGAGAGACCTTAGCTTCAAGGTTGTCGACCCCGATGACGGTCCATCCGGCATCAACAGCAGCCATTGCCAAGGGGAGTCCCACATAGCCTTGCCCGATAATGGCCAATGTTTGGGTCTTTTGGGCGCTCACGTCAGCAATCCTAACCACTCGGAATAGAAATATTTGCCCGCTTGCTTGACTAGGTTTAATCCGATCTTTACCCACAACGTAGGGGAGTATTGGCTCGTGAGTCGATCAATTGAGCACCCGATTCGGGTAATGCGCATTATTGCCCGCATGAATGTGGGTGGTCCAGCGGTTCAGGTTTCAGGATTGATGCGAGGATTTAATTCAACTGAATTCGACCATCGCTTGTATACAGGCTATTGCGCTGACGATGAAGCAGATTACTTGGACACAGTCGCAACGGATGTTAAAGCTGTCCGTATTCAAGGTTTTGGACGTCGAGTTAGCTTAGGTGGAGATTTAAAGGCTTTCATTTCCTTGGTTAGTGAGATTCGTGAATTCAAACCTCATGTAATTCACACACATACTGCAAAAGCTGGTTTCTTAGGTCGGATAGCTTCAATTGTTTCACTGCAGTCTTCAATTCGTGTGCACACTTTTCATGGGCATTTACTCAATGGATACTTTGGGCCTTTTAAACGATCACTAGTTGTAATAGCCGAAAAATTCTTGGCTCTTTTTACTCATCAATTACTAGCCGTTGGCGACAACGTCAGGCAAGATTTGCTACAGGCGGGAATCGGATCTAAAAGTAAATTTGGATTAATGCCACCAGGATTAGCAATTGGAATCTTGCCTGATAGGCAAGATTCACGAACTGCACTTGCCTTGCCTGTTGACAATTTGCAGTGCGCTTTTATTGGACGCGTAACTCAAATCAAGCGACCAGATAGATTTTTAGATGTAGTGAATGAAATAACGAAACGTAGCATTGAATTAAACTTCTTTATCGCTGGCGATGGTGAATTACTGGCAATGTGCAGAGAGAGAATCAAGAAAGAGGGACTACCTGTAACAATTCTTGGTTGGCAGAGCGATATCGAAAGAGTTTTATCAGCGGCTGACATTGTTGTATTAACCAGTGACAATGAAGGCACTCCGTTAAGCTTGATTCAAGCCGGTATGGCAGGACTTCCTGTAGTGACAACTAATGTTGGGTCTGTGCCCGAAGTTGTTTTAGATGGCTTAACAGGAATAGTCACTAGGTTGGATGTTCAGGAAATAGCCAAGGCTCTGGAAAAGCTAGTAAATGACAAGGTTTTGCGGGCCAATTTAGGCGCTGCAGCCCAAAAGTTCACCATGTCTAATTTTGGAGTAGAACGTTTAGTGCATGACCACGAAGAGCTTTATAAGAAACTTTTATCTAGTCGAGCCAAGTCCTAGCCCAGAGTTCCAGCATCAAAATCGGCCAGATAAGGTTGTCTTTGTCTTCACCAGCCATATGAGTGTCAATTACTCTTGAAACCTCTTTTGAATTAAACCAACCACGTTGCGTAGCTGTCGTATCGGTTAGTGTGTCAATAACCAACTCTTTCATGCCGGTTCGCAGCCATTCCGCTCTCGGTATTCCAAAACCCATCTTTGGGCGATCAATAAGCTCAGCAGGAACAAGTGAGCGGGCAACGTCTTTAAGAATGTGCTTGGTTTCAAATCCTTTAATTTTATATTTGCGAGGAAGAGATAGACCCCATTCGACAACGTTCACATCTAGCATCGGGGATCTGAGTTCAAGGCTATTAGCCATTGTTGCAATATCAACTTTTACTAGTAAGTCACCTGGCAAGTAGGCATCTAAGTCTGAACGAATCATCCGATCAAATGATGAATATGTTCCAGAATTGAACTGGGCTTGGCGCATACTTTCTGCCTCGGTACTTTGAAAACTTTTATCCAACAAAATTGTTAATTCATGAGGTTGGGTGAGAGATAGAATTGAGCTATATCTAGTTGCTAAGGACTCTTTGGGCGAAAGTTGCGAGCCAACACGATTGATTTTGCGGGTGTTGCCAAAGGCTTGTTGCCCAGCAAATTTCAATCCGGAGCGAGCTAGCCCTAACAACGGGTTTAGTTTCTGCATGACAGGTGTTGCAAGATAACGGTCATACCCACCAAAAACTTCATCACCCCCATCGCCACCTAGTGCGACAATCAAGTTTTCACGCGCAAATTTGGCCAATAAATACGTTGGCACAATCGATGAATCTGCAAATGGCTGATCTAGAACATGGGAAATTTTCTCCACAACGAGTGCTGGATCAGGGCTAAGGATTTCTTCGTGGTGGTTAGTGCCTAAGAAGTTAGCAACTTGCTTAGCGTGATGGGCCTCATTGAATTGAGCGCTATGAAATCCGATTGAATAAGTCTGGACTTTCTCGCTCATTAACTTTGCCATGTAGGCAGTGACAACAGTTGAGTCATAGCCGCCACTTAAGAATGATCCGAGTGGGCGTTCAGATATGAGTCTGCGATCTACAGCTTTTTCAATTAACTCTTTCGTTACACTAAGTGCTTCTTCATATGAAATTGAAACTTTGGTATCGAAATCAGGTTCCCAATACTTTGCTATTTCATAACTACCATCACGCCAAGTCAAGTAAGACCCGGGTGAGACTTTGCTAATCTCGTTAAATGCTGAATTTGGTGAATTTATATATCCGTATTGCATTACCTCTGCGACCATCTCGGTTCGCAGAGTTCTATCTGGGCGTACTGGCAGTAGCGCCCTAACTTCCGATGCAAAGAACAAACTGCCATCTTGTATTTGAGTAATCCAAATAGGCTTCTTGCCCATTCGATCTCTGATTAGATGTAACGAGTTATCTCTTGAGTCATTAATTGCAATTGCAAACATTCCATTTAGTTTGTTAATAAAGCTAATACCGTGCTTTAGGTACAGATTTATGATTACTTCGGACTCACTTGAGTCCCGGCAATGTATGCCGCTTAACTCAAGCTCTTGGCGAAGTTCGCGGTAGTTATAGATTTCACCATTGAAAACCAGGTGAATACTTTCTCTTTCATCTGATGCTGGTTGCTTACCTGCTGCAATCTCAACAATTGCTAACCGGCACATACCCAGCGCAATACCTTGGTTTACGTAGGTTCCCTGGTCATCAGGGCCGCGATGTTTGATTGACTCTAATTGGTTATCTAGTAATAACTTAGAAGGAGCACTCGGCCCAATTCCACCTGCGATGCCACACATTTAACGATTACTCATATTTGTTAGAACCAATATTGAATTAATCAACTGTCGCAGGTCCATTTGCAACACTCTGGCCAAACTCCTTTAGCCAATTAACTGTTTCATTAAGAGCAACCTCAAATTCAATAGGCGCCACACTTGGGAAAAGCTTCTTGAGCAGAACTGGATCATTCTGTGAGTTTTTAACATCACCAGGGCGATCACCTAGGAAGTTAACTTTTAGATCTGGAAAGTGGTTTTTTAATAAATCAATCGTAGTTAGAAGCGAGATCCGGTTTCCGTAAGCAAGATTTACTGCACCTTCGGTGCGAACTCCACGGTTGATAGCATCTTCGATAACATCTAGAACTGTGCGCACATAAGTGAAGTCACGAGTTTGGCTGCCATCACCATAAACATCAATGGCTTCATTGTTCATTGCTTTCCAGATCCACTTTGGCAGCACAGCTGCGTATTCGTGATCTGGCCGTTGCTTAGGGCCAAAGACATTAAAGAAGCGCAAAAGAGTCACTGGGACTTCATAAGCAGCGCCATATGCCTGCACATAGCCTTCGGCTGCTAGCTTGCTTGCAGCATATGGTGTTAGCGGGCTGAGCCACATACTCTCATCTTTAGGTAATTGGCCATTGCGACCATATACAGAAGAAGATGAACTAAAGATTACTTGTGCACCGCTTGAACGAGCAGCTTCGAGAACATTTAACGTGCCGGTGGCATTTACATCGTGCGTAGCAATTGGGTTCTTTAGCGATCTTGGCACTGAGCCTCTTGCACCCAAGTGCACAATCGCATCAACACCATTTAACGCCTTCGCGAGCCCATCTCTGTTAGTCAGAGATAGCTCATGAAAAGTAATTTTGTTAAGGTCTAAATTGCTCTTTAAGCCAGTAGATAAGTCATCAACCACGGTGACTTCATGGCCTTTAGAAAGTAGTCGCTCAACGAGGTTAGAGCCGATGAAGCCGGCTCCACCAGTTACTGCGATCTTTTTCATGGGTTGATCCTACCTAAGTGATCTCTTATTCACACCGAATTCAAAGCGTGATCTAACCTGACTACAAGGAAAAGTGAGATAATTAAGGCATGAAAACTACAACTAAACGAAATATCACTGTTCTTTCAATCGCTCTTGCCCTGGTGGGTGGCTTGGCAACTATGCCTTCGGCATCTGCGGCCAGTACCCCAAGTCGCTATGTCACGATTACGGCAGATGGATCGGTCAAAGTTGTTCCTGATGCAGTTCGCATGAATGCAACTGCCACTGTAATAGCGGCAAGCAGCAAAGAAGCACAGGCTCAAGTTTCAAAAACATCTGCGGCTGTGCGCGCTGCGCTATTAGCTGCGCAAGTAGATAAGAAAGATATTGCAACACAGAGCATCACTGTTTACCCAGAGTATAACTACACCCAAGAGTCTGGTTCTAAGTTAATTGGTTATCGCTCTTCGCAATCATTTGCCATCATTATTCGCAACGCTGCAAATGCTGGTGACATTGTTGACTCAGTTATTGCAGCCGGTGGCGATAACCTACAAATCAATGGCGTAACACCGTTTGTACTTGATTCAACTAAATCAGCAGAAGCTGCTCGCGCTGTTGCAGTTAAGAACGCCAAAGCAAAAGCTGCTTCATATGCCAAGTTACTTGGTGTTAAGTTAGGCAAAGTTACCTACATCGTTGAGAACTTTGCACCAGCTTCTTACCCGATTCCATCAATGTTGGGCAAAACAGAAGATGCTTCATCAACTGTTGTTGACTTAGGTCAGCAAGATGTGACCGTAAGCGTCACAGTTCGCTGGGCACTTCTTTAAGTAATTAGTAATCAGCCGAGAAAAGTGCGCAGATATTGCGCGCTTTTCTCGGCTTTTAGCTGTTCTAAACCTCTAAATCAGGTGATCTGAGTGCGAATTAATCGAGTTTTGATCGTGAGGCGTTAAAGGGTACGATTTGCGAGCCTCAAACGTCCCCATCGTCTAGGGGCCTAGGACATCGCCCTTTCACGGCGGTAACACGGGTTCGAATCCCGTTGGGGGCACGCAACACAAGTAATAACGGCTTTGAAGGTGACATAAGAGCCACTTATGTGATTTTGAATATTTCTTAATATTCATCAAGGCCCGGTAGCGCAGTTGGTTAGCGCGCCGCCCTGTCACGGCGGAGGTCGCGGGTTCAAGTCCCGTCCGGGTCGCAAGGACTTACATTTCGATCGCAGCGATGCGTGCGAAGTTATAGACCGCCCAAGGCTGGGTAGCTCAGTTGGTACGAGCGCGCGACTGAAAATCGTGAGGTCGCCGGTTCGATCCCGGCCCTAGCCACCTTTAGAGCAGGACTTATACGAATTGTTGAGGACCCTTAGTCACCGAGTCGGGGGTTCAAGTCCCTCACAACCCACAATTAGTTGTAAATTGTGAAATGTTCTCCGAAAGTCGAAGGTATATCCACTTAATTGAAAAAGGATATTCCAATAATTTGCTAAGGTTACAAAATTAGTTCAAAATTACTTGGGAGAGGCGCAGAAATTGACCAAAACACAATCACCTTCGTGGAATCCACGCATCGAAGGTCTTCGAGGTGTATCAATACTCCTAGTTTTTTTTGCCCACATAAATCCTGATTTTAAACATAAATGGGGAACCCTCGGAGTCGCTATTTTTTTTATTATTAGCGGCTATGTCATAACAGGTAGTATCTCTAGGCAAATCTCAGCATCAACCCCGCATGAATTGACATTAAGAATATTTCTTAAAAAATTCTATGTACGGCGTGCGAGGAGACTCTTACCGCTTGCAATCACTGTAATTTTATTGATACTTTTTACTTCACTATTCGATTCTTCTGCAGATGAAAAACAATATGTCTTATCAGCAATTTTTTGTTTACTTTATGCGGGAAACATTTTTGGGTACACGTTCGGTTATACAGATTTGGCTCCTGCTATTGGTCACTTCTGGTCACTCGCTGTTGAAGAGCAATTTTATTTCATCTGGCCAATTCTCTACTTCTATGCATTTAGAAAATTCGATCGCAAAATAAATGCCACAAAATGGACTTTTATCGGAATTTTAGTGATTACAATAAGCCACCCTTTAATTGCGGCTACAGGAAAGACCCCATATACGCTTCCCACAACATATTTTGATCTACTTCTAATGGGCTGCTGCATGAGTTTAATGAAAGACAAAATAGAAGAGTTAAAAGGAATAAGAGTAATCTTTATCAACTGTGTTGGATTTCTATCATTTTTAATAATCATTCTAAGTAGCAGTTCTTTTATTACAAGTACATCTAGTCTCTTTTATTATAACTTTAATGCGTTGCTAGCAAGTTCAGTTTTCCTTTTTGCTCTCAAATCAAATGTATTTAATTGTAAGGTTTTGAGATTTTTCGGAAAGATTTCATATTCTCTTTACTGTATCCATTGGCCTCTTTTTTACTTCTGGCGCACATTTATCGGTGGAGGTTTCTTTTCAATGGCATCAGCAGGGGCACTTTCTATATTAATTTCTCTACTCTCGCAGCGGTATTTTGAAACTAAGTTCTACCAACCAACGGTCTAGTATCTATAAAATACAGCCACAAAACAGCTAGCGGGCTAAAACACACATCAACGCCTCAACTGATAGTAGCGGGGCTATGTTGTGGCCCAGGTTGGTGCGCAATGTTAGGACAGATACTGAAATAGCGACTTTTCTCATGTCCAGATACTGGCACTAGAAATGCACTAGGTCTAGGTATTTGTTGTGCGGTTATCCCGCTGAACCTGAAGGGCCAGATTTACGCTGGAAACGAGCTGCGGGGCCGCCAGTTTGTGAACCAGAAACCTTGGAACCCGAAGATGTGCCGCCACCAGGAAGAGATGAGTTCTTGTTCTTCTTCTTTTCTAGCGCTGCAAGGAACTTGGCGCGAGCATCATCTGCTGGTGGGTTCTGGTTTTCGCTCATGTGCTTAGGGTACTACTGATCCGTTGCGGGGATTCGCAGGAAAGTAACAAGTGAAAGCAACCAAATTGCACCAGCTGCATAAATTGCAGGTATTGCTAAAGAAGTTTCAACGCAGCAAGCAACATAGGCAACAGTGCCAAAGGCTGCGGCCATTGCCCACAAGACATAAGCCGTTGTCTTGCGTCCCAGGCCTTTGCGCATAAGACGGTGTGACAGGTGGTCACGGCCGCCCGTAAAAGGCGAAATTCCACGATTAAGGCGAGAAATGACCACTGTGGTTGTGTCGAGAATTGGCACGGCCATTAAAAGTAGCGGGATTGCAAGAGCTCTTGATTGAGGGCCAACTTCGGGGTCAAGACGAATAGTTAACACCGCGATGATGATGCCGAGAAACAAGGCGCCGGCATCACCCATATAGATTTTGGCTGGGGACTTGTTCCAGATTAAGAATCCTAGGGTTGCACCAGCTGTTACAACCGCAAGTGCGCTCACAAGTGATTGGCCTTGGTTAAAGGCAATCGCAAACAAGAAGATAGAGATTACCGCCACCGTACCTGACGCTCCACCATCGTGATTATCGAAAAAGTTAATTGAGTTACAAATTCCAACTACCCAGATAATTGTTACGGCATAGTTTAGGAATTGATTACCAAATGCTTGACCAAGAATGTCATTTTCAATTAAGTAAATTGCGACAGCAATGCCAGCAAGACTTTGGGCTGCTAGCCGTGGCCATGGATCGAGATTCTTTAAGTCGTCATATAAACCCATGGCAGAGATGAGAATTGCCGGTAATAAAACTGAGAGTGCTTTATTGAAAGTTTCTGTTGAAAAATCTGAATATAAAAGTGCACCGAATGAAGCAATGGTTATGCCGATCGAAATACCAACGCCACCTAAATAAGGCACTGGTTCTTTCTGCGTTTTACGTTCTAGGTTGGGGCGATCAACTGCGCCAATTTTCAATGCGATCTTGCGCATTACTGGGGTTAGCCCACCGACAAAAAGAAAAGTCGCTAACCCTAAAATCAGAAACTGGGTTAGCGAGAAGTTCATAGGAAGTGATCCTATGCGTTGGTTTAGCCTTGAGTGTTTAAGTGACTCTTTAATAGTTCGCGAACTTCTGATTCACGATAGCGACGATGTCCGCCAAGAGTGCGAATTGAAGTTAGCTTGCCGGCTTTTGCCCAGCGAGTAACTGTCTTTGGGTCAACACGAAATAAAGATGCAACCTCTGATGGTGTTAATAGGACTTCGGCATCAGTTAGTCGAGTCATTCGTTCTCTCCCCGCACAATGGTCAAAACGATGTCCGTTTCGCACCTTTAGGGGTGAAGTATCCGTCTAGTACTGAGGCAAAAGCAATACTTTTTTATAAAAATCTCACCCGTTGGGGTTAGGAATTGAGCGTGGATTAGCTCTTTATGCCTGTCATCGTGATGCCTCTAATGAAGTGTCGCTGTGCCACTACAAAGACGATCATTACCGGGATCACGCTAAGTGAGGTTGCGGCCAACTGCACGTTAAAGATTGGCGCTCCGTAGGTGTCTGTGAATTGTGGCAAGACCACAGGCAAGGTGTATTTATTTGGTTCAGTTAAAAACACCAATGGTTCGAGGAATAGGTTCCAGGAATAAAGGAAAGAAATAATTGCTAGGGAAGCAAGGGCTGGGCCAGAAAGTGGAAGCGCGATCTTTGTGAAGACTCGCCATCTAGAGAGCCCGTCGATTTCAGCTGCTTCTTCAAGCTCAGCCGGAAAGTCAAGGAAGAATTGGCGCATTAAGAAGAGTCCAACTACGGCATGTGCGCCGAATGCTGGAATTAAAATAATTGGGAAGAATGAATCAGATAGCCCAGATTTAACCATTAATCTGAAAATTGGAATCAAAGTTACTTCTGCTGGCATTAGCAAAGCTGAAAGAAGGATTACAAAGAGCTTGCTGCGCCACTTAAAGTTAATTCTGGCAAATGCATAGCCGCCCATAGTTGAAATTGTTACTGAGATTATGGTGACCACAATTGCGATAAACATGGAGTTCCAGTATTGGCGCAAGAAAGGTTGTAGTCGGAAAACTTCTGCATAATTTGAGATTTGAAAATCATTAGGGATCAAACTTGCCGGGAAAGCGAAAACTTCTTCGATTGGTTTTAGTGATGCGGTAAACATCCACCAAGTTGGAAATATAAATGGCACCGCGATAATTAGAAGTAGTGAGTAGATACCGAATAGTCGCCAGCCTGTGAGTTTTGAATTGCGACGCGTGTAGCGCTTATTGACTTTAGACCTCACGGAAGACCCACCTGGTTCTAATTTGCCATTGCGCGACGGTCAGACCCATCACAAAGACAAAGAGACATACTGCCAGCGCGCTGGCATAACCCAAATCAAAGATCTGGAAAGCATTAATAAAGATGTAATAAGAAAGAACAGTTGTAGATAGGCCGGGGCCACCACCAGTTAATAGCAGTACTTGGGCGAAGACCTGGAAAGCGCCAGCAATGGTCAAAATAGCTACTAAAAGAATGGTTGGGCTTATAAAGGGCAGTGTGATCTTTTTGAATTGCTGCCAGCGGTTTGCGCCATCAATCTCTGAAGACTCATACATCTCTTCGGGTACCCCTTGCAGGGCAGCTAAGAAGAAAATCATATTCATGCCAAGGTTCTTAAAGACTTGAACCATAACGACTGAAATCATTGGCCAGGGATTATCGCGTAACCAGTTAGGGCCATCGACGCCGCCCAAACTAAGGAAATAATTAAATGGGCCATCATCCTGCAAGATGTATTTCCAAACAATTGTCCATGCAACTGTGGAAACGATAACTGGTGAGAAAAAGATTGCGCGGAAAGTGGTTCTGCCTTTGAAATGAAGATTTAGTAGAACGGCTAAGAAGAGAGCTAAGGCCATATTTACTGGCACCAGAATGCAGGCAAAGATTAGAGTATTCCTAGCTACTTCAAGAGCGGTTTCATCTTGAATTAAACGCGTGTAGTTATCTGTGCCAATAAATGCGGCGTCACCGCTAAGTGGGTTGTATGAAGTGAAGCTATCTCGAATAACACTTACGACTGGATAGAAAACTAAGAAAATAAATCCGAGAAGAACTGGCGCGGCCATAAAGAGGCCGGTGCGCCAGTGCCGCATCTCATGCGACTTCTTCTGGTTCAAAGCGCCTCCAGTGATATTTAAAAGTTCAGGTTCTTACTGAGTGTAAGGCTGGGGTACCAATTTTGATACCCCAGCCTTACATTTTCAGTATTTGTTAGCGCAGGCTAGGTTGGATCTTGGTACAAACATCGTTGAGTGTTTCAGCGACGTTTGCATCTGCCTTCCATAGACCATCAAGGGTTGACTTAACTGTCAATTCAATGGTGCTTAGCTTTGGATGAGAGGTAAGAATCTGACCCTTTGAGATTCCGTCAGCCACGATCAACTTTGCTTGAGCTTCATTCAAGATCGAGGCTTTTGCGATGACTTTTGGATCCATCAGAGGTGTACGTGATTGTGGGAAGAATGCTACGTATTTAGCAGCATTTTCTGGGTTAGTTGCAAAGACCAAGAAGTCAGCTGCAGCCTTGCGGTTCTTACTCTTGGTAAGAACAGCCATACCTGCTTGTCCGATTGCTTGAGCATCTGCTACTGGTCCCTTAGGTAGAGGCACTACGCCCCACTTCCACTTCATGTTTGCCAAGTTAGCTGCGCGACTCAATTGAATAAGTGACATACCAACATTGCCAGCGAAGAAGTCAGATGAAACACCTGGTGCTGGGAATGACTTGTCCTTGTAAATCATGCTGTGGAAGAAAGTCATTGCATTGTTCATCTGCTTAGAGTTGAAAGTACAAGTTGTACCTGTCTTGTTCCAAGCCTCGGCACCAAAGCCGCGCCAGATTGTGGCTAGACCATTCCAGGTTGTGTAGTTAAAGGTTGGGAAGTTAAGGCCATAGTTGCCCTTTTGATAATCAGTAACAGCCTTTGCGACCTTGGCTGCATTTGTCCAAGTCCATTCGCCCTTTACACGGAGTGCTTCTGGATCTTCAGCACCTGCTGCTTTAATCAAGTCTGCGTTATAGAAGATTGCAAATGGTGAAGTAGAGAATGGATAGGCATAAACACTTCGAGGTGCACGCCATAGCCCAAGAGAACCAGCTGCGATCTCTTCTACTTTATAACCAGGGGTTGATTCCATTTGTGGGAGCACGTTAAGGAGCAAATTATTCCTACGGAATTGTTGGGCATCCTTTTCTAGGATCCAAGCCAAGTCCGGAGCTTTGCCACCGGCGATTTGAGTCGTAAGAGTTTGTGTGTAAGTTGCGAAATCAAGTGATTCAAACTTGATATCTGCAATCTCAGGGTGAGTCTTCTTGTATTCGTCAGCAAGACCTTTAAAGAGTGCTAAGTGGCCAGCATTTGATGACCACATAGTCATTCTTAGAGTGATGCTTCCATTAGCTGCTGCTTTTGCTGGTTGAACACCGATAAAAGCTACAAGAGCAATAGCGGATCCAGCTGCAATCATTTTTAGATATTTTGCTTTCACTGTTGCTTTCCTTTCTGTTTAGTCGGTTTCAACCTCTTAATAAGGTGCGACCGTTGGCCATTCAAGTTCGACTCCTTGGTGAAGAAGTTGTGCTTGAAGATCGTTTAGGTCTTTACCTGATGCAAATGCATGTGGGCTCTTACCTGAACGAATACTTAGCGCGGCAAGTACTCCTGCCGACTCACCGATATTCCACTCGGTTGGGTGTAAACGGAAACATCCGTTAGTTATATGAGTAACGCCGATGCTCTTGCCTGCTGCAATTAAGTTCTCGGTTGCAACTGGGATCATCGATGAAACCGGAATTTGGTATGGGCAAGAGGCGACATCTAGGTAGTTATCCCCTGCTGTCGATGGATGTAAATCAATTCGGTAATGACCAACACCGACCGAATCAGCATATTTTTTAGCACCAGCGTCACCGCGAATAGCGTATGAAATATCTTGCTCCGTAACTGTGTAAAGAGCTTTGATTCGTCGGGCTTCACGCACATAAACATGCTTGGCTAGGCCATCTTTGGTATCAACCACATCTTTACGTAGATAGAGACCTGGCCAGCCAGTTTTACCATCAGTGCGTGGTGCTTCAGTCTGCATCCAGTAAAGAAGTGAGAGTGATTGATCTTTAGCAGCTGCGATGTTTTTAGCTTTTTCTTCTTTGCTAACATCAATAATTGAGCCATTTATGTAATCAAGTTGTGGCCAGTTAACTAAAGAAATATCAGTGAATTTCTCAGGGTGCTCCATATGGCTAGCTGCCAAAATTCTGCGAAATGTCCAAAGGTTGGATGAACCTGGGTTATCTTTTTGATTTGCACGCACGGTTAAGGGATCAAGATTTGGCAGCGGGTCAAAATTAAAAATAATCTCTTTTAGCGAACGTGGCTCAATTGAATGCCAACTAACCCAGTTGTGATCATAAAAAGGCATTTTAAAGTTACGCCAGTATTCATAATTATTTGGTTTATCAATTGTGCGATCTGAATTTGGGTCATAGCTCATTGCAAAACATGAACTAAAAGCTTGAATGTTGCCTGGCTGATATTCATCTGGCGCACTTGGCTCACCGGTCATTGCTTTGCTTTCAAATCCAACGACATACTCAATATCTGCCAGTGCTAAAACATCGCCAGTTTCAGTAGCTTCGATAAAAATCGAGGCGGCAATATCAACAGATTTGCCGGTTCGCTTATCTAATACGCGAGCACCAATAATGCGATCACCACTCTTGGTAACAGTTTCGATTTCATGCTCGAGCAAAATTGTTACGCAGCCACTGGCAACATGTGGTGCCAACATCGAACGCAGTACATCGTGAATTACGCCAGGCTCAGCACAGATTGGGCTGACATACCCAGCACCAGGATTTAAGAATGGATCAGCTTTTGAGCGGGCAGAGAGTGGGTAGTTCGCTTTGTAATAAGCGCGAAGGCGATTTCTAAATTCACGATAACGACCAGTACTACCGAATTGCTCAATCCAAATATGTTCATCAGAAGGAACAGATTGGGCAGTTAGTTGACCACCGACCCAATCAGTCTCTTCGACAACTATGCACTTGACGCCAAGGTCGCCTAAAGAGAGCGCTGCAGATACGGCACTCGTGCCGCCACCCAAGATGAGCACATCTGTCTTCAAAGCAACCCCTTTGGTCTATACCGATTCACAACTGGTACATACCAAACTAGCCAAGAGATTAGGCGCTGTCAACGCCAACTTGATAACAAAATTACAACTGTTTTTCTCTTAAACCTCGAGTTGGTAGCTCAAATCGTACTTATCGCCACGTTTATACGAAACAACCAGGAATGCAGAACGCTCTTTGGAAGTTATTCCAACTGCGAAGAATTCAAAGGTCGGGGCACCAACGGCGAGTTCAAGACGCTCACGGAACTTCTCGTGAGGGATTACAGACCGAACTCGGTATTGAACTCGCAGAATTGGTTTTTCATAATGATTTGCCAAAATGCTCGAAAGGCTCTTTGAGAGATCTTGCTCTAGTAAACCGGGGGCAATCTCAGTAGGAATATAGGCAGTCTCAGTTGCCATGGCTAACTCGGCATCGAAAAACGATTGTTCGACTCGATAGACCCAATCACCTTTTCGCAACCCAAGAGCTTTGGCAACTTCTTCACTGGCATGGATTCGATCTGCTAAATGCAGTTTTGTTTTTGGATTGTTGCCACGATGTCGCAAAACTTCAGACAATGAAGTCACATCAGAGGTGCGAACCATGCGTGGCTCAGCCACAAACAAACCTTTGGAAGGAACTGAATAAATATAGCCGCGTGCCTGTAACACATCGATAGCGCGGCGAAGAGTCATGCGTGAGACGCCGTACTCTTCTGAAAGCGCGCGCTCTGACGGAAGTTGAGAGTGGGGCTTTAGCGTTACGGAAAGCTCAGCAAGTGCTTCAAGCAAAGTTGCGTGCTTTGAGTCTTTTGCAACATTTCTATTAGGCATTAGCTACCGCAAATTTGTGAGGAATTCGGCTAATTAAAAAGAACTTGAGTACCCGAAGAGACCTTGGAAAAATTGATTTGCATGAACGCATGGATCTATAGTGCCAAACTTGGTATGTACCAGTCAACTAGTGGTCTAAACCTTTTGGCAGTGGTATGAAAAGTGAGCGATCGGCTTCTTACGAAGCTTGCTCAAAGGCGGCAACTTTGCGCCATCTGGTTATCAATCGTTCATAGCCAACACCTGCAGTTGCCCCATCGTTGGCGGCTAGGCCAGCTAATGATTCATGAATATCTTCAATTGAAGAATCAGCTTCGATGCCACCAAGTTCGGCTAATGCGATATTTAAGTAATCAGCTAGGCCGCCGTAATCAAGTTCGACCAGAGACTTTGGGTGGAACATATCCATCCAGTCGTGCAGATCTTGAATCTCTTCTTCGATGCCACCTTCGCCAAAAGCGTTAACAACTGTGTCATGCGTGAACATGCAACGAGTTTTGGCATTTGAGATCTTGGCGCGAGCAATTGAGAAAGCACCGTTGCTATCAGCGCCGCGCATTCGTTCATCCGGTGTGAAGAGTGAGAACCAACGTGGCGGAATCATCCAGGTTTCAGTCAAGATATGCGGCACTTTGTTATCAATGTAGTCAGCACCGCTAGTGATTAACTCTTCGATGGCTGGTGTGAAAAAGTATTTAGTTACGGTACTCGGCATTGAGTCAGTGAAGTTGTCATAGGCAGCCCAACTTCTAGTCGATGTTGACCAAGGCGACACATAGCGAACATCTTCGAGATCAAGAATGTGGGCACCATCTGCCACATTAGAAAAATATGTGGGCGCGATTAATCTTTGCATGGCACGGTTTTGTTCATCTTCTACCGTTGAATAAATCGGGAATGCTTCTCCCCAGAGCAAACGATCTGCTGGTTCAAATGCCGAAAGTGGTTCATAGATGCGCAGTGCTGCAACATAAGGAGTTCTGCGCGTCATGAGTTACAGGCTAACTAACTTAGTAATTAAGCGCGAGGAATGTAATTGCCCTCAGCAAAAGGGTCGTCGTTATCATTCTCATCTGTGGTTGGAGCTTCGCCATGTAGTTCTTTAGCTAGGCGATCTAGATCCATATCTTGAGAGTTATATTTCAAATCTCTAGCAACTTTAGTTTGCTTTGCTTTTGCGCGGCCGCGACCCATGGGCGACCTCCTTTTTCAAATTTGTATCCGTCAAGACGCGTAGGTTATCGCGCTTGGTAGTTTCCTTCCAAAGTCGAGCGTGCTGAGGCCTCATTTGAGCGTACTTCGCCAGCAATCCAGGCCTTCATGCCGCGGGCTGCCAGCGATCTCAGGGTCAAATCAGCCACCTCTGGGGCAACGACTGCGACCATGCCGACGCCTGCGTTCCAGGTGCGCTCGAGGGCGGGCTGGCTTACTTCGCCCATGCGAGCCATGAACTCCATCTCAACGGGCAGCGCCCAAGTGCTGCGGTCGTAGGTGGCGCAAAGTCCGGCCGGAATAACGCGAGCAGTGTTCTCGGCTAAGCCGCCACCTGTCACATGCACGAAAGTGCGCAAGTTAGTGCCGAGCGATTTAATCAACGCTAAACAATCAAGTGTGTAGATCTCAGTTGGGGTTAGTAGAACTTCACCGAGAGTTTTATTTGTGTCTAGAAATTTAGACTCGAGCGAAAGATTTTTAGTTTTAACGATGTGGCGAATTAACGAATAACCATTGGCGTGAAAACCAGAAGCTGGCATACCGATTAAGACATCGCCAGCTTTAACAAGATCTGCTGAAAGTAATTTGTCGGCATCGACCGCGCCCGTTGCAGCGCCGGCGATATCGAATTCATCTTCGCCAAGTAACCCAGGGTGTTCTGCAGTCTCCCCTCCAATTAGTGCGGTGTTGGCTTTTTCGCAGCCGCGGGCAATGCCACTAACAATTTCAGCAATACGTTCTGGGATAACTTTGCCGACTGCAATGTAATCAGTCATAAAAAGTGGCTCAGCGCCGCAAACAACTAAGTCGTCAACGACCATAGCAACTAGATCTTCACCGATCGTGTCGTACTTACCCAACATGCGAGCAATCTCTGTTTTAGTGCCAACGCCATCAGTTGAAGTCGCAAGAAGTGGTTTCTTATATTTAGTCAACGCTGTTGCATCAAATAAACCTGCAAAGCCACCAATGCCGCCCATAACTTCAGGGCGTGATGCTTTAGCAATGCTTGCCTTCATTAACTCAACAGCGCGCTCACCTGCATCAATATCAACGCCAGCGTCTTTGTAATCAGCCACTTACCTGCTCCGTTGTCTTGCTTACTTCAGTAATCTCAAGGCGCATCTTGCCTTCAGATAAATCAGTTGGAATCGTGATTGGGTAAACACCGGTAAAGCAGGCTGTGCAGAGTTTTGAGTCAGGTACTGACGTTGCTTGAACTAAACCTTCGATAGAAACATAACCGAGTGAGTCAGCTCCGATTGAGCGACGAATCTCTTCAACGCCCAAGCCACTTGCGATTAGCTCAGCACGAGTAGCGAAATCAATACCGTAGAAACAAGGCCATTTAACTGGGGGAGAGCTGATTCGAACGTGAATTTCAGCAGCACCAGCCTCGCGCAACATGCGCACGATGGCGCGTTGGGTATTGCCCCGAACAATTGAATCATCGACAACCACAATGCGCTTACCTTCGATGATCTCGCGCAGTGGGTTTAACTTTAGGCGAATACCTAATTGGCGAATGGTCTGTGATGGCTGAATAAAGGTACGACCGACGTATGAGTTCTTAACTAAACCAAGACCATATGGAATACCTGACTCTTTGGCATAACCAATCGCAGCTGGCGTGCCAGATTCGGGAACTGGAATAACTAAATCAGCATCGGCTGGGAATTCTTTAGCAAGCTGCTGACCAATCTTTACGCGGGTTGCATGAATTCCCTGACCAGCAATCGTTGTATCAGGGCGAGCTAAATAGACATATTCAAAGAGGCAACCTTTTGGTTCAGCCGGTGCCCATGGGTGTGCACGCAAACCAGCTTGATCAATTGCAATAAATTCACCAGGTTCAACTTCGCGCACAAATGCGGCGCCGACTATGTCTAGGGCTGCGGTCTCGGAAGCAACTACCCAACCAGTTTCTAGCTTGCCGATTACTAGTGGTCGCACACCGTGACGATCACGCGCTGCATATAGCGTGTGTTCATCCATGAAGATCAGCGAGAACGCACCTTCAAGCAGTGGCAGCACAGCAAGCACGCTTGCTTCAACATTTTTCTCATTTTGCAAAGCAATTAGAGCAGTCATGATTTCGGTATCAGTTGTTGCTCCACGACCGTTGCGAGCAGGGGTCGGATCTAACTTTGAAACTAGCTCTGCTAAATCACCGGTGTTAGTTAGATTGCCATTGTGTGCAAGTGCAATCGTGCCGTATTTAGTGGGGCGCAAAGTTGGCTGTGCATTAACCCAAGTGCTTGATCCTGTGGTGCTGTATCGACAGTGGCCAATTGCGAGGCTTCCTTTAAGTACAGCCAAATCTGATTCAGTAAATACTTGTGAAACTAAACCCATATCTTTATAAATCAGAATTCGCTCGCCATCAGAGGTTGCAATACCGGCTGATTCTTGACCTCGGTGTTGCAAGGCGTAGAGCCCATAAAACGCTAGTTTTGCGACCTCTTCACCCGGTGCCCAGACCCCAAAGACACCGCAAGCATCTTGTGGGCCTTTGTCATCTTCTAGAACATTGTGGTTAAGCAATCCATCAGGGCGGCGGCTCATGAGGTGATCCTATTTCGATTTTGCAAGCGCTCAATACCGTCAACAACTGCACCTAGTAGTAGTAGTTGCCCAGCCAGTAATACAAAAAGTGCGTATCTGCCATCTGGGATTGGCGCAAACACAAAGAGAATGCCTAGAAGTGAAAAGCCCATTAGAAAAGTTGGCAGCCACTCTTTGCGCTTTAGCAAAACTAGCGCACCAAGAACTAGCAATAGCCACATACCGGCGTAAGCCAAAATAGGTCGAAGCGCATTACCAACTCGCATAATTACCCGAGCTTTCTCAGCAACACTTGGCATTGCCCATTCGATACCGAGCCCCGCGGTCTCAATCGTGCTGTGTAAGAAAGGAATACTTGGCAAGCCATTAATTGGTAGTGGCACCACATAGTAATTACGGTCAAAGTGAGTTTTCAAAACAAATGCTGGGTCAGAGAGTGCCAGTTTGCGCCAAGCTGCGGGCACAACTGCATATGATTTTTCACGATCTGCTGGGGCTAACCCATAGCGATTTAAGAAAACACACGCTTCTGGCGATGCCCAGCTTTGAGTTGTGCCAACTCCTGGCATATTCTTCTCAACCCAACCAGCACCAGCTGGGTTTGCTGCGTAACATGAAATGTCATTTCGCATCCACTCTTGTGCATAGTGGGTATTGATCGGATCTGCGCCTACAACAACTAGAGAATTAAAGATTGTGGTTCCTGCCGTAATTGCCAGAACCAGCGCCAGTGGGCGAATGAGAGTCTTACGTCTGGCGAAAATTAAAGTAAGAACTGCAAAGACTATGAAGGTTGGTAGTCCATTTGGTCTGAATGAAAGCAGGACCGCGCCTGGTACTAAAAGTGAGTAGAAGTCGCTCTTTGCGTAGTTCTTGCCTTGGCGAAAGAGCGTGAAAAAAGCAGCCAAAAGCAATAGTCCTGCGGTCATCAAGATGTCATGCCAGAGCGTGATGCCCATGCCGGCCACTAGAGGCGTCAGGGTTAAGACAAAGGACGAAATAGCTGCAGTTTTCTTGGAGAGAAGGGCGTATGAAAATCTGGTTACTGAATAAACCAAGATCAAAGCGTTAAGCAAAGTTAATAAACCAATGAAGTGGCCAAAAAGTGAGAAGACGCGAACATAGATTGCCCATGAAGCAGTGTATGAATTTACTAGGTCACCAGACTTGGCCATATTAACTGCGGCAAATGAATCCGATGAATAAAAGCCCGGAAAGAAGATTGCCCACCAAATGACAGCAACTACAGAGTTACGGATTAAAGCGTTGCGCATTATCGTCTCGCTTTCAGTGCTCGGTGAGTAATCAAAGTGAAAATGATTGAGACGGCATCTTTTGCTGAAATCATCTTGCCATCTAGGCGTGAGCGAGGGGAATATCCAACTTTTACTTCGTGCGGGCGAATTCTTTGTTTCCATAAGTAAATCGGAATTTCAATTTCAATGGCAAACTTTTTAAACTTATATGGCAGGTCTTGCAAAACTTTAGTCGGCACTAATTTATAGCCACACATAATGTCTGTGACTACTTCATTGAAAAGTAGCCCGTAAAGGTTTGAAATTACAAGATTGCCTTTGGCATATCGGTAGGTAAATGCTGACTGCGCTAAGAAGTGACGGTAGCCAAAGACGACTTCGGCTTTACCATCTTGCACAACTTTCCAAAGTTCAACCACATCGTGGGTATCAAGCTCAAGATCAGCATCGAGAATAATTACATGAGTTGACTGAACTAATTTGGCGCCGGCTTTAATTGCGCTGGATTTGCCGCCATTTGCCTGAGTAATGACTTGGTGCTTGAAGGAAACGCTTGAAAGCGCTTCAGTCAGGATTTCACCACTGTTATCTGTGCTGCCATCGTTAATGAAGATGCACTCGGCAATTACGCTGCTGAGCATCGAATCTATTTGGCTAACGAGCTCAGTCAGTGTGCGTGACTCGTTATAGATCGGCACCAAAACGGTTAGCGACTTCACGAGGAAATCCTATTTGCCGATAGCGGCAGAAACTCAGAAAGGTCAGAACGCGCACCAGATGCGTTGATTTTGCCAGTCTGCATGGCATCTGCCCATTTAGTTTCACCGTGGGCAAGGGATAACCAAGTGTCAGCATCCATCTCAATGACATTAGGTGGTGTGCCACGAGTATGAGTTGGGCCTTCGCCACATTGCACTGCGGCATAAGGCGGAATACGAACTTCGATTGCGCGACCAGGGTTGCGCTCGACTAGTAAAGCCAAGGTGGCTTTAACTGAATCGAGAATCTGTGGGTCGCGCATCGCTTAACCGAATAACTTTGGAAACGTTGAAGTGTGTGCGGTGCGAAGTTCGTCGAGTGAAATCTCAGCACCGTTGATAGTTAGCGATGTGCCACCCGTGGTGCCGATCTTGGTGGCTGGGTGGGTAATCTTGTCCGTATTTTTTGGATCAATGGCGATTAAAACTCGTGAAGGTGTTTCAGAAAGTAGCTCGATGCCCACATCACTCAGCGTGATGGTTGCACCGATGTTGTTCTTAAGAGTTGCTTCGATCAAAGTTGCCGCAAGGCCACCTTGTGACAGATCGTGAGCTGACTTGAAGATTGAGTTGTTGGCAAGTAGAAAGTCAATTAATTTCATTTCGCGTTGCAGATCAGCTGTTGGTGATTGACCGCCACGTTGGTTGTGCAGGAATGCCCATTCGCTGCCAGCTAAATCATTTTTAGTTTCACCAAGAAGATAGAGATCAAGACCGGCGGCCGGAATTCCCATCGGCGTGCGAGTGCGCACATCTTGAATAACTCCGAGCACGCCGATTACTGGCGTTGGCAGAATCGCAATGTCACCAGTTTGGTTATAGAACGAAACGTTTCCACCTGTGACAGGTAGCCCCATTTCAAGGCAACCATCGGCTAATCCGCGCACGGTTTCGGCGAACTGCCACATGACGCCTGGGTCCTCCGGAGAGCCAAAATTAAGGCAATTCGTCACTGCTAGCGGCTTGGCACCAGCAACGGCAATATTTCGGGCAGCTTCAGCCAGGGCTAACTTGGCGCCTTCGTAAGGATTTAAATATGACCAGTTGGCATTGGCATCGGTACTAATTGCCACGCCTAATTGAGTTGATTCATCAACGCGAACCATGCCGGCATCTTCTGGTTGCGCCAGAATTGTGTTGCCTTGCACGTACTTGTCGTATTGCGAAGTAACCCAAGATTTATCTGCCAAGTTTGGAGTGCTGGCAATAGTTAACATGGCAGCTTTAATTTCATCCGCTGTTTTTGGTAGCGGCACATCAATGACCTGTGCATTAACAATATTTATGTAATCAGGTTGGGCCAGTGGTCGGTTATAGACCGGGCCTTCGTGAGCCACGGTGCGTGGTGGCACATCAACAATTACTTCGCCGTGCCAAGTAATGATTAAGCGATCACCGTCGGTAACTTCGCCAATAACATCAACTGTGACATCCCACTTGGCGCAAATCTCTAAGAATCGAGCAATATGTTTTGGTTCAACGATTGCACACATGCGTTCTTGTGATTCTGACATGAGAATTTCTTCTGGTGAAAGCGATGGGTCGCGAAGCGGAACTTTGTCGAGTTGCACAGCCATGCCACCACTGCCGCCAGATGCGAGCTCGCTGGTTGCGCAAGAAAGTCCAGCGCCACCAAGATCTTGAATACCAACTACTAAATCTTCAGCAAAGATCTCAAGGCTGCATTCAATTAAAACTTTTTCAACAAATGGGTCACCGACCTGAACACTTGGTCGCTTAGCTGGGCCACTGGCACCGAAAGTTTCAGATGCTAAAACTGATACGCCACCAATGCCATCGCCACCAGTTTTGGCACCGAAGAGCACAACTAAGTTGCCAGCACCTGAGGCTTTAGCTAATTTGATTTGATCATGGCGCATCACGCCAACACAGAGTGCATTCACTAACGGATTACCTAAATAAGTTTGATCAAAAGTAATTTCGCCACCGATATTTGGTAGGCC
>CAXNJS010000005.1:0-42946 GCA_964202795.1 Candidatus Planktophila sp.
CATCGAAAGCAATGGATAAACGGCGTGCAGTTCGCGATTAGTATCGGCTGGATAATGAACGCCGCTAACACCTAAGCAGTTTTCAAACTTAAGGCGATCGCGCAAAATCAGCGAAACTTCTACTAAACGTTCGCGTTTAATGTGCAGTGTTAGTTCACCACGATCAACAACTACGCGCTCAATTGCATCAGCAAAATCAGGATAAGCACGCTCTAGATCATCTGCTACCTGATCAAAATAACCACCATATGGGCGCTCAGTTGATCCTGGGTTTACTTGAGTGCGAACTAATCCGCCATAACCTGAAGTATCGCCAGTGCCGTGAGTTCCGAAAGAACCGCGCTCATCATTACTCATTACGCTAACAACCCCTTCATTTGATGGGTTGGCAGGGCTGCAAGAGCTGCGGCTTCAACGTTTTTGATAACTAATTCACGGTTTGGGCCAAGCTTTTCAACATAAATTTGATCATGCAGTTTAAGAATTGCATCCATCAACATTTCTGGACGAGGTGGGCAACCTGGTAGATAAATATCAACTGGCACTACGTGATCAACACCTTGCACGATTGCATAGTTGTTAAACATTCCACCCGAAGATGCACATGCACCCATTGCGATAACCCATTTTGGCGCTGCCATTTGATCATAAATCTGGCGAAGAACTGGCGCCATCTTGTTTGAAACACGACCAGCCACGATCATCAAATCTGCTTGACGTGGGGAGGCGCGGAAAACTTCCATTCCGAAACGAGCTAAGTCATAGCGACCAGCACCGGCTGCCATCATTTCAATTGCACAACATGCCAAACCAAAAGTTGCTGGCCACAATGAGTTCTTGCGCATGTAGCCGGCAAGTTTTTCAACTGAAGTTAATAAAAACCCACTAGGTAATTTCTCTTCTAAACCCATTTTGAATTAATCCCATTCCAATCCACCGCGGCGCCAGACATAGGTATAAGCAACAAAAACAGTGGCGATGAAGATTCCCATTTCAACTAAGCCAAAGAGACCGAGTTGATCAAAAGTCACTGCCCAGGGATAAAGGAAAACAATTTCAATATCAAAAATAATGAAAAGCATTGCGGTTAGGAAGTACTTAACTGGGAAACGGCCACCTTCGGCAGCTTGTGGTGAAGGTTCGATTCCGCATTCATATGCATCGAGCTTGGCTCGGTTATAGCGGGCTGGACCGGTAAGTAATGAGATGCCGACTGAGAAGATGGCGAATCCGAAGCCGATCGCCCCAATTACCAGAATCGGGATGTATGGATTACTTGTTCCAGTCACAGACGTAATCCTATTCTCGGGTAAGCGCTACTTCTTACCGCTACGGCGCTACAGCGCTGTGAACTGCAACAACCCCACCAGTTAAGTTCTGCCAACCAACGTTCTGCCAGCCGGCCTTTGTAATCTGTTCGGCCAGGGCCACTTGATTAGGCCAAGCCCTGATCGATTCGGCTAAATAAACATAGGCATCAGGATTTGAAGAAGTTTTGCGGGCAATGAAGGGAAGGGCGCGCATCAAGTAATTCGTATAAATGGTACGAAACGGGCGCCAGACCGGAGCGCTAAATTCGCAGATCACGATGCGGCCTCCGCTCTTGGTCACACGGAGCATCTCGCGCAGGGCAAGGTCAAAATCATTGGTATTGCGCAGGCCAAAAGAGATGGTCACGAGGTCAAATTCGCCAGCTTTGAAAGGCAGATTCAAGGCATCGGCCTTAGTAAATGGTAGATGTGGGCGGGCTTTACGGCCAGCGGCCAACATCCCTTCGGAAAAATCAGCTGGAATCACATCGGCACCAGCGGCAGCTAGTGGCTGCGATGATGAACCAGTTCCGGCAGCCAAATCAAGGATCTTCATGCCAGCCTTTGGGGCGATGATCGCAGTAGTTGAGCGGCGCCAAGCTTTGGTGCGACCCAAACTGAGCAGGTCATTAACTAAGTCATAGCGTTTGGCAACACCATCGAACATCGCGGCAACCTCATCGGGGTCTTTATTCAGGTTAGCGCGCGACATAGGTGCATTCTCTCTGAAGGTAGGCTCGCCTACAACTTCAAGTGCGGGTTATTTAAAAATTTCACTCAAGGAAAGGGCGAAAAGATGATTTCGATCAATACCGTCCGCCTGGGTGAGCACTTACCTCTTTTAGATCTTCTGCCAGCAGATGCCCCGATTGCTTGGGTGCGCGGTGGTGATGGATTAGTTGGTTGGGGCGTTCATGCCAGCACCACAGTTAGCGGTGCTAATCGATTTAACGATGCACGTACTTGGTGGCATAACCAAGTTGAAGCGCTCTCGGTAGCAGATGCCGTGCATGCAAGCGGAACTGGTCCAGTTTTATTCACCTCGTTTTCATTTTCAGAATCTGAAGAATCAGTTTTAGTAATTCCAAAAGTAATTGTTGGTCAGCGAAATGGGAAATCTTGGTTGACTTGGATTGGCGATATTGCGCAACCAATTTTGCCTACCGAAAAAACGATTTCTGCTTCAGTTAACTTAACTTGGCAAGATGAGCCAATTAGTAAGAGTGACTGGGAAGATCAAGTAATTAAGTTGGTTCGCGAAATTCAAAGTGGCAATGTAGATAAAGTTGTTTTAGCGCGTGATCAAAGTGCACATGCAGATAGTGAAATTGATGTTCGTAGCGTGTTGCGTAATTTAGCGCGTGAATATCCCTCAACTTGGAATTTCGCAGTTGCCGGTTTAGTTGGAGCGACACCTGAACTATTGCTTCGCTTAAGCAAAGGCATGGTCACTTCGCGTGTTTTGGCTGGCACAATTAGCAAGACTGGTGATGACGACCGCGACCTCGCGCTAGCTGGTTCGTTGGCTCGTTCTTCGAAAGATCTCGAAGAGCACAATTACGCAGTTCGCTCAGTTGCCGATGCTCTCGAACCATTCTGCTCATCAACTAACGTGCCTGAATCACCATTTGTATTGCACTTAACCAATGTCATGCACTTAGCTACCGATGTAACTGGCGCACTTGTTGAGACCACCAAGCAGGTTGATAGCTTCTCATTGCTGGAAAAATTGCATCCATCTGCAGCTGTTTGCGGAACACCAACTCAGAAAGCGCTCGCGTTGATTAACTCTAATGAGGGTATAAATCGGGGCCGATATGCCGGTCCAGTGGGTTGGATAGATGCTTCAGGTGATGGCGAACTAGGTATCGCGCTGCGTTGTGGTCAGATTTCTGGGCCAGAAATTCGAATTTTTGCGGGCTGTGGAATTGTTAATGGCTCATTGCCGGCGAAAGAGTTAGCTGAAAGTGAAGCAAAATTTGCGCCAATGCGCAGCGCCCTAAATTGATTCTAGATTTGTAACTAAAGCTTTTAATTGTGCCGCATTATTTTCGCGGCTAGGCATCTGACAAACTAATACTGAAATTCCGGAAATTGGTTTAGCGAGCTCGCTCTTTAAATCGGCGAAGGACGAAATAGTTTTCGCACTTATACCCAGACCACTTGCTATTTTTTCTAGATCTAAACCATGCGGCGTTCCGAACACAGTTTCAAATCCAGGAACGCCTGCTTGCGGCAGAGTTGAGAAAATTCCACCACCATCATTATTAATTGCAATGATCCGCAAATTAGCTGAGGTATTTCCGACCAATCCAGTTAAGTCATGCAAGAAAGCTAAATCACCAATAATCGCCGTTGCACTCTGTTGAGCAATTGCAATTCCAAGTGCAGTTGAAATGTTGCCATCGATGCCAGCTAGGCCGCGATTAGCAAACGTTTCGATTCCGGTGCGCGGGGTGGCAAAGCTTTCCAGATCGCGAATTGGTCTTGAGGAAGCGATGAAAACTGCGCCACTTAACTGACTAGCTAACTCGCGAGACAAAGTGCTTTCCGACCAATTGGTTATTTCGCTTACTAGCTTCGCTGTGCGCAGACTTAACTTGCGCCATTGTTCGTGCCATTCTGGATCAGCTGGCTTTGAAACAACTTTAGGGGCTGCAATAAATCGTTGATCTGCAACCCGATAGGTATCAACAGTTGCCATACGCGGATCAATCACAATTTGATTCTTAGCCGAAGCAATCAGGGCATTGACCGGGCGTGAAAGCGTAGTGCGGCCAATAATTACCACTGATTCAGGGACCAAGTTCTTGCGAATTGCAGGTGAAGCTAAGAAAAGAGCAGCATGCGAAATCGCTTCTGGAAAAGAAAGTGGATCTTCGGAAATTACGGGCCACTCTAAATCGGTAGCAATTTTGGAAACTTCAGCAACACTCAGCCCACCACGATCATGCCCAATAACTAATACGCCTCTACTGGTATTTACCTTTAAAGTTCCAGCTGATTTGCCTGCTGGCTTAGCTTTAGGTGCAACTTTAATTTCGCTAAGCCAATCACTTTGATCATCTGGCAATAGCGGTTCATCAAATTGTAGATTCAAATGAACTGGGCCGCGATGAAGTGAATCAAGCGGCAGTTCAAGTGGGAATACTCCCCCAGAAATGTCGGCGAAGTAGCGGACAGCGTTTCCAAAGATGCGGGCTTGCTCTGTTGTTTGATTGGCTCCAGTGCGTCGCAAATTAGCTGGGCGGTCTGCAGTTAGAACTAGTAATGGCACATTGCTGTGATGTGCCTCCAGTACTGCTGGGTGATAGTTCGCCACTGCAGTGCCACTTGTGCAGACAATAGGTACTGGGCGAGCACTCGCCTTAGCTAAACCTAAAGCGAAATAGGCAGCCGATCTTTCATCAATTCTAATATGTAATTTAAGAAGACCTTTTTCAGCAGCGGCATACATTGCTAGCGTTAAAGGTGCATTGCGTGATCCTGGCGAAATTACCACATCAGTGATGCCAGCTTCAATTAATTGGCGAACTACGACTCGAGCTAGCGAGGTTGAGGTATTCACCAGTTCCAGCCTCTCACTTTAATTTCACTTTCGGCACCAGCATAAAAAGCACGTTTTGTGCGCTCTTTCCACCAAGTTAACCGCTCGACTGGAACAGCATACTTCGCTAACAAATCGGCGTCTGGTGAAACTGAATGAACCGCTAGTTCGCCATTTTTCAGTGGCAGCGCTGCGATATCTGCGCTCAATAACTGCCCAGTTGCTAACCCGCACGCATAATCAAGTGATGGCAAAGAGGCGGCAAGTTGTAAGCCATAACTAATTCCGACTGCACTATCTAGCGCACTTGATACCACCATCGGCAATTTGTGGTGGGCGCCAATTTCACGAGCTCGAGTGATTCCACCGAGAGGCGCCACCTTTAACATCAGAACATCAACTGCGCCTTGTAGATCAATTGCGAAGGGATCTTTCGCTTTGCGAATTACTTCATCACCAGTGATCTTGATTTCAATTACTAGTTTTTCTTTCAATAGCCGCAACTCTTCTAGCGTTGCACAAGGTTGTTCAACATATTCCAACGGCCCGACTTTTTCATAAATTTCATAAAGAGCAATTAGTGCTTCAGCAACGCTCCAGCCACCATTTACATCTAGCCGTAACTTTACTTTCGGAAGTAGCGCCCTAACTCGGGCAACTCGCAAAATATCTTCGCCTAAGTTTTCACCAACTTTAATTTTCACGGTGTCACACCCTGCGAAAGATTGCAGCAACTCTTCAATCTCTTTCGCGCTATTTAAGGCTGGCAGAGTCGCATTTACTTTGACAAGCCCGCGGTGCGCCATTGGGGCTGGGTTCGTTGCTGCATCTATGGCACTTAATAGCCAAGTCGAACTTTCACGATCGTCATACTCAAGAAACGGCGCGAATTCGCCCCAGCCAGCCGGACCTTGAAAAAGCGCAACTTCGCGCATAGTGATGCCACGAAACTTACTTTTTAGCGGCAGCGCAACTACCTGCATGGAAGCAAGTATTTGATCAATCATTTGAGTTAATTAAGGACGCTTAGGGAATTTGCCAAAATCAGGAGCGCGCTTTTCTTTGTAAGCGTCGCGACCTTCTTGACCTTCTTGGGTCATATAGAACAACAAGGTGGCATCCCCTGCTAACTGTTGTACTCCTGCTAAACCATCGTCGGCAGCATTCATGCTTGCTTTAAGTAAACGAAGTGCCATTGGTGAATTGCGTAGCATTTCGCGACACCAGGAAACTGTTTCAGCTTCTAATTCAGCCAGCGGCACGACGGTATTGATCAAGCCCATCTGCAGCGCTTCTTGCGCATCGTATTGACGAGTCATAAACCAAATTTCACGAGCTTTTTTCTGGCCCACACTTGCTGCTAATAATCCAGAACCATAGCCACCATCGAAGGAACCAACCATTGGGCCGGTCTGACCAAAGAGTGCGTTATCGGCTGCAATTGTTAGATCACAGACCACATGTAAAACATGTCCGCCACCGATTACCCAGCCAGCAACCATTGCGACAACCGGTTTTGGAGTGCGACGAATTTGTACTTGTAGATCTAAAACATTTAGTCGCCCGATACCTTGCTTGGCAAGATCATCATCGCCAAGGTAACCATCATCACCGCGAACGCTGATATCGCCACCTGAACAAAATGCTTGTGTGCCCTCGCCGGTAAAAATAATTACGCCAACTTCAGTGTTATCACGCGCTAGATCAAATGCGCTCTTTAGTTCAGTCAGAGTTTGTGGGCGAAATGCGTTATGAACTTCTGGCCGATTGATTGTAATTTTTGCCATGCCATCGCCAACTACATACTTAATATCTTTGAAATTCTCGCCACCTGGAGCGGTTATCCACTTCGGAATCTCGCGACTTCCAAAATCTCGCTTAATTGGCTTGCTCATTTTTCCTCCAGGAAGTGAAAGCTTGGTCTAGGAGCGATAGCCTACGGGCGATATGGATACCAAGTCACAACGTTTAGTGAGCCCAATCGACGGGGCGTGGTCAACCACACAAATTATGGCCAGCCTTGCTAAGGCTTTGGTTTCCGATGGGCCGGCTCTTGGCTTTGGCGCTGTAACTAGTACTGAGGTTGAGGCAAAGACGGCTGTTCTGGTTACCTCGACCGGCAGCACCGGTGCCAACAAGGAAATTTCACTTAGTGCAGGTGCGCTGTTGGCTTCTGCAAAAGCTGCCAATAAATTTTTGAGTGCAAGCTTTGGTGAAACTTGGTCACTCCTGCTGCCACTTACACATATTGCAGCCGTAAATGTTTTAGTTCGCAGTTTAGAACTTGGCACTATCCCAGTTAATTTAATTGACCACAACGGCGAGTTTCCTAAAGTTGAATACACCGCAATTGTGCCGACGCAACTTTATAATGCGCTAAATGGTGATGAACGCTTACTTAAGCATCTACAAAGTGCTAAAGCTGTTCTGGTTGGTGGCGCTGCCCTAACTTCTGAACTGCATGTGCAAGCAACAAGCGCTGGAATCAAAGTTGTCACAACTTATGGCATGTCTGAGACATCTGGTGGTTGTATTTATAACGGCTTACCTCTCGAAGGAGTGCAGGTAGCAATATCTGATTCTGGATTTATTAAAATTTCGGGGCCAGTTCTAGCTAGTGATTTAAATTTAGATTCAAGTAATTGGTTTGTAAGTAGTGACCGTGGCGAATTAATTGATGGGCATTTAAAGGTTCTGGGCCGTGGCGATGATGTAATTATTTCTGGTGGCGAAAACATTTCACTTATCGAAATTGAAAATGAAATTTCACAAAGTTTTGCCAATTTTGAATTTGCAGCTTTCGCGGTAACCAGCGAAAAGTGGGGTCAAGAACTTCATATTGCTGCAGTTAAAGCTCCTGCTGAATTTTCAGAACAAGTAGAAACCCTATTAGTGAAAAAATTCGGCAACGCAGCTAAACCAAAGCGCTTCCATCAATTATCTGCGCTACCTTTGATCGGTATCGGCAAAGTAGACCGTGGTGCACTTGCGCAATTAGCTATGAACTTGGAGTTTTGACTTTGAATAAATGGATTATTGGTGCTCGCCCACGTACTCTCACGGCAGCTATCGCCCCAGTATTGGTAGCAACATCATTAGCGGCAAGTGCTGCCGACTTCGTGATGGCTGGTTTAGCTCTGGTTGTTAGTTTGGCGCTCCAAGTTGGCGTGAACTATGCCAACGATTACTCCGATGGCATTAACGGCACTGACGATAATCGGGTTGGCCCAACCCGCTTAGTTGCCTCCGGCTTAGCAAGTGCTAAATCAGTCAAGCAAGCAGCCTTCATATCTTTTGCCGTGGCTGCTGTGGTTGGGCTAGTGCTCGCGCTTGCAACTTCACTCTGGTTAATTGCCGTAGGTGCTGCTGCAATTTTTGCAGCCTGGACCTATACCGGCAGTAAACGACCATATGGCTATCTTGGCTTAGGCGAAATTTCAGTCTTTCTCTTCTTTGGAATAGTTGCGACTATGGGTTCTTACTATGTGCAGACTGAGAAATTAACTTGGCAAAGCTTTGTGGTTGCAATCCCAATGGGATCGCTAGCTTGCGCGCTTCTGGCCATAAACAATCTTCGCGATCGTGCTCAAGATGAGTTAGTCGGCAAGCGCACAATGGCAGTTCGGTTGGGTGATGCCGGTGCTCGTAAACTTTTCATCGCTCTTTTGTTACTTGCTCACGTTTCAGCCCTTGCCGTATCTGGCGAGAATACCTTGATAACTCTGGCACTTTTGCCGCAAACTTTAATAATCGCCAATAAGGTTCGAGCTGGCGCAACTGGCGCAGCGTTAATCCCTTTGTTGGGTAAAACCGGCCAATTACAGCTCTGGTTTGCTGTGGTTTTCTCAATTGCTCTCGCGCTAAACTAAGTTCATGAGAGTTCTATTCATAGTTCTAACTATCGCTATCCAGCTCTATGGATTAATTGATTGTGCACAACGTGAAGATAGCGATGTTCGTTCACTACCACGTTGGGGTTGGCTAATAATTATTGTTTTGATTCCAACGCTTGGCGCAGTTGCCTACCTAATAGCTGGGCGACCAAAGCGCCCTGGTAACGGCGGCAAAAAACCAAAGCGCTCAATAGCACCCGATGACGACCCAGATTTCTTGCGCGGACTTTAAAGCGAAGCGAAAGCCTCATCAAGAACGCTCATTGCATCAAGTAGTAGCTCATCTGAAATAACAATTGGTGGCAAGAAACGAATTACATTTGAATAAGTGCCGGCTGAAAGAAGTAAGACACCTTTCTTGGCGCAGTAATTAATTACCTTGGTCATCGCCTCAGAGTTTGGCTCAAGTGAACCTGGCTTAACTAATTCGATAGCTTGCATCGCACCACGGCCGCGTACTTCAGCGATGATTGGATACTTTGAAGCGAGTTCGCAGAGTGCATGACCCAAGATCTTGCCCACTTCACGAGCTCGCTCAATTAGGCCATCTTGCTCAATTGTTTCAAAGACACCAAGGGATGCAGCACAAGCGACTGGGTTTCCGCCATAAGTTCCGCCCAGGCCACTGACATGAATTGCATCCATTATTTCGGCGCGACCAGTAACAGCTGCTAGCGGCATTCCACCAGCAATACCTTTTGCGGTAATGATCATGTCTGGAACTACATTTTCGTGTTCTACCGCAAACATATTTCCGGTGCGGGCAAAACCAGTTTGAACTTCATCGGCAATAAAGATGATGCCGTTTTCAGCACAATACTTTGATAACCCAGGCAAGAAACCCTTAGGCGGAACAATGAAGCCACCTTCGCCTTGAATAGGTTCGATCATGATTGCTGCAACGTTATGTGCACCAATCTCTTTTTCAATCTTATGTGCAACCTCTTCTAGCGCATCTTTTGTGATTGTTGCTTTATCGCCTAACCAACGAAGTTCGTATGGCATCGGCATGCGATAGATCTCATTTGCAAATGGGCCAAAACCTTCTTTGTATGGCATGTTTTTAGCAGTTAGCGCCATCGTTAAATTAGTTCGACCGTGATAGGCATGTTCAAAAACTACAATTGCTTGGCGCTTTGTTGCATAACGCGCGATCTTTACCGCGTTCTCAACAGCTTCGGCACCTGAGTTAACTAATACTGATTTCTTCTTATGGGAACCTGGGGTAAGAGCATTTAGTTTTGCACAAACATCGATATAGCCCTGGTAAGGAGCAACAGTAAAACAAGTGTGAGAAAAAGATTGAACTTGTTCGATCACGCGATCGATAACACGCTGCGCACTGTTGCCAACATTATTAACACCGATACCTGCAGCCATGTCAATGATCTGATTGCCATCGAGGTCAACCAGAATTGCGCCACCAGTACTTGCAATTACGGCAGGGAATGCAATTCCCAATCCGCCTGAAACTTCTTCGCTACGTCGCTGAATCTCCGCCTTAGATTTTGGTCCAGGAATCTCTGTAACCAAGAGGCGTTGCTGAGGAACTGAAGTAAGTACGGTCATGAGTAAAGTCTAAGGCCATATTTCCGATCAGGGCGCCTAGAAGTTAGGCTTGTGGCTATGACCTACCTCAAAGCGCTGCGCGAAGATGCTCCGCTCTTAGATGCCTACCTTCGTTACTTCGAAGTAGCACGAACTCCGTTCACAATCCCAGGTCATAAGCAGCGTGCAAGCAAACTCGATTTAGGTTTAGGCGCAGTAGTTGATGGCGATACGCCTCTCTACGGTGGCTTAGATGAAATTAAATTAACGAACCAAACCTTAAAGAGTGCTGAATCTCTAGCCGCTAAATTATGGGGTGGCGACTACGCACGTTTTTCAACTGGCGGTTCAACCCACGTTAACCAAGCTGTCATCTTGGCCCTTGGTAAACCAGGTGACAAGATTGCAGTTGCGCGCACTGCGCACCGCTCAGTTTTAAGTGCTCTCGTATTGGCAGGGCTCGAACCAATTTGGTTAGCTCCCGAAATCGGTCTGGGCACTGGTGTGCCAACCGGAATTCCGCTTTCCGAACTAGAGCGAGTGCTCCCGCAAAAACCAATTGCGTTACTTCTCACTGAACCTGGTTATCTAGGGACCATTTCGCAATTGCCTGAGTTAATAAGTAAAGCTCACGCACATAAAATCCCAGTAGTAATTGATGCTGCTTGGGGGGCTCACTTTGGTTTCCATAACGAGTTTCCGAAACATGTATTGCAACTTGGTGCAGATGCTTTAGTCACTAGTATTCATAAAGCTTTACCTGGGTTCAGTGCCTCAGCGCTCTTAGTTGCTCGCGGTGAATATTTAAATTTAGATCGTTTAGAACAAAGTTTTGAAACAACGCACACAACATCACCTGCTGGCGCACCGCTTGCATCAATCGATGGTTGCCGCGCACTTTTGCAACATCGCGGCGAAGAATTATTGGGTCAATTAATTGAGAACGTAGCAAAGTTTAAAGCAGAAATTTCAGCTAACTTCGACCGCCCCATCTTCTTATCCCCCAGTGATTTCGCTGCTGGTCGCTTTGATCCAGTAAAGATTGTGCTTAGAGCTAATCAACTTGGGACTTCTGGCGTGGAAATTGAAAATGAGTTACTAAAAGCAAATATCCGAGTCGAGATGGCTGACCGTGACACCGTAGTTTTCTTGGCTACGTTGGCTGATGATGCGGAAAGTTTTGCTGATTTGAGTAAGTCGCTGCTCCCAATTTTGCAGAAGATAGCTAGCGCACCTCGTGAGTCAGCAACAGCGCTAAGTTGGTCGGTAGTTCCGCAGATTGCTCTTTCAATGCGCGATGCCTACTTTGCAGATACCGAAATGATCGCCGCTCTAAATGCTGAAGGTCGCATCTCGGCAGATTTAATTGCGCCTTACCCGCCTGGTGTTGCAGTAGTTGCACCTGGTGAAGTTTTAACTAAAGAGATTTTAACTGGCTTGGCTGCAAATAAATCTGCTGGCGTGCGAATTGCATATGCAACTGATCCAACGTTGCAAAGTTATCGCGTAGTTAAATAACTCTTAAAGACCGGAGTAGGTGTGCTTTCCGGTTCCCCAAACATTTACATAAACATAATTAAATAGAAATGTTGATCCGGCCAATAAACATAACCAAGCTGCTCTACGACCACGCCAGCCCACAGTTACGCGGGCATGTAGATATGCGGCGTAAGCAACCCAAGTAATAAAGGCCCAAGTTTCTTTTGGATCCCAGCCCCAGTAACGACCCCATGCACTTTCAGCCCAGATAGCGCCAGCGATAACCGAGAAGGTCCAAAGCGGGAATACAAATGCGACTAAGCGATATGAAAGTTGATCGAGAGCATCAAGTGACGGTAGTCGCTGCGCCCAAACATTACGTGACCCTTTGCTCTCCATGTTATCTAAGTAGAGATAAGCCGCAGCAATCACATTTGCAAGTAGGAATACGCCACCTGAGATGATCGCAGTTGAAACATGAATTACCAGCCAAGTTGATTTCAGTGCTGGTACAAGCGGTGCACTTGGAACGTAAAGCAAGGTGATTGCGGTACCTAAGGTTAAAAGGGCAGCGATCGAAACTAAAACACCCAGCCATCGCAGATCATATTTACGTAAGGCAGCGAGATACGTGCCAGTAAATGCCAGAGCTCCAGTAATTGAGAACTCATACATGTTGCCCCACGGAACCCGACTCGCTGAAAGTCCACGAGTGACTACCCCAACTAGCAGAAAGATGAAACCAAGAATCATCATGGCGGTAGCAATGCGCATCGCCTTCTGAGTTCGAGAGCTATCAAAAGTTTTGGTAATTAAGTTTCCTTGAGTTTCAGCAGATGCGCTTGGGGTACGAACTGCCCAGGCTGTTTCATATGCATGGCCGAAGAAGGCGAGAGTAAAGAGAGCCATTGCTGAGTAGATTGCGTAATTTGAAAAATACGCCCAATCTTGTGCTGACATTTACTTTCCTCTCAACTTCGCTACAAATTCTGACATCTCAATTTCTAACCCAGGTGCGCCGTTCTTGGCTAAGCCTGCTACTTGCACTTCACCAGCTGATAATCGAATCCAGATTCGTCGACGTCTAGTAAAGAGCGATGCTAATAAGCCAAGGATCGCAACTATGCCACCGATTAAAGAATAACTCTTTCCGGGATCACTAACTATTTGAAGGTTCACCCACGGCACCACGTCTTCAAAAGTTATGGTTCCTTCACTAAATTTCAGGAACTCCCCTGGTTTCAAGGAGTCCAGCGAGATTTGTTTCATCTTAGAAGTGTCAATGCGATAAACCGATTGTGGTACTCCAGTATCTAGGCCTAAGTCACCTTGCCAAATCGAAAAGAGCAATTTGGGATCTAAAGCTTCAGGAAATACTGAAATAGCGCCTTGATCTGAGCTGCGCTCATAAGTCGGCACAAATGAGGAAACAAAGCCTAATTGCGGATCTCCATCAGGAACTTTGATCACACCAATAGATCTCAAATTTGCATCTTGCGGCAAGAACGGCACTGGACCTTGAAAAGTTACATTACCGATTTTATCTTGCACCGTCACTACTGGGGAATATCCATTAGCTTGTAAATAGACGCGAGTACTGCCAAAGGTAAGTGGGCTATTAACTTTTACCACTTGTTGTTTAGGTGCGGCGCCAGGTTCGGCGACTGTTGTTACGTAAAGTGTGTAATCCTCAGGCGCACTCGTCAATGTGTTGTACTTCGCAACAAATTTATCGATCTTGATCGTAAATGGTGGCAGCGAATTCTCGCTAGTGATCTGACCAAAACTTATTGTGTCGTATGAAGTTGCATTATTCACAAAACGTTCGCCCTGACTTAAAATTGCACTTCCACGAACTCCAAATAGTCCACCAATTAAAACTCCGACCAAAATTAGGATTAGTGAAATGTGGAAGAAAAGATTTCCAGTTTCACGTAAGTAACCTTTTTCGGCTGCAATACTCTCTTCACTTTCTAGAACTCGAAAGCGTTTCGCCTTCAACCAAGCCTTTGCGATTTCCAATTCATTACCATTAGCTGGCCAAGATTGAAAATGCTCCATGCGCGCCAAGTTCTTAGGGGTCTTCGGTGGCAAAGCACGGGTGGCATGTAAATGTTCGAATGATCTTGGTAGCACGCAGCCGATCAGCGAGATAAAGAGCAAGATGTAAATCGCACTAAACCAAGGTGATGAGTAAACATCAAAGAGGGAAAAACGTTCGAACCAAATAGCTAGAGTTCTATGCTGTTCGAAATAATCTGATACCGCCATTGGATTCTGGGCATTTTGTGGGATCAAAGAGCCCGGAATAGCTGCCAAAGCCAGCAATAGCAGCAGTACAAGGGCGGTACGCATGCTGGTCAACTGACGCCAGAAATACCTAACTAGCGCAATAGCGCCGATTTCGGGAAGTTGAGTCTCGCTGCTCATTAGATCACCGGTACAAAATTTGAAATCATCGAGCGTAGTGAAATCATTATTTCACTCCATAGCCCTAGTAATTGAAGTACTCCAATAATGATTAGGAAAGTTCCACCGATTAGCGAAATTAGGTTTCCTTTGCGAACTAATAGTTTGCGTAGCTTCTCGGAGCGATCTAAGAACAACCCGGAAAGAATAAATGGCAGGCCTAATCCAATGCAGTAGCTAATCGATAAGAGCGCACCACGTAGCGCTGAACTTTCCTGGAAAGCTAAAGTTTGAACAGCAGCAAGTGTTGGTCCGATGCAAGGGGTCCAACCAACTCCAAATGCAAATCCAAGTAGTGGCGCACCGATCAAACCGCCGAATGCTGAACTCTTAAGATGCAAAGTTGGCATCATTGGGAATTTTCCTAAGAAAATGACACCCATTAAAATAGTTACTACGCCAAGAATTTGTGTGATCCCAATTTCATATTCGGTTATACGCGAACCGATAGTGCCGAAAAGCGCACCATAGAGAACAAAGGGGGTGGAGAATCCCAATACAAATAGTGAAGAACCTAATAAAATTCGGCCTCGTTTTGAACTAAAGCCTGCGGCATAAGAAATATATCCAGGTACTAATGGAAGTACGCAGGGCGATAAGAATGAAATCAACCCAGCTAGCACTGCTACGGGAAGTGCAACAATTAAGTAACCCGAAAAAATTTGCTCAACTACAAAGTTTCTCATTCCGCGTTTAACCGTTCTATCAGATCACTTAGACCGCCAACAGTAATTGGCCCAGATATGCGAGCCGCAACCCGGCCTTGCTTATCTATCACGACCGTCGTTGGAATTGCATTTGCCGGCAAGGTATTGCGAAAGCCCAACAGCAACGAATCGTCAATGAAATTAGGGTATGTAACGGCTAATTGACGGGCAAATACCTCAGCATTAGCCAAGTTATCGCGCGTCAGAATCCCCATAAATTGTACATCCGAGTACTTGTCAGACAGCGCAATCAAAGCTGGAATTTCAGCTCGACAAGGTGAGCACCATGAGGCCCAAACATTTACAACCGCGATTTTGTTTCCGGCAAAATCAAATTTGGTTCCGTACAAAGTATCACCAGTTAGTTTTGGTGCCATCGATCGATCATCGGCTGAAATAAAAGTTACTGCGCCATTTCCAGAGATGTAATTCTCTTGCACCGTTGAACTGCCACCGTTTCCACAGCTGGTTAGAACAAGAGCACTAACTACTAGAAGAATGAACCGGCGTGAGTTGTGAATCATTTTTTCGGTGGTAATAGGTGTTTCGCTGGCTCGGAGTAAGAAAGACCTGAAATTAAACCTTCATCATCAAAGTGGACACTCGTGGCCGAAGCCAACGAACATTCGCGTTTGCGTGGATCATGAATCAAGCGACGTCCTTCAATGGCGCTTCGTAAAATCCAAATTGGAAGTTGATGCGAGACACAGATGGCATCTTTACCGTTTGCTGCTTTATGGGCATCGAATATTGCTGCCAACATTCGGGCAATCTGTTCATCGTAAGGTTCGCCCCAAGATGGTTTCCATGGGTTATATAAATGGCGCCATGCTGAAGGATGCTTAAGAACGCCATCGCCAATTCCAAATGGCTTGCCTTCAAAAATATTGGCAGCCTCGATTAATCGTTCATCAGTTGTAATAGAAATATTGTGTGCTGCTGCAATAGGGGCGGCAGTCTCTTGGGCTCTTTGTAGCGGTGAAACATGAAGTGCGCCTAAATCAATTGCTTTTGCCCATTCAGCTAAAGTGCTCGCCATTGCTTGGCCGCGCTCTGATAATCGCCAACCTGGTTGACGGCCATAGAGAATTTTCTGCGGGTTCTCTACCTCACCGTGGCGAATAACATGGACAGTTGAAGTCATACGCTAAGCATAAAGCGTCGGATTTAGAGTTCTCTCGCTAAGGTAGTGACATGGCACTCACCCAAAAGCGAGCGGCCTTTTTCGATGTAGATAACACCTTGATCCACGGATCATCGCTCTACTTCCTCGGAAGAGGCATGTACCAACGCGGCTTCTTTACCAAAGCTGACATTTCGCGCTTCGTCTTAGCCAACCTGAGATTTCGCTTAACTGGCAAAGAAAATAAGGAAGAGATTATTAAATTTCAAAATGCGGCAACTGATTTTATTGGTGGACATGATGTTGCTGAAATTGAAGCAATTGGTCAAGAAATTTATGATGAATTCGTATCTCCGGCACTTTGGCAAGGCACGATCGATATCGCTGGTTCGCATTTAGCAAATGGTGAAGAAGTATGGTTAGTTACTGCAGCCCCAGAAGATATGGCAATTCTGATTGCAAATCGATTAGGTTTTACTGGCGCACTCGGTAGTAAAGCCACCATTAAAGATGGAAAATACACCGGAACTTTAGAAGGAAATTTGTTGCACGGTGCCGAAAAAGCTGTCGCCATTAAAAAATTAGCGGAAGATCGAGATTTTGATCTATCGCAGTGTTACTCATATTCAGATAGCCATAATGATCTGCCTTTGCTTCGAGCGGTAGGAAAACCAAATGCAATTAACCCTGATGCAATATTGCAAATACGAGCGATGAGTGAAGGCTGGCCGATTCATGAATTTCGCCGGGGCCGCAAATTTAGCCAAATTTTGGGGCCACTGGTTAGCCGATTGGCAGCCGGCTTAACTTGGTTACGCCCTCGTAAATCTCGCTAGTCGAGTACTCAAGTAGGCGGATCAACCTTCCTTCCACTAATGTAGGACGGTTATGGAAATTCGCTCATTTACTGACTATCTGCGCTCGCTTGACGATGCCGGTTTATCTGAGCTTTTTGCTGCTCGCCCCGATTTAGTTTCACCGGTTCCGCCAGATTTAGCATCTCTGGCAGTGCGGGCATCGTCTTCACACAGTATTGCGCGCGCAGTTGATTCGCTAACCGAGTTTGAATTCCAAATTCTCGAGGCATGCGTTGCGTTGGATGAAGAATTTACGCTTAAAAGCGTTATTTCAATTACGCACAAGGATGCCGCCATTGCAGTTGTGCGGCTAATAACTTTTGGTCTTCTCTACCCAACTGATAAAGGTTTACGACTACCTACTTCGGTGAGCCAACTCTTAATTAATGAACCAGCCGGTCTCGGACCAGCTTCACTTGCTAAATTAAAGTTATCTGAATTAAACGAAGCACCAGAGGCTGCTAATCGAGTGCTTACGCAATTAATTTGGGGGCCACCTCGCGGAAGCGTTGGTGACATTAAGAATCCAGGTCCTGGAATTGCCTGGTTGCTAGATCGCAAGTTTCTTGTTCCGCTAGATCAGCGCACTGTAATCATGCCGCGTGAAGTCGGAATTTTCTTACGTGGTGGAAAAGTTCATAAGAGCTATGAAAGCACTGCACCTGCCGTAACCGGAACCAAGCGAGTTGAAAAATCTGTAAACATGGCTGCGGCTGCAAACATCGCAACAGTGCTTGGTTGGGTCGAAGAGCTACTTCACTTCTGGGCACAAGAACCAGCAGATGCGCTTCGCTCTGGTGGCCTTGGTGTCCGTGACTTAAAATTAATCTCAGCACATATCGGTATTGATGAAAATTGTGCCGCCTTTATTGCTGAGCTTTCTTATCTTGCTGGTTTGTTAACTATCGATGGTGATGATCGAATTTTGCCAAGTAACAATTTTGATATTTGGTTAACCCAGAGTGCTGAGACTCGTTGGAGCACTCTTGCTGCAAACTGGTTAACAACTTCACGCGTTAGCGGCCTAGTTGGTCGCGGTGAAGCAAAGAGCGTTGCTGCCCTTGGCCCAGAGCTCGATCGGGTAAATGCGGCAAGCACCCGTAAATTGGTAATTAAATTGCTAAATGAACAACCAAACCTGGCACCAGAGCTAGCTAGCTTTACGCGCACGGTTAAATGGATCTCGCCAAGTAAGCGTAATCCGGGCATTCAAGAAGAACTTATTGCCTGGACGCTGCGTGAAGCTGAATGGTTGGGCTTTACTGGTCAAGGTGCATCAGCTAAATATGGTCGTGCATTTATGGTTGGCGCTGATGAGATTGGCATTGATACCGATCTACCTAAACCGGTTGACCATATTTTGATTCAGAGTGACAACACGGCAATTGCACCAGGACCACTAGAGCATGACATTGCGCGTGATCTCTCTGCAGTAGCCGACATTGAAAGTCGAGGCGGCGCAACTGTTTATCGTTTCAGTGAAGCTTCAATTCGCCGTGGACTCGATCATGGCAAAAGTGGTGAAGAAATTCGTACCTTCTTAGTTAAAACCTCAAAAACTCCAATGCCACAACCACTGGAATATTTAATTGCCGATGTTGCCAAGAAACATGGAAAGTTACGTGTTGGAAACACTGCCAGCTTTATCCGTTGCGAGGACACTTCACTCATTGCCCAAATCATGAGCGATAAGCGCCTTGATGTTCTTTCGCTAAGAAAAATTGCCTCTGAAGTTTTGATCTGTGATTTAGACGCTGCTGATGCTATGAATGTTTTGCGTAGCGCTGGTTACTTGCCAGCAGCTGAAGCAAGTAATGGAGCCTTAATCACTGGCCATCGTTCTCATCGCGCAAAAGCAAAATCAAAGCCACCCCGAGTAATTGGTGAAATTGATCCACCATCGGAAACTACTCTGGCTGCTGCAGTGCGCTCAATTAGAGCTGGCGAAAAATCAAGCCATAAGCAGAGCAGAATACGTGACTCAGCTGCAAACGCTCTAGTTTCATTACCTCGAACTACGGCAAATGAAACTATGGACCTGCTAGCCATCTATGTCGAAAAGCAACAAGCGCTTTCGATTGGTTATGCCGATAACAATGGTGCCGTTTCACATCGCATAGTTGACCCAATAAAAATCTCGGCAGGTGCCTTAGTAGCCAGAGACCATGCCACTGGCGAGATGCAAAGCTTTCGAATCCCGCGTATTACGGGGGTCGCACCGCTATGACCGACGCCCAAAGTCCCGAATACGGCAGACTTAACCCTATGTCTGACCTCATGCTTAGCGCTCTCGAGACTTTAGTTCGCTGCGAATCCCCCACCGACGATCTCGCTGCTTGCCGTGAAGTTGTCGAAGTTGCCAGTGCAATTGCAACTGATGTCTTAGGAACACCGGCACAGATTCGCGAAATAGAAGGTCGCCCAGTTTTCTGGTGGGGCGATGCTAAACCTGAGATCGTGTTACTTGCCCATTTAGATACCGTTTGGCCAAAGGGTTCATACCAACCACTATTTGAAATCAAGGGCGACGTTATTCGTGGACCCGGAACTTTTGATATGAAAGTTGGCTTCTTACAAGCTCTCTTTGCGCTTAAAGGAATCGATGGCTCAGTTGCGCTAATTGCAACTACCGATGAAGAAACGGGTAGCCACGCCTCACGCAATTTAATTAAAGAACTTTCACAGAATGCTAAAGCGGTTTTAGTGCTTGAGGCATCACTTGATGGCAAAGTTAAAACTGGTCGCAAAGGTACTTCGATGTACCAAGTTAAGGTTCATGGTCGCTCAGCTCATGCTGGCCTGGAACCTGAGAAAGGAATTAACTCAACTGTTGAAATTTCACATTTAGTTTTACAACTAGCAGCCCTGGAAAATTCTGAGCATGGCACCACTGTTGTGCCAACCATGTTAAGCGCCGGCACCACAACTAACTCAGTTCCAGATTTAGCAGTTTTAGATGTTGATGCCCGTTCATATTCAACGAATGAACTACTTCGAGTTGATGCAGCTATCAAAGCTTTACAGCCAAATAATCCGGCTGCTCGAATTGAAGTAATTGGTGGCTTAAATCGTCCGCCACTAGAACCAGCCGCTACCAAAGCCCTTTACGAGCGAGCTGAGAAAGTTGCTGCAACAATCGGAATTCCAGCACTTGGTCATGCCTCGGTTGGTGGTGCTAGCGATGGCAACTTTGCAGCTGCTGCTGGTGCCCAAGTTCTAGATGGTTTAGGCGCAATTGGTGGCGGCGCACATGCCCTTACTGAATGGGCAAGTGTTAGCGCAATGCACCAACGGACTGACTTCCTGCACGCTTTTATTAAGGACTTATTAAATGACTGATGGCCCGCTGATTGTCCAGAGCGATAAAACGCTGCTCTTAGATATCGATCATCCGGGTTCGGTTGAATGCCGACGAGCTATCGCACCGTTTGCGGAACTAGAGCGCTCGCCTGAACATATTCATACTTACCGGCTTACTAATTTAGGTTTATGGAATGCCCGTGCTGCTGGCCACGATGCAGAGCAAGTAATCGATACTTTGATTAAATACTCTCGCTACGCCGTTCCCCACTCATTATTAGTTGATGTCGCCGAAACTATGTCGCGTTACGGTCGTTTGCGATTAGAGGCGGACCCAGTTCACGGACTCATTTTAATTACCAAAGACAGCGCTGTTCTTGAAGAAGTGATTCGGGCTAAGAAAATTGCGCCGCTGCTTGGCGTTCGCATTGATAAAGAAACTGTGGCAGTTCATCCGAGCCAACGCGGCGCCATTAAACAATCACTACTACGCCTCGGTTGGCCAGCCGAAGATTTCGCTGGCTATGTCGATGGTCAAGCACATGAAATTGAGTTAGTACAAAAAGACTGGAAAATTCGTCCTTACCAAGAACTAGCTGCTGAAGGTTTCTGGCATGGTGGCTCTGGTGTCGTTGTACTTCCTTGCGGTGCTGGAAAAACTATTGTTGGTGCAGCCGCAATGGCACATGCCAAAGCCACAACTTTAATTTTGGTAACCAACACAGTTGCTGCCCGTCAGTGGCGAGATGAATTGCTAAAGCGCACCACGCTAAATGAAGATGAAATTGGCGAGTATTCAGGTGCTAAAAAAGAGATCAGACCAGTAACTATTGCCACCTATCAAGTTATGACTAAGAAGAAGAATGGTGTTTATGCGCACTTAGATCTCTTTGATACGCATGACTGGGGCTTAATAATTTACGACGAGGTTCACCTTTTACCTGCGCCTATTTTCCGCTTTACCGCAGATATTCAATCGCGTCGTCGCTTAGGTTTAACTGCGACTTTAGTACGTGAAGATGGCATGGAGGGTGAAGTATTTAGCTTAATTGGGCCTAAGCGCTTTGATGTGCCCTGGAAAGAAATTGAATCTCAGGGCTATATCGCGCCCGCAGAATGCATTGAAGTACGCGTAAATCTCACTGAAACTGAACGCATGTTGTATGCAACTGCTGAGCCTGAAGAACGTTATCGCTACTGCTCAACTACTGCTACAAAACGTAAAGTTGTTGAGGCGTTGGTTGAACGCCACGTTGCAGATCAAGTCTTGGTAATTGGCCAATATATTTCGCAACTCGATGAGCTTTCTGAGGTTCTTGGAGTTCCGCTGATTAAAGGCGATACCCCCGTCAACGAGCGCGAACGTTTATTTGGGCTATTTCGCACTGGTGAAATCAAGTGTTTGGTTGTTTCAAAGGTTGCTAACTTCTCGATTGATTTGCCAGATGCCACAATTGCGATTCAAGTATCAGGTGCATTTGGCTCTCGCCAAGAAGAGGCTCAACGTTTAGGTCGGATTTTGCGCCCTAAATCTGATGGCCGCGGCGCAATATTTTATTCAGTGGTTTCTCGTGACACTGTCGATCAAGACTTCGCGCAAAACCGCCAACGGTTCTTGGCTGAACAGGGTTACTCGTATCGAATTATTGATGCTGACGATGTTTTTCAAGGGAAGATCTAAAGCGTTCTAGATCAACTCTGAAAATATCATGATGTATGCCATCGATATGGATAACCGGAACTTCTTCGCCATACTTATTAGTTAGTTCATTATTACCATCGATATAGATCTTTTCGATCTCGAAATTTAACTCAGGCCTAACTGATTCCAAACTTTCAACAGCGACCTCGCAAAGATGGCAGTTCTGTCTAGAGTAAACAGTTATCACTGTCACTTCTTCTTACTCCGATTTTTAGTAATAGCGCGATCAATGAGTTCTTGCGCAATCAAAGTTGCATCATTCTTGGCACGATAGGCGTTCTTCTCAAGATCCTTTAGAACTGCTTCGGCAGTGGTTTTAGTAACGGTTGCAACCATAGGGCCATATTTCTTGGCAAAAAGTGAGTGGGCAACATCGCCAATTGCGCGCGCTAGATCTTCACGAGCTTCCTCTAACGTTGGTTCTGGTCGCGAATTTGCTGCTGAATTTTGCATAGAAATGGCAGGTTCTTGGCGCAGCCGATTGAGTACTTCAGAGTATTCCGAAAGGGCGTTTTCACGGGAAACTTTAGGCTGGACGGTCATAGGGCAATCATCTCACCCTGATAGCGTTGCGCAATATGTGGGGCAGATCCAGTAAAAATAGAGCGAAATTAAGCATCGCTCTATTTTCGGCTGCGTTGATCTCTACTTCACTACTCGCTCCAACCGCACAAGCTCAAGTTCGAGTTCGGCCGTCGTCGGTCTGGGGCCACACATACGCTGGCAATTCAGCACCTGCGGCTAATGCAACAACATCGAAAAGTGCACCTTCGGCAAATTTAGAGAAGACTTCAAAGTTTGCCGTTACTTATAACTCGTTTCCGATTTGGGCACGCACTGAGGTACAAGCAGCATTTGATACTTGGGCCACAAATTTCAAATCATCCGTTGACATCACCGTGATTGCCACCTGGGGCCGAAGCGCAAATAGCAATGTACTCGGTAGCGCCCGACCAGGAAGTTATTTTGCCGGATTTATAGGTGCACCAGATTCAACACTTTGGTATCCATCAGCTCTTGCCAATGCGCTAGCAGGTAAAGATTTAGATCGCGATAATGCAGAAATAATTATTCAAGTTAATTCATCGGCTAATTGGAATCAACGCGGTGATGATAAGCCAGGTACTACTGAATATGACTTGCAATCAGTAATCTTGCATGAAGTTGCACATGGCTTAGGATTCTTATCCGCCGATGTTTATGACAAGTTTTTTGGATACGGCAGCATTGATCAACCAACTCCATTTGATGCCTACCTTCAAACTCCCGATGGTCGTCGCCTAGCAGATATGCCAACGCCATCTCTGGAGTTAGGAAAAATCTTAACTTCACCTCTTTATTGGATTGGTGAAAACGGTAAGCGCGTAAATAGTGGCGAGAAGATAAAGATGTATACGCCCGCAATTTATGAACCAGGTTCATCGGTCAGCCATTTAGATGAAACTACCTACTCAAAGAGCGCTATTAACGCCGTAATGACTCCGAATCTGGATGCGGGTGAAGTTTTCCACCAGCCCGGCCCACTTTTGTTAGCGATGATGGAAGATATGCGGGTGAAGCCACCAGTTGGCCTCGCTGTCAGCGTTCCTGATGCGCCTCGAAATGTTGAGGCACTAATTAGTAATCAGAGTGCGATTATTACCTTTGATCCACCAGCAAATGCACGTGCAGCACAAGTCACGGCTTACACGGTTAAGAATTTAAAAACTTCACTAACCGTTAGCGGCGCTAGTAGTCCAATAGTTGTAACTGGCCTTAAAAATGGCACTCCTTATTCCTTTGCCGTGACAGCTCAAAACTCATTGGGCACTTCACTTGAAGCTGTCACTAAATCAATAATTCCACAAGCTGGTTGGAAAACTGCGCCGGTTGATTTAACGCCAGATGGTCGCGATATAGCCAGTACTACATTTAATGGAAAACCAATTATCATCTTTACTGATGCGATTAAAGGCGTTCTTAAAATTGCAACCTGGAATGGTTTAGTCTGGAAAAAGACCACAGTCGACGGCGCCGGTGGCAGTGCCAGCCGAACTAAAAATAAGATTTCTGGGAACATCTCGCTTTGCACCTCAGGAGTTGGCACAAATCAGAAGTTACATATCTTCTATCCCGATGCAATAGATCGAGATCTGCGATATGTCCAATACGATGGCAAGACATTTACTTTTGAGGTTGTCGATGGAAATGGTCCTGCAATCCAAAATTACGAAATTCCAGATCGGGTTCGCACTGCCAGCGATGTAAGCATTAGTAGTGCTTGCGCAGTTACACCTTCTGGAATCTCAGTTTTCTATCGCGATGAGAGCCAAGGAATTTTGTTAGGTGCCACGAAGCGAATAAACACGACTAAGTGGGTATATGAATTAATTGACGGTGATCGCAAAACTGATAATCGCAGCACTGGCGATGTTGCATTCCACTTAGCTGCATACGTGGTGAATTCGACTACTCATATTATTTACGATTCAGTCTTAGTTATTAATCAAAAACGAGACATCACTTCCGGCGAAGTTAGATACGCGACTCGCGCCGGTGTCTCCCCCAATACCTGGAGCTATACGACGCTAGATCAAGCCGAAAACGGAATACCTGTTGCCGGTTTCGACGTCGCGATTGCTCCTGAAAAGGCGGGTATTCGAATGGTTTGGATTGCAGCTGGCACGAATTCGGCGCCAGTACCAAATCAGATTAGAAGTACTTTTGTTGGAAAAACCAAAGATATTGCGACCGCCACAATCGATGGCTTTGGCACTCCTGGTGCGCGAATAACACTTCAGAATGGTGAATTAATTTTGAATTGCGAAATGCGACTTTGTTCAATGAATCTATCACTACCAAATAGCCCAATCCGTTTAGTCTCTTCAATCCAAACGACCGAACCAAGCCATGGGGTTTTTGTAACTATTGACAAGAAGAAATTCCTGCTGGCAGCACTGGACCGTCGAATAGCTTTTATAGCTGCTTAAACTATTTAGTCGGCAGGCTATAAATTGAACTGCCAGTATGGATGTAAAGACCAAAAGTCTTATTGAACTCAATTGTAATAGGTTGACCTAAGAATGAGTTGGTTGCAATAACTTTGCCATTCTTATCAAATGTTTGTAGCGTCCCAGAACCTGCGTTTTCATATGCGGCATAAGTCGTTGAACTTGAACCGTTAGCAACCGCTGCACTTGAACTAGCTTTATACCTAACTGACCAAGTTGGCTTTAATGTTGCTCCAAACTTAGTAATCGTGGCAAGGGAGGAAGTTTTGCTTTTCAAGTAACCACCAAGCAAAAGTGAAGAAGTGGCACTTGCCCAATTTCGAGTAGCCCCTTTTTCGCCACTTCTCACTGATTGCACGATTTTTGGTGTTGCCTCCACTTTGATAATTAATCCATCGCGAACTCCAATAGCTTTATTTCCTAAAAATAGCTCGGTGCCGCTTCCAAGCAAAATGCTGGTGCCGTCGCTGTTCCGAATAACTTTATCTAAGGTTGTAGTTGTTTTGCCAACTCGCAATGGTTTGCCAAAATTTCCAAGTAAATCTGCTGATACAAACAATGAACCTACAGATTGCCATGCCACTAATGAGATCCCGCTCTTATTAACGCTCAATGAAGTAGGCAAGACTGGTGCAGTCAGTGGTAATTCATATCTGCCGGCGCCACTTCCCGCACTGCTCACTTTCCAAAGGGTTAAGTTAGTTAAATCAGGGCGAATTACACCTTCATCACCGATTACGACGCCATCTGGGTTAGCTGCCGTTGGCGATGGATTGGCCGCTACGGGAATTGCGATTGGGGCTGCCGAGGCGCCGGCAAGCCAAATATTGCCGCTAGCGTCAAGTGCGCCAGTTAAAATCGTGAAAGCCCTTAGGTCAGAAAAGCTATGCAGCCACTTCTGTGAACCATCTTTATTTAGCGCGGTTACATATCCACCAGTTGGGGTATTTCCAAATAGATAGATGGCGGCATCACCAACTAACATTCCAGCAATATCTTGATCCACAGGAATCGCTCTTATAATAGTTAATGGCATAACTGGAGCCGCAACTAGTGGAGTGGTAGAAACAATTAGTAAAGTGCTGAGTAGCCACGCAAGTTTTCGAAACATTTAAGCTAATTCGATCGAACGATCGCGCGCTGCTTTCATTGACTTTGCGACTAACTTCGATAGTTCGCCTTCGCTAAAAGAATTTAGCGCAGCAGCCGTGGTGCCATTAGGACTGGTTACATTTTCGCGAAGTTCAGTTGCGGTTTTGTCACTTTCAGCTAAAAGTTTGGCCGCACCAACTAAAGTCTGAACTGTTAATTGTGTTGCAACTTCAGAACTTAAGCCAAGTTCTTTTGCGCCTGCAACCATGGCTTCGACAAAGGCAAAGAAATATGCGGGGCCAGAGCCACTAGTTGCCGTTACCGCGTCTTGTAGCTCTTCGGCTACTTCAACCACTTGACCGGACTTAGCTAGAAAGCCAGCTACGAATTCGCGCTGTGCTGCTGTCACACCTGCACCTAGCGAGATAGCGGCCATGCCAGCACCAACCATGGTTGCGGTATTTGGCATTACTCGAATAACGGAGTTGGGTTTTCCCAAGTTACTACTAATAAAATCAATCTTCTTACCAGCGGCGAAACTAACTACGACTGCAGCTGGATTAATCGCAGCCCCGACTTCGGCCAAAACCGCTGCCATATCTTGCGGTTTTACGACTAAAAGAACGGCATCAGCAGCTCGCACGCTATCTGCAATTTCAGTAATCGAAATTCCATATCGGCTAGTTAGTTCAACCGCACGTTCTGCCCGCTTCTCACAAACCGCAATATTGGTAGGGGTTTCACCATAAGCAATCAGGCCAGCAATTAACGCCTCACCCATATTTCCAGCACCTATTACCGCGGTTTTCATCTCGCAATCGTACCTGTTCGTGATGTGCGCTTTTTGGTAATTACGCATAGGCTCAACCTCTATGTCCGAAGTTAAAGCAGGTTTTGCGCGCGATTGGGTCGAGTTTATTGACCCAAACGATTACGAAGAGATCTTTAAGTGTGATCTCACTTGGTTAACTTCACACTGGACCTGTATCTATGGCGATGGCTGTAAGGGTGTATTTGCTGATCGTCCAAATGATGGTTGCTGCACAGAAGGTGCCATGTATTCCGATGCCGAAGATGAAGCTCGCACTCAACGCGCTGCCGCTCTTTTAACGCGCGACATGTGGCAGTACTTCGATGTTGCACAACCTAAGACCCCTGGTGGTTTGTTGCAGATTTCTGAGACTGACGAAGATAATGAACGCAAAACTCGAAAAGTTGAAGAGTCTTGCGTTTTCTTAAATCGCAAAGGTCACGAAGCTCCTGGATATACAGGTTCTTTTGGTTGCGTACTGCATCATTTAGCGCAAAAAGAAAATAAACATTTTGTTGAAACTAAACCTGATGTTTGTTGGCAGTTGCCGATGCGTCGTTCTTTTGAATCGCGTGAAGTTGGTGAGCGAACATATTCAATTACTGTGTTGGGCGAATACGAGCGTCTTGCATGGGGCGATGGCGGCGAAGATTTTGATTGGTACTGCACCAGTAACTCTGATGCCCACGTTGGAACCCAACCGGTTTATCTCTCTAATCGCGCAGAGTTAGTCGCGCTAATGGGGCAAGCTGCTTATGACATTCTGGCTAAGCTCTGTGATACACGTGTTGAAGGAATTAGGGCGGCTCAAGCACGGTCATTGCCGCTATTCGTTATTCAACATCCAGCAACTTTGCAAGCACAGAAAGAAAAAAGTCAGTCCTAGCATCTAGGGTTTAGTTATGGCCAAGGTAGAAAAAGACCCCTTCAAGTGCGCCGAATGTGGCTGGACTTCGCAGAAATGGGTTGGCCGCTGCGGTGAATGTCAGGCCTGGGGCAGCGTTGAAGAGATTGCTGCACCTAAAAAACTATCGCTAGTTCCTGGTCGAGTTACACATTCCGCAACTCCAATTGGAGATGTTGATTTATCTGCCGCAAGTGCCAAACCAACTGGAGTCTCTGAACTCGATCGCGTATTGGGTGGTGGCTTAGTACCAGGAGCCGCAATTTTATTAGCTGGCGAACCAGGCGTTGGAAAATCAACGCTTTTACTTTCGGTTGCAGCACAGACTGCAAAAAATAATATTCCGGCGCTCTACATCAGTGGTGAAGAATCAGCCTCACAAGTTCGCTTGCGCGCCGAACGAATCAACGCCATTGATCCAAAGCTATGGCTGGCATCTGAAACTGATCTAGGTGCCGTAATCACACATATCGATGAAGTAAAACCACAACTATTAATTATTGATTCAATTCAAACTATTGGGTCTAGCGCAGCCGATGGTGCACTAGGTGGCGTAACACAAGTGCGCGAAGTTGCTGGCGCACTAATACGTATTTGTAAAGATCGTGATATCACTTTGCTATTAGTTGGCCATGTAACTAAAGATGGTTCGATTGCTGGCCCACGTATGCTCGAACATATAGTCGATGTAGTTTTGCAGTTCGAAGGCGAACGTCATTCCCGGTTACGTTTAATCCGTGCGATTAAGAATAGATTTGGCGCTAGCGATGAAGTCGGTTGTTTTGATCTAAGTGATACCGGCATCGAAAGTGTTCTCGACCCAACTGGTCTCTTCACATCGCGTCATGCCGAACCAGTTCCAGGTACTTGTGTGACAGTTACGCTCGAAGGTCGCCGGCCACTATTGGCCGAAATTCAAGCTTTAGTTTCGCAAGGTCGCGAAAGTGATTTTGGAAATGCTCGTCGTGTGACCAGCGGATTAGATTCAGCCCGAACTTCTATGACGCTTGCAGTGCTAGAGCTTCGCGCAAATGTGCGCATTGGTGGTCGCGATGTTTACGCTGCCACAGTTGGCGGTATGAAAATGTCCGAGCCAGCAGCTGACTTAGCTCTTGCTCTAGCTGTGGCATCTGCTGCTAAAGCCCTTGCTTTACCTGCTGATTTAGTAGCAATTGGTGAAGTCGGGCTAGCTGGTGAAATCCGCAAAGTTAGTGGTGTTTCACGCCGGCTGGCCGAAGCGCATCGCTTAGGTTTCAAACGCGCGCTAGTTCCAGTTGGCTCTGATGTGAAAATTGCAGGTATGGAGATCTACGAAGTTTCTCGGCTAGATCAAGCACTGCAGCGCGTAAAAATTGCTGAGTAATTAAATATTCTTAATCTTTTAAATGTCTAGGGCTAACTCTGCTGCGCGTTGCGCAATATCGCAATCCGAAATACTAATTCGCTCGCTAAAGAATGAACGAAGAGCTTTTGCCAGGAATGACCCTTCTTGGCACACTCCCCCAGCAATCACAATACGAGGTGCATTTTCAATTTGAGTATCGAGTTGATGCACCAAAGCAATTAAGAATTGACTTGCCTCATAAATAATTCCTTGCGCATCTGCATCCCCTGCATCTGCTAAGCGACCAACGGTTGCAGATAGTTTAGCAATCTCTGAACGCTCGCTGGAATAAACAAATTCCTTAATGCCATCCCAATTAGTTGCGCCGATCTGTTTCAAGATCACATCACTTAATGAATCTGGTTCCACATCTTCGCCAGTATCAAGACCTGCCAGCACCCAACGAATTGATTCGCGCCCAATCCAAAAAGCTGCACCTTCATCGCCCAGTAGATAACCCCAACCACCTGCACGAACTGGGCCGGCTTCATCATCGATATACATGGCAACTGAACCGGTACCGGCATAAAGCAGAATTCCGTCACCAACTTCAAAGTTTGCGTAATACGCTAATTCAATATCGTGAACAATTCGCACTTTCGCATTTGGAAAGTAGCTATGAAAAATCTGACCTAGTGGGTCGGTTGCACTATCTTCTGAAGTAGCGCCAGTGATTCCAGCAAAGACGCCGCTTATTTCTGCGCCATTTACCGCAGCTGAAATCTCGGTTAGTACTTCATTAGCGCGCGCCTTTGATTCGGGGCGAAAGATATGACCATCCATAGCGGCGCATTTTCCAGAAGCCACAATCTCCAGACCATCATATAAAGCCCACTTGGTGGCAGTTGCGCCAGCGTCTATTCCTAAGTAGTTCATGGAAAAACACTACTACTAATATTTTACCAATCTTGACCTGACTACTTTCAGCCCATAAGTTTGCTAAGTGATCATCTCTGCAGCAACCGTGCTTATCGATCAAGAACTGCAGAAAGAGGTGTGGCTAGAGATCGAAGATGGCGTAATCCGCTCGATTAATACTGGAACTACGCCTGAATACGATCACCACTACGAAGGAATCTTGATCCCAGGTTTTGTGGATATTCATTGTCATGGTGGTGGTGGTAAATATTTTGGCAGTCTAACTGATTCCGAAATTGCCCAAGTAATTGCTACTCACCGCGCTGGCGGAACCGTAACCGGATTAGCCAGCTTGGTGACCGAGCCAATTGAAAATCTAATTTCACAAATCAAGCGGTTGGTTCCATTTGCGCAGCGCGGTGAAATTGCTGGTATTCACTTAGAGGGTCCATATCTTTCACATGCCCGCTGCGGAGCTCACGATCCAAATCTATTGCGCACGCCGACTATTGCAGAAGTGCAAACTTTGCTTGACGCTGGTCAAGGTTTTATCAAGATGATTACTATCGCACCTGAGCTCGATAACGCTATTGAAGTTATTGAATATCTAGCAAAATCTGGCGTAATCGCTGCAATCGGTCATTCACAATCAGATGCTGCAACAGCACAATCGGCAATTGATCACGGAGCCAGCGTAGTTACTCACTTTAATAATGCCATGCCCAAAGTTGTTGATGGACCAGGCACCATGTCGAGTGCGGTTATTAGTGAATTGCGGGTAAGCCTGGAATTAATTCTTGACGGTGAACATGTGTCAACTCAAATAGTGCGTGATGTATTTGAAGCAGCGCCAAATCGTATTGTGATGGTTACCGATGCGATGTCAGCTGCCGGCTCAACTGATGGCACATACAAAATCGCAAACCTAGAAGTAACCGTTAAAGATGGCGTTGCTCGATTAGCCTCAAATGGTGCGCTCGCGGGCAGCACTCTAACTATGGCAAAAGCCTTTAGCCACGCTTTAAATGAGATCGGCGTGAGCATTACTGAGGCAGTTCATGCCGCATCTACCTTGCCTGCGCTAATTCTGGGCCGTTCTGACTTGGGTGAAATTGCAGTAGGCAAGAGTGGTTTTCTAAATCACTTAGCAAAAGACGGAAAGATCACGCCAATAAAATGTTAATTCGCCCAGCAACTAAAGCTGATTTACCAACAATCATGCAATTGATTCATGATCTTGCGTTATATGAAAAAGCCCCTGACGAAGTCGAAACTAACGAAGCTGAAATTGGTGCAGCACTTTTTGCCGATGAGCCAAAAGTTTTCTGCTCAGTTGCAGACCTTGATGGCGAAGTAATCGGTATTGCGATCTGGTTCTTAAACTTTTCAACTTGGCAGGGCAAACATGGCATCTACCTAGAAGACTTATTTATCAAGCCCGAATATCGTGGCCATGGGTATGGATTAGCGATGCTTAAGCACTTAGCAGCAATATGTGTCGAGCGCGGATACGGTCGATTCCAATGGTGGGTACTCGATTGGAACACACCTGCAATTGAGTTCTATAAATCGCAAGGCGCAATTGCCATGGATGAATGGACGGTGCACCGTATAAGCGGCGATGCCCTCAAGAAACTAGCTAATTAAACAGTTGGTGTTTGCGCTAAATCTTCTGGTGAATCTGGCGTAATCGCTTTTGGCGAACCAGTGAAAGTGAATTTCGCATCAGCGCCTTCGCCTTCAACATCAACCACAATAATTTCGCCAGCTTTTAGCTCGCTAAACAAGATTCGCTCTGAAAGTGAATCTTCGATTTCGCGTTGAATAGTGCGACGCAATGGGCGTGCACCAAGCAGTGGGTCATAACCACGAGTAGCGAGTAGATCCTTAGCCGCTTGAGTTAACTCAATACCCATATCTTTGACCTTCAGGCGCTCATCAAGGGAGGCAATCATGAGATCAACAATCTGAATAATTTCATCCTTGTGTAGCTGATGGAATACCACAATGTCATCAATGCGGTTGAGGAATTCTGGGCGGAAGTGCGACTTAAGTTCATCGCCGACTTTTTGCTTCATGCGCTCGTAATTTGAGAGCTCATCAGATGAGTTCGCAAAACCAATCCCCGCGCCTTTAGAAATATCTTTAGTTCCGAGGTTGGTGGTCATAATGATGATGGTGTTTTTGAAATCAACTGCGCGACCTTGTGAGTCAGTTAGGCGACCATCTTCAAGGACCTGCAATAGCGAGTTAAAGATATCTGGGTGCGCTTTTTCGATTTCATCAAATAGCACAACTGAGAAGGGACGACGACGTACTTTCTCAGTTAGTTGGCCACCTTCGTCATAACCAACGTAGCCGGGAGGTGCACCGAAAAGACGAGATGCCGTGTGACGCTCAGAGTACTCAGACATATCAAGTTGAATCAACGCATCGGCATCACCAAATAAGAATGAAGCCAGGGTGCGGGAAAGTTCAGTCTTACCAACTCCAGATGGGCCGGCGAAAATAAATGAACCACCTGGGCGCTTTGGATCTTTAAGACCGGCGCGAGTACGGCGAATTGCTTGTGACAACGCCTTGATCGCTTGATCTTGACCAATAACGCGCTTATGTAGTTCATCTTCCATGCGCAGCAAACGAGCGGTTTCTTCTTCAGTTAACTTAAATACTGGGATACCAGTTGCGATCGAAAGAACCTGTGCGATGAGTTCTTCATCAACTTCAGTTACCTTATCAAGATCGGTAGCTTTCCAATTCTTCTCAGCAGCAGCTTTCTCAGTAGAAAGAGTTTTTTCGAGATCGCGGAAAGATGCCGCCTTTTCAAAATCTTGACCATCAATAGCTGACTCTTTCTCTTTACGAGCAGCAGCGATCTTGTCATCGAATTCACGGAGTTCAGCAGGCGCGGTCATGCGCTTAATGCGCAGACGTGAACCAGCTTCATCAATTAAATCGATTGCCTTATCTGGCAAGAAGCGATCCGAAACATAACGATCAGCCATGTTCGCAGCAGCTGATAAGGCACCATCGGTAATTGAAACGCGGTGGTGGGTTTCGTAGCGATCGCGCAGGCCCTTAAGAATTTCAATGGTGTGTGCAACTGATGGCTCTTTAACTTGAATTGGTTGGAAACGACGTTCTAGCGCCGCATCTTTTTCAAGGTGTTTACGATATTCGTCAAGAGTAGTTGCGCCAATTGTCTGGAGCTCACCACGAGCAAGCATTGGCTTTAAAATGCTAGCTGCATCAATTGCGCCTTCGGCTGCACCGGCACCGACCAAGGTGTGAATTTCATCGATGAAGAGAATGATGTCGCCACGAGTTTTAATCTCTTTCAGAACTTTCTTCAAGCGCTCTTCAAAGTCACCGCGGTAGCGAGAACCGGCCACAAGTGCACCTAGATCTAGTGAATAAAGTTGCTTATCTTTAAGGGTCTCAGGCACATCGTTCTTAACAATTGCTTGCGCCAAACCTTCGACAACAGCTGTTTTACCAACACCTGGTTCACCAATTAAGACTGGATTATTTTTAGTACGACGAGAAAGAACCTGCATTACGCGTTCGATCTCTAGCTCTCGACCAATAACTGGATCAAGTTTTCCTTCACGAGCAGCTTGAGTTAAGTTACGACCGAATTGATCAAGTACTAATGAAGTTGAAGGTGTTCCTTCGGCTGGACCATTTGAAGCAACTGCTTCTTTTCCTTGATAGCCAGAGAGTAATTGAATGACTTGTTGACGAACGCGATTTAAATCAGCACCCAGTTTTACTAATACTTGCGCAGCAACGCCTTCGCCTTCGCGAATCAAGCCCAGCAAAATATGTTCAGTTCCGATGTAGTTGTGTCCAAGTTGCAGAGCTTCGCGAAGTGAGAGTTCAAGAACTTTCTTGGCACGTGGCGTAAATGGAATATGACCACTTGGTGCTTGCTGACCTTGTCCAATAATTTCTTCAACTTGTGCGCGCACGGCTTCCAGTGAAATGCCCATGCCTTCCATCGCTTTAGCAGCGACGCCTTCGCCTTCATGAATCAGACCAAGCAGAATGTGCTCGGTGCCGATGTAGTTGTGATTGAGCATGCGTGCTTCTTCTTGGGCCAAGACAACAACCCGGCGGGCACGGTCGGTAAAACGCTCAAACATTGGCGGTACTCCTTCTATTCGTATCTTGCTAAGCCTAATGCCCGAGGGGGCAAGCTCGCGAGGTGGGTTTCACGCTGGGAAAAACCACTAGATATGCCAGTTATAACCAGATTGAACCCCAATTTATGCCCTAGCTGGGCGAAAAAAGGGGGGCTAAAGGATTTTAAGCATTCGGGTGTTTCCCAAAGTGTTTGGCTTTACGGACTCCAGGTCGAGGAATTCAGCCACACCAGAGTCATAAGACTTAAGTAATTGAGCGTAGACCTCGGGCTCCACGGGGGTGCCTTGAATTTCTTCAAAGCCATGTCGGCCAAAGAATTTAGTTTCAAATGTTAAACAGAAAATTCGGGATAGCCCGAGTTCGTGGGCACGATCAATAATTCGTTCCAGAATCTGATTTCCAATTCCGTTACCGCGCAAAGTTTCAGTAATTGCAACCGAGCGAACTTCGGCTAAATCTTCCCAGAGCACATGCAGTGCACCGCAACCAACTACTTGGCCATCTTCAATAGCCACCATAAATTCTTGCACGCTTTCATAAAGCGTTACTGTCTCTTTCTGTAGCATGCGACCACCGGAAGCAAAATCTGCAATCAATTTATGGATGCCCTTGATGTCAGAAGTGCGGGCTGGCCGAACTTCAATCATTACTCAATCTCCGGCTTAACTAATGGGAATAAAATTGTTTCGCGAATTCCTAGGCCAGTAAGTGCCATAAGCAATCGATCAACACCCATACCCATACCACCCATTGGTGGCATTCCAAATTCCATTGCGCGCAAGAAATCTTCATCAACTTGCATTGCCTCAACATCACCCTTAGCACCAAGACGAGCTTGTTCAACTAATCGGTCACGTTGAATAACTGGGTCGATAAGTTCGGAGTAACCAGTTGCTAATTCAAAACCTTCCACATAGAGATCCCACTTTTCAGCAACTCCAGGAGTTTCGCGATGAGCTCGAACTAGCGGTGAAGTGTCTACTGGATAACCCATTACGAAAGTTGGTTCAATTAATTGATCTTTAGCAACATGTTCAAAAATTTCTTCAGCTAACTTGCCGGCAATCCAAGCCGGATCGACCTTCATGCCTAACTTTGTGGCAATGCGCTTTAGATCATCCATATGCGTTAATGCAGTTACGGTTTGCCCAGCGCCTTCAGAAATCGCTTCATATAGCGATATCTCACGCCATTTTCCGCTGAAATCAATTTGGCGACCATCTTGGTGAGTAACGGTTAATGAGCCTGCCACAGCCATGGCAGCATTCTGAATAAGTGATTGGGTTAGTTCGGCAATTGAGCGCCAATCACCATATGCCTGATAGGTCTCGATCATTGCAAATTCTGGCGAGTGTGAAGAATCAGCACCTTCATTACGAAAGTTTCGGTTGATTTCAAATACTCGTTCGATGCCACCTACAACGCAACGCTTAAGGAAAAGTTCTGGAGCAATGCGCAAGAAGAGGTCCATGTCGTAGGCATTACTAAATGATTTAAATGGGCGAGCAGCTGCGCCACCATGTTGAACTTGCAACATTGGAGTTTCGACTTCAATGAAATCTAATTCGTGGAATGTTTGGCGTAATGAACGCATTACCGTAGGTCGCATGCGGGCGGTTACTCGAGCTTCAGGGCGCACAATTAAATCTACGTAACGCATCCGAACTCGAGTTTCCTCAGAGAGTGGATTATGTTCATTAGGTAGTGGGCGCAAAGATTTTGAGGCAAGTTGCCACGAGTTAGCCAAGATCGAAAGTTCGCCCCGCTTTGAAGTAATGATTTCACCAGTCACACTTACGATGTCGCCAAGGTCTACTTGAGATTTCCAGGCAGTGATTGAATCTTCACCGACTTTATCAAGTGAGAACATTGCTTGCAGTTCAGTGCCATCACCTTCACGCAAAGTTGCAAAGCATAATTTGCCAGTATCGCGTTTAAAAATAATCCGGCCAGTTAAACTCTCAATATCACCAGTTGCGGTATCGGTCTCTAGGCCTTGGTACTTGGTGCGAACTTCACCCAATGACTTCGTGCGAGCTACTGCAACCGGGTATGGCTCGATGCCCTGGGCAATTAACTCAGCCCGCTTCTCGCGCCTGATACGTAGTTGCTCGGGTAGGTCATCACCGATTATTGGAGTCTGCTCGCTCATCAGAAGTGCAGTCTAACTGCTACTGATTGCGCTCGTGAATTAGGCGCAAGCCGATCAAAGTTAGATCTGGTTCATGTTCATCAATCGTCTCGGAAACACCCAAAATTAAGGGTGCCAGGCCGCCAGTGGCAACAACTGTTGGCGTATCGCTATAGCTCTGTGCGAGTTCTTCAGTGATGCGATTTACCAATCCATCAACTTGGCCAGCAAAGCCAAAGATAGTTCCAGATTGCAGCGCTTCAACGGTATTTTTACCAATTACCGATTTAGGTAGAACTAATTCAACTTTACGTAGTTGTGCAGCTCTGGCAGCCAGCGCTTCAACTGAGATTTCAATACCAGGTGCCAGCGCACCACCTAAAAATTCACCAGTTGGTGAAACCACGTCAAAATTTGTTGAGGTACCAAAATCCACCACGATTGCTGGGCCACCAAATAAAGTGTGGGCAGCCAAAGTATTTACGATGCGGTCAGCACCAATTTCTTTTGGATTATCTACTAGTAGTGGAACTCCGGTCTTAATCCCTGGCTCAACGATGGTAGTTGGCACATCTTCAAAGTAATCAGCGATCATGCGACGCAATTCGCGAAGGGTTGCAGGCACCGTGCTACAAATTGCTAGCCCGGTTAAGTCATACTCCGAAACTAGCGCTTCATATTGCAACCAAAGTTCATCGGCAGTGTTTCGGGGGTCGGTTTTTACCCGCCAGGACTGGGTTAAATTCTCACCGTCAAAAATTCCCAGCACGGTATTGGTATTACCTACATCTACAGTTAACAACATGGTTATTTGCTCCTTATGTCGAGGCCGATATCAAAATTCTTTGCCGAATGTGTGAGCGCACCAATTGCTAGGTAATCAACGCCAGTCTCGGCATATAAGCGAGCCAGATCTAGCGTGATGCCGCCTGATGCTTCAAGTTTTGTTTGACCAGCTACCAACGAAACGGCTGCTCGGCATTGCTCAGGTGTCATATTGTCAAGCAGAACTAAGTCTGGCTTTAGTGGCAATACTTCGGCTAACTGTGCCAAAGTATCAACTTCAATCTCAATTGGTGCAGTCGGAAATTCGCTACGAACAGCATTAAACGCTGCTTTCACACCACCTGCTGCAGCAATGTGATTATCCTTAATTAGAGCTGCGTCAGATAATGACATTCGATGATTTGTTCCGCCGCCCATACGCACGGCAAACTTTTCTAATTCGCGCCAGCCAGGTGTGGTTTTGCGAGTATCGCGCACCTGGCAGTTAGTACCTGCGATTGCCTTAACCCATTGGCTAGTCAATGTAGCGATGCCAGACAAGTGACCTAGGAAATTCAGTGCTGTTCGCTCGGCTAACAAAATCGCGCGTGCATTTCCCGAAACTCTAATCAACACTTCGCCAGCGTTAATTGAAGCACCATCGGCAACAAGAACCTCTATGCCAGCAACCCCGACTTCAGCTAGAACTGCTTTAGCCATTTCAATGCCAACTACTACACCTGACTCACGTGCCACAAATTCTGCTTGTAGCTCGGCATCGGCAGCAATGGTTGCAACCGAAGTTACATCTACTCCCCCGGCCAAATCTTCAGCAAGGGCTGCTTTTACTAAATCGTAATTAATCATTTATTTTTCACCTGCGCATGTTCGGTCGCCCAACTACCAACGTCATCAATTTGCTGCACAATTCTTTTCTCCCAAGCCGCGCTTGTTTCTGGAAAATCTTCGCGCCAATGTGAGCCACGAGTTTCTTGTCTAATCAAAGCTGCACGCAAAATTGTTTGGGCAAGTTGAAAGAGATTAGTGGTTTCCCAAGCATCAACTTGAGGTGCATCGCTATGTCGGGTTTCGAGTCGAGACAATGTGTTACTAGTTTCAATTAGTGAGTCAGCTGAACGCAATACCCCGGCGCCGCGACTCATTGCAGTTTGTAAATCTTTGCGAACTGCTGGGTCAAGCAAGAAAGGTTGACTGTTGTTTTCAACTGGTTCAGATTCAGCCGGCAAATTTGCGGCAATATCGGCGGCAATTCGAGCACTGAAAACTAGGCCTTCCAGCAGTGAATTTGAGGCTAATCGATTGGCACCGTGAACACCAGAACAAGCCGTTTCACCGCAGGCATAAAGGCCAGCAATACTGCTATGGCCGTTTAGATTTACTCGTACGCCACCGGATGCATAGTGCGAAGCTGGCGCTACTGGAATTAAATCTTTACTTGGGTCAATGCCGTGAGATAAGCATGATGCGTTAATGGTTGGGAATCGCTCAGCGAAACCAGTTAAGTGGCGAACATCAAGCCAAACATGGTCTTGGCCACTTTCTTTCATCTTGCGCATGATTGCAATTGCGACAACATCGCGTGGTGCTAATTCAGCCAACGGATGTAACTCTTGCATAAATCGAATTCCGTGGTCGTCAACTAAATATGCGCCTTCGCCACGTACCGCTTCGGAAATTAGCGGCTGCTGTCCACGTGATTTTCCACCCAACCAAAGCACGGTGGGATGAAACTGAATGAATTCCACATCTGAAATTTTTGCGCCTGCTCGCAGTGCCAATGCAACACCATCGCCAGTAGATACCGACGGATTAGTTGTGCTGGCAAATACTTGTCCGAGCCCACCGGTGCACAGGACAACTGCCTTGCCCAGTGCTTGACCAACGCCATCACGAGAGCCGGCACCGATTACGTGCAGCGTAACTCCACAGACGCGACCTGTTTTATCTTTCAGTGCATCTAGCACCAATGCATCTTCAACAACTTCAATCTGCGGATCATTACGAACTGCAGCTAATAGCGCTCGTGAAACTTCCACTCCAGTTGCGTCCCCTCCTGCATGCAAAATGCGATTACGTAAATGGCCACCTTCGCGAGTTAGCGCAATCTCACCATCAGCTTCGGTATCAAATTTGGCACCGCGCTCAATTAACTTGCGAACTGCTTCGGGGCCTTCGGTAACTAAAACTCGCACTGCTTCAGCATCACAAAGTCCAGCACCTGCGATCAAAGTGTCTGCTAAATGGGCCTCTGGTGAATCACCATCGCCAAGTGCTGCTGCAATTCCGCCTTGTGCCCACTTAGTTGAACCTTCGTCCACTTTTGCTTTAGTAACTATCAAAACTGATAAACCAAAAGTACGTAGTTGTAGCGCGGTAGTCATACCAGCAATTCCAGAGCCGACCACGATTACATCGGCGCGCGAAGTCCAACCTGGCTTAGGTGCTAGTAACTTCATGAGTTAGATTCCACAACTGCATTATCTAACAATCGGACCCCATTTACCCAACCAGCGATGATGGCCCGCTTGTTTTGAGTGGTTTCGCTGGCTAATTGAAAAGTTTTCTCGTCAATAATCTCAGCGTAATCCAATTTGAAGGCAGGTTCAGTAGCCAAGATCTCGTGCATTCGGGTTGGTTCTTTAAGAGCTTTAGAAATAATCAATGCTGCTGCTCGATCTGATTCGGTTAGCCGGATATTTCGCGACGATAGAGCTAAGCCGTCATATTCACGAACTGTCGGTACTGAAGTTATTTTGATTTTTTTAAAATGATTTTTAATCAACCATAACTGCTGAAAATCTTTCTCGCCAAAAACTGCAGCACTTGGTTTAACTATCTCAAATAAGCGATTAACCACAGTTAAGACACCAGCAAAGTGATCTGATCGTGCTGCACCTTCATAGAGATCTCCAACGGCACCTGCTGATATTTGAACTGGTTGGCTCGGATAAATTTCTTCATAATTTGGAAACCAAACTTGCGTAGCACCAGCCAGGGTTGCAATTTGGATATCTGCTTCCGGCGTACGCGGATATTTTTCTATGTCATCAGCGTCCGTAAATTGCAACGGATTAACAAAAATACTTACAACTACCTCTTTATCTAATTCGCGAGCATGCTTAATCAACGCTTGGTGCCCCTTATGAAGGGCGCCCATTGTCGGAACTAGTACGGTCATCTTTTGGCTCCAGTCCTTTTGCGGTCCCGGGCGATGCTTGCTTATTCTAAATCAGTATTTAGTAGATCCGAAATCCGACCGTGTGTGAGCAGGACTGCCTCAGGCTCAATCTCAAACCAAGGCGCTAAAACAAAGTGACGCTCATGAGCTCGTGGATGGGGCAAGGTCAATTTCTCATCGTGGACCAATAACCCACCATATTGAATTAGATCTAAATCAATTACACGTGGTCCCCAATGAATTTCACGAGTGCGACCCATTGCAGTTTCAATTCCATTTAAAAGCGCCAATAAATCTTTAGCTGGCAACTCTGATTCGACAATTGCAACTGCATTTAGATAATCGGATTGTTCGGGCCCACCAACTGGCTTTGTTTGCAGATAGCTGGAGACTGCAATCACATCGGTTGCTTCGCGTAAAAGTGCGACTGCTAAATCTAAATTTGCTTTAGGGTTCCCAATGTTGGCACCTAACGAAATTACACCTTTCATCGAGTGCGGATAACCATCACATTAATGTCGCTGGTGACTGCATTAACTGGCGCACTTGGTTTATGCACTGTGATTAGTGCGATTTCGACTAAGCTCGCTGTTGCCAGTATTTCATCCGCAATCACACCAGCTAACTTCTCAATTAATTTATATGGGGTGCCAGTTATGGCAGCTACAACTAAATCACAGATTGCGCCGTAATCGACGGTATCGGCCAAATCATCACTCTTGGATGCTTTTTCTAGATCAAGTATTAACTCAACATCAACAAGAAAATCTTGGCCATTCTTAGTTTCCTCAGCAAATACTCCGTGATAGCCGAACCCTTTAATGCCATTAATGCGAATTGAATCATTCATTACAAGACCGCCTTGTTCGCTGCTACGCCATGAACTCTAACTGCCCAGATGCCGCTTTGGCTAAGTTGCTTAGTCAGCTCAACGGTTGCCGCTTCACGAGAAGTTGGATCATCTCCCCCTAAGAATCGTTTGCGTGAGGCTCCTACCAGTACCGGGTAACCGAGGGCTACAAATCTTGTTATTTCCTCGATTATTGCCCAGTTATCTGACGGCTCTTTAGCAAAGCCGATTCCTGGATCAATAATCAAATTTGATTTACTCACACCTGCCAAAAGCGCTGCCTCAATACGTAAACTTAATTCAGCGATTACCTCTTCGACCACGTTCTGGTAAACCGCTAAATTATTCATCTCTTTGGAGTGCCCACGCCAATGCATCGCGATGTATGGGACTTTTAGTTCGGCGGCAGTATCTAACATTGCCGGATCTGCTAGCCCACCACTTACATCATTGATTATTGAGGCGCCAGCGATTACGGCAGAACGCGCAGTTGATGCCCGCATTGTGTCGATACTTATTGGTTTGCCAGCATCAACTAATTTTGAAATTACATTTATAACTCTTCGTTCTTCTTCAGCCGCTGATACTCGCTCGGCACCTGGCCGAGTAGATTCGCCGCCAACATCAATAATGTCAGCGCCTTCGGCAATTAGTTTTAAACCATGGTCAACTGCATCAGGATAAGTGAAATGCTCACCGCCATCGGCAAAGGAATCCGGTGTTGTATTTAGAATACCCATTACCAACATGGTTTATTTACCGAGCTGTAATTAGTGACATTGCTTCGGCACGGGTAGCCGGATCTCGTAACACACCACGAACTGCACTGGTAATTGTGCGGGCCTCAGATTTTCGAACTCCACGCATTGACATACATAAGTGCTCGCAATCAATAATCACAATCACGCCCATTGGCTTTAAAATATCCATCATCGCATCTGCAATTTGAGAAGTCATGCGCTCTTGAACTTGTGGTCGCTTAGCAAAAACATCAACTAGGCGAGCAATCTTTGATAACCCAGTGATTTTTCCATTTGGAATATAACCAACGTGGGCAACACCGTGGAAAGGAGTTAAGTGATGCTCGCACTGTGAAAATAGGTCAATATCCCTAATAATCACCAGTTCTTCATGGCCTATTTCGAAAGTAGTTGTTAAAACTTCCTCAGGTGATTGATAGAGGCCCGCATAGTTCTCGGCCATCGCACGAGCAACTCGAGCTGGCGTATCTTTCAGACCATCTCGCTCAGGATTCTCACCTAAGGCAAGCAATAACTCGCGAACCGCTGCTTCAACACGTGCTGCATCATAGGGCTGCTTGGCACGGCCATCACCATCTTCAATCGAGATTGAATTTATCTCACTCACTAGATTTCTTTCTAGCGCGTGGCTTCTTAGCTTCAACTGCTTCTTCGACCTTGGCTCTCACCGGAACTTCTACCGGTGGGATAACCGAAGGAACACGAGTAATTGATCCAGTCCAGGCTGGTCGTTCTGCCCAAGACGAAACTTTCTTAAAGATTTTTGCAATGTCATCTTTATTAATAGTTTCGCGATCAAGTAATTCAAGAACCATTGCATCTAACGTCTTTCGATTAGCCACTAAAATATCGAAAGCTTCTTGATGTGCATTTTCAATTAACTTGCGAACCTCAGCATCAATAATTCCAGCTACTTTTTCTGAGTAATCGCGTTCGTGTCCGTAGCTACGACCCATAAATGGTTCGGATCCATCGGTGCCAAGTTTGATCGCACCAATTGCTTCAGTCATTCCATATTGCGTGACCATTGCTTTAGCGAGTGCTGTCGCTTTTTCAATATCATTCGATGCACCAGTTGTTGGATCATGGAAGATAAGTTCTTCGGCTGCGCGTCCACCCA
>CAXNJS010000006.1:0-36726 GCA_964202795.1 Candidatus Planktophila sp.
GGTTCAACAATTCACCCGCCGACCCTTGCAATATTTGATGAACTAGGACTTGCCGATGAGATTATTAAAGGTGCAATCAAAGTAGAAGTTTTGCAATACCGAGATCTAGAGATAGAAGAAGTTGTAAATTTCGAATACGACTGCCTAGATGGGTTAGTAAAGTTCCCGTTCAGACTTCAATATGAACAGTACAAAGTTCTTAAATTACTGCGCACTACAGCATCGACTAATCCAAAGATCGAGATTCAATACGACTCACTAATTGAATCAGTGACCCAGGATTCAGATGGCGTTTCGGTTCAGGTTAGCAAAGGTGGAGTCGCAAATACCGTGCGCGCTGACTGGCTAGTGGGCGCAGATGGTAGCCATAGCGCAGTTCGCAGAGCACTAGGAATTGAACTAGATGGTTTTACCTACCCATATCCAACGACAGTTGTTGCAACCCCATTTAAGTTCGAAGATCATTTTGATGGTTTAGCGCCAGTGACATATTGGTCAGGACCAACTGGACGGTTATCAATGATTAGAACTCCTGATATTTGGCGAATTGCAATGACTACTCCGCTAGAAGGCGTAGACATTTCTAGTGACGATAGCGGTTCAATAGCGGAGCCAACGGAAGACTTTATTGTTGCAATTGATCTACTGCTTAGCCGATTGCCGGGTGTTTCATTGGCTGATTTAGAGCTAAAGCAGTACGAGGTTTATCGCTCACACCAAAGAATTGCCCGCGAATTCAGCGTGGATCGGGTGGCTCTGGCAGGGGATGCCGCACATCTGACAACTACCAATGGCGGCATGGGTCTAAATTCTGGCGTTCAAGATGCAGCCGCATTAGTTAAGGCTCTGGAAGCGGCAATTGCACAGAATAGTTCTGGCCCAATTTCGCAATACGCGAGAGAACGTAAAGAGTTTTGCACTAATTTCCTGCAACCAACCACCACAACAAATCATAAAACCGTGGATAATCCCGACTATGAAGCTAGAAAATCTCGGTTAACCGAGTTATCGGCTGATACGAATAATCCAGAAATTGTTAAGCAGGTCATTGCCCGCGCTAGCATGATTTCTGAGTTAGTTAAGTAGGAGGAAACATGAGCAAGATTTATACACCTATCACTGGTGCTGAAATTGCTGATGTCCCAGATTTCTCTTTAGCCGAAGTTGATGCAGCACTTGATTTAGCTACAGAGAGTTTTGCTGCCTGGCGCAAGATTTCAGCCAGCGAACGTGGTCGTATTTTGACCAAAGCTGGTCAGTTAATGCGTGAACGCGCTGATGAAATTGCTGAGTTAGAAACTTTAAATACCGGTAAGCGATTAGCAGATACCAAGCGCGAAGCGATTAGAGCGGCTGAGTGTTTTGAATACTACGGTGGCTATGCCGACAAGTTAGTCGGAACTGTTGTGCCCGTACCAGGTGAATTCCATGCCTACACTGAACGTGAGCCATATGGCGTGGTAGTTGGAATTATTCCGTGGAATGTTCCATATTTCTTTGCCGCTAAAAAGATAGCGCCAGCAATTGCATTCGGCAATGTTTCAATTCTTAAGCCAGCAGCAGAGACTCCGCTAACAGCGCTAAAGCTGCAAGAGATCTTGGTTGAAGCGGGAGTGCCAAAAGGCGTGGTGCAGGTATTAACTGGTGGCCCGGAAGTTGGTAAGAAATTAGTTGCAGATATCCGTACCAAGTTAGTTGTTTTCACTGGCTCAGATAAGAGTGGCGCAGCAGTTGGATCGGCTGCAGCTGCGCATTTCGCACCAGCTGCCCTTGAATTAGGCGGAAAATCAGCGCAATTGGTATTTGCAGATGCCGATTTGGCAGCAGCGTTAGATGGTGTGGTCGAAGGCATCACTGGCTCTTGCGGCCAAATGTGTATCGCTGGATCAAGATTATTTATCGAAGAGAGCATTGCAGAGCAATTCATTGCACAATTAAAGGTTCGCTTTGAGAACTTAGTTGTAGGCGATCCACGTGACTCAGGTACTCAAGTTGGGCCGCAAGTAACAAAGGCGCAAGCGATGAAAACTTTGAATTACATTGAAATAGCTAAAAAAGATGGCGGCAAAGTAATTGCCTCTGCCAAAGTGCCAAGTGGCGCAGATTTAGCAACTGGTTTCTATGTTCCACCTACTGCCTTTGTAGATCTACCAACTTCATCGGCTGCCGTGCAAGAAGAGATCTTCGGCCCGGTACTAAGTATTGCAACGTTTAAAGATGAGGCAGATGCAATAGCCAAAGCACACGATAGTGATTTTGGATTAGCAGCCGGAGTGTGGACGAGTGATATCAGTAGAGCTCACCGAGTTGCAGGTGAATTGAGAGTTGGAAATATTTGGGTTAACACTTATCGAATCCTCTCAGACCTGTTACCTTTTGGTGGTGTCGGTAATTCAGGATATGGGCGTGAAGGCGGAACTGATGCACCTGCCCTATATACCTGGACAAAAAGCGTCTGGATTTCAAAGGCACCTGGTTTGCCAAAGAGTTATCAGGGGTAATCATGGATATTAACGAATTAAAAGATCTATACCAGAACACTTACTCACGAGATAAGTTTTTTATTGGCGGGGGCTGGGTTAAGCCTGATTCTAAGAAGTTAATTGAAATTATTAGCCCTAATACTGAGAAGAAAATGGGCGAAGTCCCAGATGCTAACTCACAAGATATAGATACTGCGGTACAGGCAGCAAAGAGAGCATTTGAGGATAAAACTGGCTGGAGTTCATGGACGATAAATGAACGCGCAAACTTAATGCGTAAATTTGCCGATATTTTAGAAGCCAGACATCAAGAACTTTCAATTCTTTACGCACATGAGTTAGGTAGGCCATTTAAAGGCAGCTTCTCAAGACCAAATCGCGCAGCCGAACTTTTGCGCTATTACGCAGGATTGGCTGAAGAACTAGAACTAGAGCAAATGCGCCCTATTCCAAAATTGCAGATTCCATATGGAAGTGTGAAACACACCTCGGTCAAACTTGAATCACGTGGCGTTACCGCAGTGATCGTTCCTTACAACGGCACACTTGAAATGGGAATGTTTAAAATGGGCCCAACGCTGGCTCTGGGTGGGACTGTTGTTTTAAAGCCCAGCCCGCAGTCACCACTGGAAGGCTACATATTTGCCGAAGCTGCACTAGAAGCTGGAATACCTGATGGTGTTATTAATGTTCTGGCTGGTTCACGCGAGGCAGGAGAAGCGCTGGTTTCACATAAAGATGTAGCAATCGTAGGTTTTACTGGTTCGACTGCAACGGGTCGAGCAATTGCGAAAACTTGTGCCGAGACATTTACGCCAGTAGTCCTTGAATTGGGTGGAAAATCTGCTGCCGTCTTGCTAGACGATGTTGATTTGGAATCTTTTACGCAGAGTCTTCCTTATTTAGGTTTTACTTTTACTGGACAGAATTGTTTTATCCATTCGCGCATAATTGTTCCAGAGAAAAGATATGACGAAATCCTTGAGGCAATTATTGAGTCTGTAGCTAGCATTAAAATTGGAGATCCATTTGATGAAGCTACTCAAAATGGCCCATTGATTAGTCAATCTCATCGCACGAAGGTCGAAGAATACATAGCATCTGGAATTAGCGAAGGCGCTAAAATTGCTTTTGGTGGAGATAGACCAAAAGATTTGCAAGAGGGTTGGTATTTAAACCCAACCGTATTTACAGAAGCTAAAAGTCATATGCGAATTAGTCAGGAAGAGATTTTTGGCCCAGTTATTGCAGTTTATAAAGTTAAGGATGCTCAAGAAGCTATAGATACTGCGAATAATTCTGACTTTGGCTTGGCTGGCTCAGTTTGGGGAGTAGATGAAACTCGTACTCGTTCAGTGGCTGATCAAATAGATACCGGCACGATCGGTGTGAATTGTTTTGGCTTTAATACAGCGGCGCCTTTTGCTGGGCGCAAGAACAGTGGAATGGGCACCGAACTAGGTTTAGAAGGTTTCCTGGCTTACGCGAAATACAAATCAACGCATTATTCTTATTGAAATTAGTTTGGCAAAATCTCTAGTAAGGCATTATCTGGTAGCTGCAATATTGTTGGCTCAGCAACTGAACCGCGAACTGTTACAACACTAATTCCAGGTGGTAAATTATCAGGGGCAACATCACGTTGTTCACCTTCAATCGGCATCTGATCAATCTCAATTGCATTTCTCCCGGCTAATTGCAAGGAACTCAATCTATGCAAAGTCTCTAAAGGTTTCTCGTAAACTCGATTTATTACTCTAATTGCTACTTCCCGATCACTGGCCCTGCGCACTTCGAAATTTGATTCAAGCACTGCGCGAGATTTCTCTAGATCAGATGCGCCAAGTACACAGATGAAAATACTGCCGGATTCTTTTAATACATCAGGTAACTCAAAATTAGGAACTTCACTTAGAATTTGCGTTATGTAAATGACTTCACCATTTATGCCAGCAAGTTGTGCTGCGATCAATGGCAATGGTTTAGCTGTTCCTGATAAAGGCACTGCTTCATTTAGAACTTCAAAGCCGGCTTCAACTGCTTGAGCCACATATTTGTGAACATCATCGACACAAATTTCTAACGCACTCCAGCCAAATGTTCTAAGCGGTTGGGGATTTTGGTAAGTTGAGGATTCAATAAGTCTAACGCCACCATTTATGCCATTTACTTCCAGGGTCCGGGCACCAGTTAGATTGGTAGCCTGCCATCTGTTTGCTTCTTCAGCTTTTAATTGATACTCAGACCCCTTAGCTTGCCAGCCAAATGCTGAGATATACATGGCCGCTGAAGTCACCAAGTCATGGGTCAAAATCGTTACGGTATCGATTGGGCCAATTTTCACTCTTTAACCTTATAACCCGTCATCGATATTGGGTCTAATAAAATTATTTCAAATCGTTATATTTCTCAGCGCAAAAGAGAAGTTATTGCTGTTCTGCGTATTGGAATTTCGTTGACTTTACGAGCTTGTTATAGCAAAGTACAAGCAACCGTACGTAGCTATGACCTAAGGAGAGCACATGCGCCACAAGAAAATTCTGAGTGCCACAATATCAATTGCCATGGCGGCATTGATGGTCGGCGCCAGCCAGGCACCTGTAAGTGCCGCACCAGGCACAATTACGATTGCCGTACCTGGACTTCCAACAAGTCAAGGAAACCCATTTAGAGTAGGTCCAGGAACTCCCGGCATTCACACCTTCGCAGCAATCTTTGACGCGCTCACTCGTGTAGACGACAAAGGAATTGTTCGTGCGCGTCTTGCCACATCTTGGAAGAACACAAGTCCAACTACTTGGCGCTTTACATTGCGCCAGGACGTTAAGTTCTCAAACGGTGAAGCATTCAATGCTGATGCAGTAAAAACAACAATTGATTTTCTAGTTAGCGCTGATGGTCGCAAGACCACTATCGGTGGTACTGAATTTCCAGATTTAGCTGGAGCAAGTAAAGTTAGCGAATATGTAGTCGACATCACTACAAAGACTCCTGATGCAGTTTTTCCCGCCAAGTTGGCATCTTTATACATAGTTGCTCCAAAAGCTTGGACTAGTGCTGGACAAGATGTATTCGCTAAAGAGCCAATCGGTACTGGTCCATTCAAAGTTGATTCAATTACAACCACGCGAATTGAAATGTCAGCATTTACAGGATCATGGCGTTCGCCAAAAGCTGACAAGCTAGTTTTAATTCAACTGTCAGGAACTGATGGCACTCCACGTTTACAAGCTCTGCAATCAGGTCAAGTGAATATAGCGATAGCGATTAACCCAGATCAAATTGCTGCTGCCAAGAAGTCAAGGGCGACAGTTATTACCGTTCCGGCCCCACAAGTTATGTCACTTGCATATAACGTAATTGCTGGTGGTGCGGTTAAGGATGTTCGCGTTCGTCAAGCTTTGAACTACGCAGTGGACAAGGAAGCAATTGCCAATAGCTTGTTGGTTGGCGTTGGTAAGGCTGCAACCCAAGGCGTAACCCCAGCTGCACGTGGCTACAACAGTGCAGTTCAGGGCTATCCATATAATCCAGCAAAGGCAAAAGAACTTCTGGCTGCAGCTGGCTATGAAAAGGGCTTAACTCTTTCAGCGGACATCACTGTTGGTTCATTCCCATCAGATAACTTGATCTATCAAGCGGTTAAGGCTGACCTGGCAAAGGTTGGCGTAACACTGAATTACACCACAATTGCATTTGCTCAGTGGTTACCTCAGTACAACGCCAATAGTTGGAAAGGTGAAGCATTCGGACTTTCTTGGAACTCTGCCCCACGTGGTGATTCCTCTCGTCCATATGAGATCTTCGTCTGTAAGCCAGTAGGCGCGTTCTACTGCAACGCGGAAGAAGATGCACTAGTTAAGAAGGCAGCAGTTGAATTCAACACCGTAAAGCGTTTAGCACTACTCAAAGAGATTGCCGTGAAAGTCACTGCAAGTGCACCTTCTCTATATATCGTTGAGCAGATCGATCTCTACGCAGTAGGTAGGGGCGTAAAGGGATTCTCAGCTGCCAACCGTTCTATCGCATACGAAAATATCTACGTAAGATAGATATTGCTGGGCGATTATGAATCGCTAACTTCTTTACAGTTTAGAATGTGAACCGGGCTTTCCTTAGGAAGCCCGGTTCACATAACTGAAAGGCGCAAATTTTGAAGGCAAGATTGAAAGCAGTCGGATCTCGACTACTTCAGTTGGTTGTTCTACTAGGGACAATTTCAACCACTCTGTTTTTGCTTCTTCGACTATCTGGCGACCCCGCCATTTTGCTAGCTGGCGAAGGGGCTGGTCCCGAAACAATCGATGCGATTCGGGCTGACTATGGTTTCGATAAGCCACTTTTTCAACAGTACTTAATGTTCCTGTGGGATATTTTGCGGTTAGATTTTGGTAGATCTCTGGCTAATTCGCAACCAGCACTTGGTTTCGTCCTCCAGTACTTACCTTCAACTCTGCACTTAACTTTCCTCGCTATTTTCTTTAACTCTCTTATTGCTATCCCAGCCGGTGTCTGGCTTGGCGCTAAGCCAACCCAACGTCGTCGCAAGATGTTAAGCACAATTGTGAGCGTGGCACAGGGCACTCCAGCCTATGTAATCGCTCTGCTTTTGATTCAAATCTTCTCAGTTTGGCTTGGCTGGTTGCCGTCTATTGCCGGCACCGGCACTTGGGCTTGGGTTCTACCAACCGCCACACTCGCTTTTGCTTTGGCCCCAAATTTAATTCGAGTTGTGGCGGCAAGCGTTGAGGATACGACTCGGCAAGATTATTACCGAACTGCTAAAGCAAATGGTGCGGCGCCCAATATCTTGTTGATCAAGCATTCACTACCTAATGCGCTGCTCTCAACCACCTCATTACTGGGCGCACAGTTCGCATTTCTATTATCTGGGGCTCTTATTACTGAATACATTTTTGCCTGGCCTGGCCTAGGTCTGATTTTGGTTCAGTCAATTACAAATTTGGATTTTCCAACCATTCAAGCAACTGTATTTGTAGTGGCTTATTTAGTTTTCTTTGTTAACTTAATTTTGGATCAAATCTTTAGGTTTGCTGACCCAAGATTGCGACGGAGTCAATTATGAAGACCAAGATGACACTTCCGTTAACTAGACGCAAAATTAGTGGCAAGAGCAAAACTTCACCACTTACCCTTCGAATTGCGGCAACTATTTTGGGGATTCTGTTTTTTATAGCAATTTTTCAGCCATACTTCTATCGAGCAGATCCGGCATTGTCAGATTTAATGTTGCGCCTGCAGAGTCCCAGTTTAAGTGGCGCTTGGTTCGGGACTGATGCACTTGGCCAAGATGTTTATTCACGTATTATAGCGGGCTTCAGATGGTCGCTAGGTATTGGAACCGTTGGAACCTTGCTTGGTTGTTTAATCGGAATCACTCTTGGCGTGAGCGCTGCTTGGAACCGTAAGCGACTACGAATTTTCTTGAGTCGAGTAATTGATATTGGAATTTCATTTCCGTATTTGATTATCGCGGTAACTATTGTGACTGTAGTAGGTCGCGGTTTCTGGCCGCTAGCCCTTACTTTAGGCTTAGTTTGCTGGCCTACTATCGCGAGAGTTGTCTATGCCGAAACTCTGACTTTGCGTGAGCGAGAGTATGTAACGGCCGCTCGACTATTTGGAATCGGCAGCGCTCGCTCGATTTTCACTCACATATTGCCAGCACTTCGACCAACTATTCAGGTTGTCACAGCTTTCACTTTCGCCGAACTGCTAATTGCCGAAAGTGGACTCTCTTTCCTTGGCCTAGGCGCACCACTTGGCACACCAACGTGGGGAAATATGCTCAATGATAGTCGTGGATATATGGTAGATGCACCCTGGATGATGCTTGGTCCAGTGACTGCAATTATTGTAACTATTTTTGCCGCCAATCTATTGGGTGAAGGTTTAAATGCTCGTGAACAATCCAGAAGTACGCGGGTTTCTCAATGAGTAATGCGATTGAGATAAAGAATCTGGTAGTTAGTTTTCCAACGCCGGCTGGATATTCAGCTGTGGTGCGTGGCATTAACTTAACCATTAATCCGGGCGATCGCGTTGCAATCGTAGGCGAGTCAGGTTCAGGCAAAACCATGATGGGCTTGAGCATGTTAGGTATTCAACCAACTTCAGCCCAAGTAGAAGGTGAAATATTAATTGGTGACGTGAATATGGTTACGGCGCCAGATGCGGTTGCTCGTAAATTGCGCGGAAACTACATCTCTATGGTTTTCCAAGAGCCACTGACATCTCTTAATCCAGTGCGAACAATTTCTAGCCAGCTATCTGAGTCAGTCAGACGTCATAACTCGATAGGCAAGAAAGAAGCTGAAAAACGAGTTCTTGAAGTACTAACTGCAGTGGGAATTCCGGCGCCGAAAGAGCGCATGAAGTCATATCCGCACCAACTCTCTGGCGGACTAAGACAGCGCGTAATGATTGCGCTAGCGTTAATTAACAAGCCACAGTTGGTCGTAGCTGATGAGCCAACTACAGCGCTAGATGCCACGATTCAAGCCCAAATTCTCGACCTTTTGCGCAGCGGGATGGGCGATGCCGCGCTCATGCTGATTACTCACGATTTAGCAGTGGCCGCAGATGTTTGTAATCGCATCGTGGTTATGTATGCCGGAAACATTGTCGAACAAGGTCCAGTTTCTGAGATCTTGAGTAATCCAAAGCATCCTTACACTCGCGGCTTGCTATCTGCTATTCCTAAATTCGATCAAGCTCGGCCTGCGTTAAATCCAATTCCAGGTTCTCCGCCAACAATTTCTGAAGTTGTGCCCGGCTGCCGTTTCGCATCGCGTTGTTCTTATGCCGATGCGCAATGCACCGCATCAGAGCCAGAGTTCATCAATAACATTGCCTGTTTTCATCCAGTGACAGGAGCGATTAAATGAGCTCAGACAAAAAACTGATAAAGGCAGTTGATCTTTCGGTAACTTTTAAAGTGCCATCAGGATCACTGCGCGCTGTTGATACGGTTTCATTTTATGTAAATGCTGGTGAAACAGTTGCAATCGTTGGTGAATCAGGCTCAGGCAAAACAACGCTAGCACTTTCGCTCATGCGTGCCTACGCCCCGACCTCTGGAAACCTATTCTTTGAAGATGAAGATATAACACATTTATCTGAAAAAGCGCTCAAGGATTTCCGCAAGAAAGTGCAAATGGTTTTTCAGGATCCCTACTCAAGTTTGGATCCACGCATGACCGTTTCGCAGGTAATTGCCGAACCGCTACGAGCTCACTTTAAGTTAAGTGGTAAAGAGCGCGATGAAAAAGCTGGCGAATCATTAAGGTCGGTTGGGTTAAGTGCCGATTTCCTTAATCGCAGAGCAAGCCAGTTCTCAGGTGGGCAACGTCAACGTATTGCTATCGCTCGCGCACTCGCACTTGATCCTAAAGTCCTAGTTGCCGATGAACCAGTATCAGCGTTAGATGTATCTACGCAAGCCCAGATTGTTAATCTTTTGCAAGGCATTCAAGAAGAACGAAATATCTCTTATATCTTGGTTTCTCACGATCTACGCCTGGTTTATCACTTAGCTACCCGAGTAGTCGTTATGTATCTAGGAAAAGTTGTTGAAGAAGGTGCTTGTGATGATGTGGTCGCAAACCCACAACATCCTTACACGGCTGCTCTTCTCTCGGCTGTCCCGGCACTAGATGAAGCATCACGTCGTGATCGCATTGTTCTAAATGGCGCACCACCTTCACCAATTGCCCGACCAACTGGTTGTTCTTTCCATCCGCGTTGTCCAATTGCTAGACCAGAGTGCAGTACCAATACGCCTGAACTTCAAACTCTGCCCAATGGTCGCAAAGTTGCCTGTTTCTATCCAGGTGAATTGCAACCTCATATCAGTTTTACCTCATCGAAATAACGAAAAGAACTAGGAGCCACAAATGGGACGTCCCTTTATTGAGTTCATCCAGTCTCAACAGCTGCCCTGGGTTGAAAAAGAATATGTAACAAAAGTTCGCCCCGGCGTTCTAGTTCGTGAATTAAGTTTAGATACTGACAGTGGTGGCTGTTCGCTACTTCTTAAATATCTGGCAGGTTACAGCTACTCAGATAGCCACATCCTAAATGCGGATGAAGAGTTTTTTGTAATCGATGGTGAGATAACTATTGATGGTCAAAAGTATGGTCGCTATAACTATGGCCACTTTCCTAAGGGATATCGCACCAAGGAAATTTCAAGTAATGGCGCAATAGTTCTAACATTCTTTAACGTTGCCCCTGTTGCAACAGCTGCTGATTCAAATAGCCCAGAGTTAGAAACAGAGCGAGTTATTAAACATATTGACTCACTAGCGGGGGAATGGGGCGGTAATTTCAATCCTGATTTCCCACCAGGTGCTGGCCGTAAATGGATGCGCCGGGACCCGGTCACTCAAGATGAAACTTGGGTACTTGGCACAATGCCACTTCGTTATGGAATGCGCTCTGAGAAACACCCAGTTGTTGAAGAGGCTTATCTACTTTCAGGTGAGCTAGTTGGCCACCTCGGAGTCATGACCCCAGGTGCTTATTTCTGGCGCCCACCTGAAGAACCGCATGGTCCATTTGGTTCAATGACCGGAAATCTCTATCTTTTCCGCACAGTTGGCGGCCCATTGAGCACTATTTACGAACCTGATTCACGGGAGTTTAATTGGAAACCAAAGCACGACCCGATCTTGCCGAAAGAGTTAGCAGAGCTACCTGTTTTCGACGGCTGTGTTTGTCAGGCTTACTAAAAGATTTAAGACGAAGTAGAGAGAAGAGAAAAGAAGATGCGTGATATCGAAGAGATGCTAACTCTAGATGAACGTTCTAGTGCTGATTTCATTCTTTCACTACGTAAGGGGTGGGCAGCAACTGTTTATCCAGCATTTATCACTGAGTTCAAAAACTCTGGTATAAAAATTAGTTCACCTCAAGAAGGTGAAGTTGCGATGAAGGCGATGTCGCTTTATTCCTGGTTTAGTCATCTAGAGCGTATCGGCCAGAAAATGATGTGGCGTCTTGGTAGCGATGTGGTTTTCCGTTGTAGCGATGAGTTACTTGAGCAGATTAATTCAGTAGCAGCAGTCGGCACTGGCTCGCTAAAACTAGATCCAGATCTGCAACTGCCAAAGTGGTATACCGATACCGATATACATATGCAACCAGGTAGTTTTCATTCCAATGATTTATCAGGTTATGTTTACCAATTCGGCGCACGCATAGTTATGTTGCGCGATAACGATGGCTATAAGTTCCATAAGTTATTTGCTAATACCGCACTTCCTGATTTGCCAGCCGATGCTCGCATTGTTGATATTGCATGCGGTTTTGGAAAGAGCACTCGACCGCTAGTTTCTCGTTATCCGGGTGCCGAAATTATTGGAGTTGACTTAGCCGCCCCTGGTTTGAAGTTAGCTCACGCCGAAGCTGAAGCAGAAGGATTGCCAATTCATTTCCGCCAAGAAGATGGTCGCCATATTGGATTACCTGATGCCTCCGTTGATCTGGTAACTGGCACCATGATTCTTCATGAGATGCCACAGAGTGCAATCGTCGAAGCAATCGAAGAAGCTGCTCGACTGTTGAAGCCAGGCGGAGTAATTCGATTCCTAGAATTCCAACCAACTGGTGACCCAGCCCGTGATGCCACTGTTTATGAACATGCTGAGCGCAACAATGAACCTTATTTCCGGGCCTTATTTGCCACCGATCTGATTAAAGAGTGCGAACGCTTAGGTCTAAAAGATGCCAAGTGGGTTGCCTTCGATGAACGCGCTGATGGTTTGAGCCCACAAGGTTGGCCCGAGCGCACCGATTGGCATTTCCCATGGTGCGTACTACATGCAACGAAGGTGGCGTAATGACTCAAGAATTCGATTTCTTCGGAAACCCACAAGTCTCAAAGTTATTTGATTTGATTCTAGAACTGGGCATGGATCTACATGTTGCAAATACTCGAATCAGAGCCCTTGAGATGCAACTTGTGCGCAATGGCGACTTAAAAGCTGGCGAGATTGATGCTTTCAGGCCAACAGATTCAGAAAAAATCGTGCTCGATAAAACCCGTGATGAATTCATGGATCGGCTAATGCGCATCATCACTGAAGTTGGTCCATCAGAGCACCCACTTCGTGAGCAATGGGATGCTGCCATTGCAAAGCGCAGCGCAAACGACAAAAAGTAAAAGCAACCATGAGTAGCAGCAATGCGCAGTTGATTTATGCCGCAGCTGTAATCACCATGAATGATGCCGGCGAGATATTTTCACCTGGCTATTTGCGAGTGGAATCTATAACGGAGTAAGGGGAGCGCGATGAGTGCATACATACATAAACCAGAGATCTCACAACAGGTAGTTCTGGCAGGGATTAACTACGCTAAAGAACTTGGCCTAGAAATGTCAGTTGCCATCGCAGATGCCAGTGGAAACTTAGTTTCATTTGCACGAACCGAGCATGCATCAATGGCTGCGATCGAATCTGTTGCCGCTAAAGCTCGCACCGCTATTTGGTTTGGTCGCCCAACTTCAATGACGGTCGAAGCTGCTGAAAAGCGACCAGTTGTTTACTCCAGCATTATGGGAACCAGTGCGAATAAGTTGGTTCTATCTATGGGCGGCGAACTGCTCTACTTAAATGGTGAAATTGTTGGCGCAGTTGGATCAGCCGGGGCATCTGGGGCAGAAGATATCCAGGTCTCGCAGCGTTGTGTAGAAATCTGGAACTCATTGCATTCTTAGTTGGCAAATTTCTGTTGATCAGAGAAAGTCAAAACCCCACCTAGCCAGATTGCCAAGAGGGGTTTTGCCTTCAATTAATTAGTTTCGCCAACGTAATTCAGGGAACTTTGTTGTTCCCTTGCAAGTTAAAGTGCCACTGGTCAAGCCAATGGTTGAACAGAATTTTCCAAGATAGGCCAATGACCCTTCTGGATAATTTGGTAGCGCTTCAGCCAACTTAATTGTTAAGAATTTAGTCTTAGTAGTGCCATTTTCAACAATTGCCTTAGTTGTGTTATATGCAAAGTTAAAGTCATTATCGTTAACAACCACGATGTGATTAGCATCTAGTACAGCAACACCTTCAATCTTCATCGGCATTGTTGATATTGAGGTGCTATTGAAAATAACCTTTTTATTGCTTAAGGCAATGAGCGCTTCAATCTCTGAGTTTGTGCCAGCGCCGGTATAGCTTTCAAGTGATGGAGTCGTAGCAGCTAGATCCCACTTGGTGTTTAGGATATTTGCGGATTCCACGATCTTGAAGGTTGAGAGTAAGAATGAATTGTCGGTTCGCTCTTGCATCAAAAGAGTTGAATCATCTAGAGCCACCATTGCTGAAAGCTTTAGATCTGAATTCTTCTTCGAAGTTGCATCTACTTGCCCGATTGGCTGGAATCCGAAGACAAATTCACCAGTAAAGTTTTTGGAGCCAATGTCAAAGCGCAGAATTCGTGTTGCCAAGCTAGCGTCGCCAACAGCCTTGGTTGGATTAAGTAGCGGGCTCTGTAGGCCAATAAACAGCGTGCGGCCATCAGGGGTCATCGCAAGTGCCTCAAAACCACGGTTTGCTTTGCGCTTTAAGTAAATTTCTGGAATGGACTTAACTGCCTTGTAGTTCTTCGGAGCTCCAGCCCAGTTAACTGGTAGGAAACGAGTTTTAACTACACCTGAAGCGCTCAACTGAGTCAAGCTAGGGGCGTATTCATCAACGATCCAGAAATCTCCGCTCTTAGTTTTGATGATACCTTCGGAGTCTTGGCCAGCTAAGTTATAAAGAGCTGCATTTGTAATACCAAGCACATCGGTTGGAACAGCGTCATAACCTTTAACATTTGGAAGTCCAGTTACACCGGCTCCGTCTTTTGTGCGAATGGCCATTGAATCGAGAATTTCAACTTTCTCACCAGTGACTTTTACTTTCAGAATCATTGGCGAAAACGTAGGGACAACAAAGCCTGTACCAGCACTCTTATCTGGTTGGACTGTGTCGTTATTTGGCCCACGGTCTGTAATCACATAGAAAATAGATGGGTCATCACCAGGCACGTGATACAGATCTGAACCAAGGCCACCAAGCAATACGCCTGCATCATCACTCACAGAACTAGCGATTGATGCATTTGATGCACTCTTTAATGAAATATCAGGAAATGTTGCTGTCGAAATGAGTTTTGCACTCTCTTCAGCGGAAGATACTTGCGGAGCTAGGAGCCCCATTATGGCTAAGCAAACTATTGCTATCTTTTTCAATTTGTTCTCTCCCTTGGTTGATGAGAGAAGAATTAAGGGGCAAGGTGAATTTAAGGTCTGTTTAGAGTGAAGTTCATATTACGGCCAAGTTAACCTTGATAATCTCTAAGACACTTAGCGTTCAGATAAGCGTGCCTTAATCAATGCCTGTAGCAACTTCACATCTACCGCCCAGTCATTGGGCACTGCAATCATTTTCTTAGTAACTCTGTACTCAATTAACTTGGGGCGGAACTTATCTAGTACTTCGGTGCTCCAAGGCGCAATCGAGATATGGTTCTTAGAAACAGATGCACCAAACACATAGAAGGTACCCAAACGCAGCATTGGTTGATTATAGGAAATCACAAGTTCCAGATCTGGATACTTATCTGTAATCGCCTTGATCATCTTCTTAATTGTCTTAGCCTGCGTAGGATCAATGCTCTTGAAATACTGCACTGGCGTTTCAAACCTGTGAGCCGAGATTGAACCGCGCGAATACATCACCAAGGCGTTTGCATGGGCTTGCGAAAAGCCATAGTTTTCACGCAAATGAGCTATCTGTTCGGGATATTTCTTACCCTCAAGGGCTGCCATAACCTTGAACCAATATGACATCTTCTCGCCATATTTCTTTTCAATCGCTGGAAAATGCACCTCGCGACTTGGGTCTTTGGTAGCCATGGCTAAAGGTTATTGCGTAAGCCCAGGAAGTGGAATCCACCCCAAGTTATCGGGATTGACTATTGCTTTTTGCCTTGCTTGAGAGCACCATAATGAAACTTCTAGCGAGAGGTGCCAAATGAAAATCAGCAGCATCATTAAAGGCAAGCGAGTCGAGACGATTTCAGCCAGTGCCAGCATTCATGATCTCGTCAACTCTTTAAACACACATCATATTGGGGCGCTAGTTGTCTCGAGCGATGGCAAGCGAATCGATGGAATTGTTTCTGAGCGCGATGTGGTTCGAGCTATGCCCGGAAAACTGGATCAACTTGTTGGCATGCATGTTCGCGACATCATGACAGTTGATGTTCATACCTGCACACCTGATTCAACCATCGCCGAACTAATGAAAATGATGACTGAGCTAAGAATTCGTCACGTTCCTGTTGTAGAAAGTGATGGCACACTTATATCCCTGGTCTCAATCGGTGATGTAGTTAAGAACTACGTCAGTGAACTTAGTTCAGAGAGTCAAGCCTTGCGTGATTATGTAGCGAGTGGAAACTAGCTGACTCGCAACGTTTTATAACATCTAATAGCATTGAGAAATGAAGAAGTTAAAGGGCCTACTTAAAGCAGCGCACTTTGGCCCCACCTTGATAGTTACCACAATTTCTTTTGGCTTCGGAACGTATTACTGGTGGGAAGGTCCGGCTTACATCATTGCCTTTGGTGTGTTTACTGGGCAACTCGTAGTCGGCTGGAGCAATGATCTCTATGATTTCGATGATGACTTAAAGCATCAACGCAGCAAGAAGCCGCTAGTTTCAGGGTTAATTACCAAGCAATACCTACAAAAGTGGCTGCGCTTTATGGTGCCTTTTTCATTTGTAGCAAATTTGTTGGGCCCACTTGGAATTAAAGGTGGTTCGGTTTACATGCTAGGTATCGCTTGTGGAGTTGCATATAACTTCTACTTTAAGTTCTCGATACTTTCACCGCTGCCCTATGCCATTGCGTTCGCAGCGCTGCCATCATCGGTTGTAATTTCCAAAGATCTAAACCCACCATTATGGATGTTATTAGGGGGAGCGCTATTTGGCATGGCGGCACACTTCATAAATGTCCTTAAAGATATGAAAGAAGATCAAGCTAGTGGGATTAAAGGGCTGCCACAACGTCTAGGTAAAGCAAAATCAATCGCAGTAGCTGCAGTTTTGATCGTCTTAGGTATTGCTGTTTTAGTAGTTAGCTAATCGCCCAGTCTCTATATTTATTTGTGAATTTTGTAGTTTAAATCGTTCCTTGCTCCAAACCTTTAAGCACCTCTTGCGCTCTGATCTTTAACTCTGGCAGGTCACTCAAGCGGTTTAGCCCAAATACTTGTTGGCTCATGCGGTGATTCTTCGCGAAAGTTTCCTTATGACGATCCAGGAAATCCCAGTAGAGAGTTGTAAAGGGGCAAGCAGTATCGCCTGTGCGTAATTTGGGGTTATAGACGCAAGGCTTGCAATAGTTAGACATTCTAGAAATATAAGCGCCGCCTGCAGCATATGGTTTTGTCATCATCTGTCCGCCATCGGCATGAACACCCATACCAATTACATTTGGCACCATTACCCATTCGCTGGCATCGATAAATACTTCACGCATCCATTCCAGAAACTCTTGCGGGTTGGTTCCGGTTACAAGAGCCAGATTTGAGAGCAACATCAACCGCGGAATATGGTGCACCCAAGCTCGCTCTTGAATATCGCTAACTGTCTCCTTTATGCAATTCATTTGAGTTGCACCTGGGTCGTTAAACAGTGGCAACAGTTTGCGTTTGGCTTTTAATTGATTGTTCTCACGGTAATCTGGGCCCAGAAACCAATACATACCATTTACATATTCGCGCCATCCAATGACTTGTCGGATAAAGCCTTCAGCTGATTCAATCGGAATACCGCCGCTGTTAAAGGCCTTAACCGCAGCGCTAATTACTTCACTCGGATGTAATAGGCCATTGTTTAGATAGGGCGAGAGCAGAGAATGATGCAGCGCCCAATTATCTGTAGTCATGGCATCTTCGAGCGGGCCAAATTCACCAAAATGGTTATCAATAAAGTTTTTTAATTGAGCTAGCGCACCTTTTCGAGTGGTTGCCCAGGTAGTCGTCATAACGTGGCCGATCTCGCTGGCCACCTGGGCATCAATTTCATCACGCTTATGTTCTAGATACGCCGAGCCCTCATATTTCCTTGGTGGCGGCAATCGATTTTCTTTATCAAAATTCCAGGCACCACCAGTGGGATCTTTGCCATCCATCAAAACATTTAGTCGAACACGTTGCTTTCGATAGAAGCTTTCCATTAAGTAATTTTTTTGAGTATCTGCCCAGGCTTTAAAGAGTGGTCGAGGGGTTAAGAAGAAATCGTTCTCAAAGAATTCCACGCCAAATTCCTGCAGCTCTGCGAACTGCCTAAAGGATGATGGCTCGGCGCAGATGATCGGCAACTTTTTGTGCTTAGCCTGGATAGATTTAAGTCCATCAACAGTCGTTGCAGCTTTCACATATTCAACTGTGAAACCCTCGCTCTCTAGTGATTGAGCGAAGTGGCGCGCACTAGAGATTAAAAAGAAGAGTCGCTCTTTATGCCAGTTGCGCCCCGTAGTCATGCGAGCACTTTCCACCAGAACAATTAGATCGTTTTTAGGGTCAGCAGCTTTTAGAGCGCCAAAATTACGATGCAGATGATCAAAAGGCAGATAGATAATGCGCTTCATTTATTCCCTCGGCATCGCTCGCTGCAATACTTTACTTCAGGCCAGTTCTTTGCCCACTTCTTACGCCATTCAAATTCCAGGCCACAGCGCACACAAACTTTAGGTGCAAAACCGTTCTTTGCTTTAGCAACGCGAGACATAGGGCAATAGTAGTTCAGCGCCCTTGCGCGTAGACTTTGAAAATGAGTGGCTCACTCGCGCTAATTGGTTCAGGTGAATACCTGCCTGCCATGGCCAATTTTGAGAGTTCACTTATTGCCGATGGTGTGAAAAACGGCAAAGAAGGGCGCTATTTACAAATTCCAACAGCTGCTGGCCGCGAAAGTGCTGACCGGTTGGAATACTGGCGATCACTTGGCCAAAGACAAGCCGATCTTCTTGGTGTGAGCGCAACCTACCTGCCCATCTACTCGCGCGAAGATGCCTTTAATCAAGAATATGTTAATGCTGTAGCAAACAGCGCACTGATGTATATGTCAGGGGGAGACCCGCATCATCTTGCTGAAACTTTAATCGATACGCCACTTTGGTCTGCCATGTTAGAAAACTGGAATACCGGCGCTTCCTTGGCCGGCTGTAGCGCAGGTGCGATGGTACTTAGTTCGCAGATTCCAAACTTTCGTTTACTAAAGAAATCACCTACTTCAGGCTTAAATCTATTGCCAGAGATTCGCGTTATTCCGCACTTCAATAAGTTCTTTAAATGGATTCCAGAAAGTGCAGCCAAAGTCTTATTACATGTGCCTGATGATTCAATTTTGATTGGCGTCGATGAGTTAACTGCAATCGTTAAACGTTCGGGTGACGCTCATTGGGCAGTAGTTGGTGAAGCAAAAGTGCATGTCTTAAAAGGTTTACCCGATCAGCAACTTCACGATGGTCAACGAATTGACCTACGCGTAGTTAAGTCTGGGCAGGCCCGAATCTGAGTGTGGCATTCATTGCCTTAGGGGTCTCCAAGGTGTATTTTCCAAGTGCTGAGATTCGATAATCTAGTTTATTCAAACATCTATTTTGGGGTGGGAAAATGCGCAATACGAAATGGTCTAAGACTTTAACAATAATTTTAACCACATTTTTTGCTTGTTCAATCCTCACCGCCCCGGGTGCAAATGCCGCTTACACAGTGCTACCTAAAGTTGGCCAGTGTTTCCAATATACAGATGCACAAGTATCTGCTTCTTATGCTCCTAAGAATCCTATAAGTTGTTCTTCGACTCATAACATGGAGACTTTTGTTGTAGCAACTTGGCCGTTAAAGACCAATCCAGTCGACATGGTTCTTGAGGATGCTCTAGATATCGCTAATGAGTTATGTGATTTCTGGGGGGCTTACCCAAAAGCGATGACCAGCCGATTGAGCAAAACAAACTTTAATTACTGGGCTTGGTACACGCCTAGCCGGACAGCTTGGGCCAAAGGTCAGCGCTGGTTGCGTTGCGATGCAATGATCGGCAAGTTCGAAACTGCCGAATCATGGCCGCCATATGGGCACATATCTTGGAAAGGCAGCAAGCTAAACAAGATTTACTAAGCGATATTCAGATTTTTGATTCTTAAGAGGAGACCAGTGCGAAGAAAAATTTTTACCGCAATTGTTTGCGGGCTAGTTTTAATAACTTTATCTGCAACTGGTTGCTCAACCATCAAGAAAGCAACATCTGAGGCATACAACATCGGTTATAAAACCGGACAAGAGTTCGCCAATCTTGGTGATGTGGGCAAGCTGATCAATAGTTATCTGCCCGATGACAGCGATACTCAACTGGGCGATTTTAGTGAAGAGGATGTCGCTGCATACTGTGACAGCATTTGGATAATTTCAGGGCTTACCGCTGGAATTATCAATAGTACCGAGAATAAAAGTGATTTCGTTTCTGGTTGTGTTGATGGGTTGAACTCTAAGCTGTAGAAAATTCTCAAGCATTGCTGTCACGATGGATTTTTTCTTGATTAAAAACACTCCTTCGAGTAGCTCATTCTTCTGCCTGCAATAGTCGACCTGTCATAACCCAGCGGGTGCTCGAGAATGACCATACGGCACCTTTTTGAACGTATTTCCAGTTGTCCACGGCATTGGCACCTTTGGCAATCGCTTGCTCGGCAAGTTTTTCCTTGAGTATTTCTATTGAAATGTTCTGTCGATCTGAGGACACAGAGCCATCACCAACAACTTTGGCAGAAGAAATCTGTCCTTCTGTGAAGAAGATGCCTTTGAGCTCTGTGCCCTTACGTCCGTATTTTTCGACCAATTTATACTTCTTTGGCGAGGAAAATAACTAACTCTTGGCGTCCTCCACCGAAGGATGGGAACTCCGCTGAAACCACACCTGTAACTTCCCAGCCTTCTTTGGCGAGGCCATTCAAAGCTTCTTCAACTTTTTCTGGGTTGAACTTTCCTCCGAAAGCACGATCTTTCTGGGTCATAACCTTATAAATTTTCATAATTCTCCTTATTATTAGATTAGAAATTAGCCTAGACCCTGGATCACAGAATTGGAATGCTTTGCCGGGAAGAAAGGTCACATGTATGAGAATTGGACCATCCGCTTAGTACGCATTAGCCACACAAATTCTCACAACAAATAAGCTATCTAGATTAGGAGCAGAAAATGATCAGAAATCGCCGGAAGCTTAATTCACTGCTAATCGCGACCCTTTTTGCTTCCACGCTCTTAACTGGTTGTGGCGGAAGTTCAAGTGAAGATGCGACGGCTTTTCTCGATGACACTGTTAACTCTTTTCTTGGCGATAGCGCAAATGTGAGCTCAGTAAAGGATGCCTACTTATCATCTTGCCCTTACGCAACGTTAGGGCAGATGGCAGATGCCTTTATGGCTAACCCTTCATGGACTGATTTTGCTTCCACTACAGGTGGAACCGTTGTAGAACTAACCGGTGGCATTACATTCGACAGCGCAGATGTAGAAGCTTTGATTCAATTTGATCTGACCGGCTCAAACTTTGAAGCAGTTTATTTGAGCCTAAATGAAGTCAGTCAGAGCAAATTGATGCTCTCGTCTCTACTTACAAAAATGTGCGACGCCGCTTAATTCGAGCATACGCATGAGTAGGGTTGTGTAGCAAAAAGCTCACTCAACATCTATTGGTTATTGGACTTCGGGGTTAGCATTCTCGTAGGAAAAATTCCTTCTAGCCTAGATAGTAAGTAGATCAGAGCGGAGATTAATATGCAGGTAATTGGAGCTTTACTTGTAATTTGGGGAATAGCTGATTTTGCATTGAGCTGGAACGAAATAGATCTCTATTACGAAATAGGAATTAATGTTCCAGCCGATGTTTATCCGTATACGGCTTGGGTTGCGATATTTATCGGTGGCGTGATTTATCGAATGGGTAGCAAGAAGTAATTTTTGCCCAGACCTAAATGAGTTTCAATATTCCTTAACTTTCGTTGACAACTACAGTTTTAACCCAGTAGTCGCGCAAGGTTCTCTGATTTTTTGTGAAGTAGAAGACTATTTCAATAATAATCCAGGCAATGTAGCCAATTCCGCCAGTGAAAAACGACGCGATACTAATTGTTAGAGGAATCAGTCCCTCTCTAATGCACATATGACCCCAGGATGCGTTACGTCCATTTGAATTATTAAGAGTGCGAAGTTTCAAGATTCGTTTTGCTGGAGTTTGTCCGTCGCCCCAAACAATAAGAGACCAGATGACCCAGCCGATTCCGAGGGTTAGGAAAATCAAAGTTGCATCAAGTACCAGGGCGCCGAGGCGATGCTGGAAAGATGCGAACTTGTAGTCTGACGCCCCCGGGGCAAGAGAGGCATTTGGGTTCAGCGGATGCGGTTTAGGGGTAGACATGACCCGATGGTACCTCCAGATTGGGCGGATAAGAAGGATTAATTGTTGGGTGATAAGCGGTGGAACTCAATCTGCAGCGGCGATTATCAGCCAAAATTCACTAGGCAGGAGAGGCATATTCTGGAACACTAAGTCCATTCATCGGGAAAACTCAGGATTCCCCGCATAGCTACTTTATATCTGCCTTTGATTAACAAACGCTTGGGGGAAAGTTTAAATGGCCAACAAAGCCTCCAAAGCTTCCTTTTTCCCATTAGTTGTAGCAATTATTGCCATGGCAGTAAGCATTTCAATTTATTTTATGACGCGCTCAGTTGCTCATGCTTTTACACTCCACCTGATCGCATACTTACTAACTCCTCTGTGCGTTTCCATTTGCCTGGGTTGGGATTCTATAAGTCAGCGAATTAGGCGTGGAAATGATCCATGGTTCTCAGCGAACTCAAAATATCCGCTTATTCTCAGAATAATGACTGTGACTTCTTTCTTTATATCTTTTCCACATATCGTTGCGATGGCAACTGATATCGCAGAGAAATTGTCAGCTCAGAAATGAAGAAATTTCTCACAAGTCTTATTTCGCTCCTTTTGCTAACAAGCGTAATCGGGCTCTCACCGATGAGTTTGTCATCTGCACGTGCCGTGGCAACAGTCGACGGTGCTTTCGAGGACTTGGGTCGTTGCTTACAGTCACAAGGCAAAAACAAAGTACTAGATGTTTTCTACTTAATTGATGAGTCAGGCAGTTTGCAAGACACTGATCCAGATAATGCACGCGCAGATATTTTGAGTTCAAGCCTTCAGCAACTTGCATCCTTCAAAAATGATGTAACTGTGAATTATTCCGTTGGTTTTTTCGCGCATAAATACGGAGTTTGGCAATCATGGAGAACCGTCAATAAGGGCGGCATTGTGCCTGAAGCAGCGCGACTTAATGCAGAAGTTCGCAAGCGAAACAAGGGAAACCTCACAGACTGGTTAAAGGGCGTGAATGGCGCAATAGAAGAATTAAATGCGCAGCATGCTAGAACCAATGGTTGCAGCACTTTGATTTGGCTAACTGATGGCGGAATTCAACTTTCAACCGTGGAAAAAACCACTGATGCCGTGGCTCAACTTTGCAACAATCGCTTTGATGTCTTAAGAAAGAATGATGTCACGGTTCTTGGTATTTTGCTTAAGAATGATCAAGCGCTTGCCAGATTGACAGAAAAACAACAGGAAACCCAAGCGTATTTCATGTCACTTATGGAGCCTCTTATAACCGGAAGTGGAACTCTCACGGACGGTACGGAGATTACTTGTGGAAGTTCCCCTATCCCCAAGGACTACAGCCAGGGGGCGCTTTTTGTCGCTAACGATCCAAAGGACTTAGCATACGAGTTTCTTAAATTGCCACCTCGAATTGAAGGTTGTACCAACGTTAAGAGTTTAAGCGCTGGCAATAGTAATTTTGATATTGAAAATGGAATAAGTGAATTTCAAATTGTGACTACTGCAAGCAATTGGAACTTAACTGATCCGGGCGGAAAATCTATAACAGCTGCAAGTGGAGGCATTCGTTTATTTGAAACAGCAGGTGCCTCGCAGATCAAAATTGGCACGACACAGTCTGGGATTGGAAAATGGAAATTTTCTGGCCAATCAGGAGAGACAAGCTTGTACTTATGTAGCGGCTTGGACATTCGCATCGATCCAGGAACAGAGTTTATTTCTGGGAAGGCTGGCATCCTCTCTGGCAAAGTAGTTTCTCAAGCGACAGGGCTACCTGCGGATTTAACAAAATACGATTCAGATCACCCAATTACAATTGAGCTCATTGCAGGTGGAAAAAGTGGGCAAAAGAAAACAGCAGAACAAAGCAATCCCGCAAACTTTATGCTGCAGAAATTTACCCCAGGAAGTGGATCTTCTGAGGCAGAGGTTCGGATTACTCTTTTCTTGAAAACTAAAAGTGGAATTCAATTAACGCCAGTTTCGATCTCTCAAAAAATTGATGTACGTCTATTGAGTAACTACCCAACTTTAAAATCCGATCCAATTGTTTTGTCAGTACTTGAATCAGCAATCAAGCCTGCTAGTGGGGAAGTTATTTTTCAAGGCCCAAAGCAGGCCGATGGAAAAATATGCATTAATGCGAATGCAAAGCCGATAGTAATTCAGGATAAATTTGAACGATCTGACTCATACAAGCTCTCAATCACAGGTGTCGACACAAATGGATGTATGCAAATTCGGCAAGGTGAAGAAAGTAAGTTGACTTTAGCAGTTGCTAATTCTGTAACGGCCGATTCGAAGGTGATTCTAGGTGTTCCAGTAACCTATTATTCAGATGCTGAACCTGGTAAAGACTTCACTCTAAATGCTGAAGTAAACTTTGATTCAGGAGTGCCAGGCACACCATTACCTTGGATAATTTTCCTAACAATTCTAGGAATCCTCTTACCCCTCGGCTTGATTTATTTGTTACTTTGGTGGGCTACACGTATTGCCTATGGCCGCCAACTTCAAAGAGCCGAATATCCCATCGCAATAAATACAGAAGGACGCATAACAGCTCGTGATGGAAGTGCAGTTCTAACTCAAGGCGACAACTACATTGGTCGTCCTCAGCAAGCCGATGTTCGTGTAGTTGAAGATGGCAGTACCACTATGAGTGCGAAAATCCCTAAGTCAGTACTTGCTGAGCCTTGGTATGAAATTAAGGCACCTGAAGGTTCGCGAGTAATCTCAGTCGGTAATATCGCCCCACGAATTATGCATAAGAAGCGTTTTGCCTCAGCCAAATTAGCGCCGATCGTCGGTGACTTAGGAAAGATTTGGTACATCCTCATAACTGATGCAGCTTTGAACAAAGCTGAAAAAGCATCATCTATTGAAGCTAAGTTGGTTATCTTCAACCGCCGCGACAATACAAACTTAAATCAACATCGCGATTCCTTTAGCAAAGTTTCTAGTAAACCTGGACTCGGTAAAGAAGTTGAAAAACTAATGACGATTGTAAAAGCAGAGGTTACGACTAAACCTCCCGCCGGTGGATCAAGTGGGGGAAACTCAAGTGGTGGGCCAAGCAAGCCGACTGGTGGTAATCCAAGCGGTGGTTCAGGAAGTCCAGTGCGCCCTGGCGGCCTAGGCACCCCTGGATCTTCTGGCTCACCGGTGCGTTCAAATCTACCTGGGGCGCCCGCACGTACAAACCCAACTGGCGCACCAACGCGATCAGGTCCTACGTCTTCGTCACCATCTTCATCCCCTGGACTCGGTTCACCTTCAGGTCCGGGCGGCCCTAGCCGTCCTTCGGCACCAGGATCACCGCCTAGACGTGGCGGCCCAGGAGCGCCGTCGTAAAAGGATTAAACAACGTTAAGAATTTTCAGTTCAAAACAATCGAAAGGAAATAAAAATGCTTTCCAAGTTCCTCCTCATAGGCGTTGGTGGTTCAGGCGGCAAGACGCTACGCGCGCTGCGCAACAATCTTGAACTCAAACTTAGCCAAGCAAATTGGAATGATGGCTTGCCCATGGGATGGCAATTACTTCATATCGATAGTCCCGTTAAGCAGGATGGAACTGGTTTCCCAGCCCCAATGCTGCCGCCTTCGGATTACAAAGCGCTCTCAAAGTCAGGCATGAGTTACGCGGATGCTTATTTTAATTCACTCACTAATATCGATGCGCAAGATTTATCAGATTATAAGAAATTTCTACCAGATGAAAAAAATGTTAATGTAGATCCGACTGCTGGTGCTGGCCAATTCCGTGGTGTCGGTCGAGTGTTAGCTTTGTCTGCACATGATCAAATTAAACAAGCTTTGCGCGGAAAACTAGATTTATTATTGCGTGCCGAAGCTGAACCTGAGCTAAAAAAGCTTGCCCGCCAGTTAGGTCTTAATGACCAAATTTCACCTTCCCCAACTATCATCGTTATATCTTCGATCGCTGGCGGTTCAGGAGCAGGTCAGTTCCTTGAAGTTTCAGAGATGATCAAAGGTCTTGAACCTGCACAAAACTGGGTACACGAAATCTTTAACATGCTTTATGCCCCGGATGTGTTCACGGGAGTTGATCCAGAGCTACTTGCTGGAAATGCACTCTTCTCAATTGGAGAGATTATGAGTGGCTTATGGACTTCGCCAGCTGCAGGTACTGTTCGAATGTCGAAAAAAATGGGATCTAATGTTCCATATCAGCTATCAGATTATAAAACTGGAGCCAAATATAATTTTATGATCGGAAAGGGTGGATTTACCGAACAACAAGATGTTTACCTTGCTGTTGCATCATCACTAACTACTTGGATGACAGACCAAGAAGTCAATGACAAGATCACTTCTTTCACCCGAGGTAATTACCAAGCCTCGACACTTGAAGCAAATCTTCCAGACGAATCAGGTCTTAAAGAAGCCAATAAGGATGCGACACCATTTATGGCCTTAGGTTTTGGCCGAGTTGGTCTAGGCAAAGAGCGATTTGTTGCCTATTCAGCGCAACGCTTAGCCCGCTCAGCAATAGATCGGATGCTGTATGCGCATACTCTCGAAGATCCTAAGTTTGCGATTAAAACTGAAGATGAGTGGATTACTTTCTTTGCCGAGAAAAACCTGTTCGATTTTATAGATACAGTGAAGTTAAATGAAGAAACTGAAGAGCATAATGACATTGTCGATGCAATTCGTCCAAATAGAGATCCCTTTTATGCGGAGCTAAAAGCAAAGGTCCTCGCTGTTGCATCCCAAACCCTCAATCCTAGGACTAATGCTCAGTCACTAGTTGAGTGGGATGACAGCTTACGTGCTGGATTCAATAACTACATTGAACAATTTATGGACAGCGAAGCTAAAGAGCGTAATGCAATTATGCGCCCTTGGGTGAAACAGAAGAAAGTTGACTTGTTAACGGTTACATCAAGATATGTTGCTCAACATGGAATCAAGGTTACGACTGAAATTCTGTATCGCCTTTCGACTAAGTTGACAGGTGTGGCTGATGAATTACGTGCAGAAGCAGATGTCTCGCTTAGGTATGCAGCAGATCTTTCTTCATACATTCGGGGCGAACTTGGTAAATTCCCAGAGAAAAATCAGAATGAAATTCCGGCTGGTCATGAGGTAATTGAAGCTGCATTGAGCGAGGTTGCTTTCTCTTTCTATTACCGTGCTGAAGCAAGCCTAAAGCAAATGACTGCTTTATTGGTTGCGGATATGGCCGAAAACTTTATTGATCCGCTCCGTGGCGATTTGCTTAGTATCTATCGAGGTCTTGTAGACCCAGAGTTAAAGAAAGAGTTTATTAATTGGTCCACAGAAGAGTCACAGTCTGTACCACGACAGTTCGAGCCTTCAAAAAATGAGAAGCTGCTCATTGAGACATCAGATTATCCAGCTCAATTTGCTGAATTAGTCAATAATTCTGTGAATTCTGAGCGTAGAGCAAATGCACTTCGAGTAGTTGTCAACGAAGTAATTATGGGTGGACTGGCCATTCCTGACCTAGATCGCAGGAGTTATTGGGAATTCATAACAACTACGCGTGATTGGGTTCCATCTCCTCGCGAAGCACGTGAGGACAGCCAACAAAATGCTCAATCTGCAAAATTTGATGTTTCAATTAATCCAGTTGATTATCTCGAACGAGCCCAGAAATGGATGAAGCAAATGGGTACACCGTTTGCTGCTTTTTTGAATGAAAGCTTGTCATCATATTTAACAAATGAACGGGATAAATCAATTTTAAGAGATCGCCAACAGAAATTCTTGTTAAAACTTGAGGAGGCAATCACTGATGGAGCACCACTAGTCAATATCAACCAAGGTTTGTCAGATAAGATTCATAACGGGAGAGCAAAGACACAAGTTGTAATCTCTACAATCCCGATGGATGCTACTAATCCGATTTTTAGTAAAGTTGAGGAGATTCTTGGGGCGAAAGGGTTAACTGGTTCCGTTGATGGAAAAACTTTCGATCCCCAATCTACCAACCAGAGTATTGACTTCTTTAGCGTCCACCAAGGTGTACAACCCATGGTCTTGGATTCTATTGTGGGGCCTATTTCTAAATACTGGAATCAATACAACGGAACTCCTGCTTTACGTCAAAGTTTGATGCAACATCGCCGTCCACGATATCTATATGAATCTATTCCTGCTGGTGATAATCCAAAGCAAAATATATTGAAAGGATATTTTATATCACGGGCGTTAAAGCAATTTAAATCGGACAGGAGTATCTCTTTAGAAGATAAATCTTTAAAGGGTCCTAAACTATCGTTGTGGTCGGGTAGTGGAACTAAGTGGCTTGATTTTCCTCATCCATTGCTTGCAAAAGATGAGCTTGAGGTATTGGATTTCCCAGGCGGAATTCTATTTTCCATTTCACTTGCGATTGTCGCATGTAATGGTTCTCAGTCATTGGAGCCTCTAGAGCCCTATCAACGATTGCAAACCTTGGCTGAATCTAAAGGTTCTGGATCTGTCGTAAAACATTGGATTCTGACCGGTGATCTTGCTGACGCCCCAACTCCAGATTCTGAGCGTGCGGGAAGTAAAGACGATTCGCCTCAAATTCGTCAAGAAATCCTGATCTCATATTTCACGGGAGAGATGAAGAAATATCAAGCACGTTTTGCAAAGCAAAGTCTTGCCGAGGACCATGACGATCACAAGGAGAGAGATCTAACTTGGGAACTTCGGGAGCCTATATTACTAGCTCTCAAAAGCTTACAAAAGGACATTCAAAATATTAATCTTGATGAAGTTGAAGAAGAAGACTAAATGTCTTTTAAATGGGTAAATAATTCAATTAGCATCGTTTTGCTACCTAGTGAGTCTAGGTATCCAAAAGTGCATGAGCAGCTTAAGCAGTGGATTGGTGATGGGCTGCTGGGCAATTTCATTTGGATGACATCTGAAAATATTAAGCGTGAAGATTTTGGTCCACCAACGATTACTGGAACTGTCTGGGGTCTTGACGAAGATCGTGAACTTGTACCAGTTGAGGTTAATGCATTTGAAGAAATGGCCAGAAATAAGTTTAAGACAGTTCGTCTTATCGCCGTAAGAGTGCTTTCAAATTACTTTGAATCTGATCAAGAGGAGTTCGCAAAGTTCGATCTTTTATCTGATGCGATCAGGCTTTCACTCCCTTTGGAATTGAGCCAAGATAAGCAAGGAGACAAGACGGACCTTCGTCGTATTAATTTGGTTATTTTCCCTACCGAACTTCAGAATGCTAATCACTCAGAAGTATTCAAAGGCCATTGGGATCATCATGTAATAGCTTCGCCAGAAGATCGCAAGACACCTTTATCTGCAGATCGCTTTGTTAAAGAAGACTCAAGATATCCAAAATTTATTGCAATGCATGTGGCTGCCACGGGTGGCTTATGGAACGGAATTGCTCATAGCCCTTTCGATGAACTTACAAAACCGGAAAGTGGAGCTCATTCCTACCAACTTTCCCGCGTATTTGTGAACTCAGTTCTTACTGATGGATTATCTAGACGCATCGCCGCCTCAGTTCTTTCTGACATTGCCGACCCAACAATTGATTTACATGCTAAAGGATTAGTTGCTGAGATTGATAACACCTATTTCATCGAAGGTGATTCAATCGAAAGTGTTGTTGATGAAATGGTAGGGATTGTATTTAAGTTAGATAAAGCTGCTTTAACTTTTGACGAGCCTGAAGATGCACCAGAATTAAAAATGGAACGTTGGAAAGAGTGGAAGATAATTAAAGATTTCTTCAAATTTATCGGCCAAAGGCTCTTGGTTATGCCGAAATGGTGCTGGATTTGGCTTAGACGTCGCATAGGTAAAAAGTTACAGGATTCCTTAGTTGGACCTGATGGTGGCCTAATGGTCGGAATAGATCAAAATGATGCAGAAGACATACGTGATCGACATTTGTTCGGTCAGATGGAGACAATTGCCACAAATGTGAAAGAAGCGCAAAAAGCGCTAGTGGCACCATTTCGAAAGACCAGTACAGCATCACGTCCCACACTTTGGTCTGATTTGCGCGAGTTGATCTACGGTTTCTTAGAAGGGTCAGACCTTAGTAAATTTGAAGTTAAGCACGAGAATAATAAGTACCCGATCTTTTCTAAGGTCAGTGACGTAATTCAAGATCCAAGAGAAGTATGGAATATTGGCCCTGCTATTCAAGAACTAAGTGAGATTAAACAGGTCAACTGGACCAACATCGATCGCGCCCCTGAGCTATTAGAAATTCATTCGGCGCACGTTTCTGAACGGAAAGCAGAATTAGATTCTAAATTGAATGCACTTGTCGAAATAGATAAAAAAATCAAGGATTTAGGAGGTATCGCATCATGAGTAATGATGAGAATATTGATCCGAATAATCCAGACTCTGCCTTGCCTTCAATCGAGGTGCCATCCGCACCAGAAGATGTTCCTCCAACACCAGAAGATGTTCCTCCAACACCAGAAGATGTTCCTCCAACACCTCCATCACCGGAAGATGTAATTCCAAATGACGAAAGTTTGCTTGAAAACGCAATCGTTGCCGAAGAGGAAAACCGAAAGAAGCTTCTGGAAGAGCTCCAAAAAGAACGCGAAAATGTTGAACTAGAAGCACAAGTGCTTACAGATGAAATAAATGAAAAAGAAAAAGATGCTGAAGAATTTTCGTACTGGGTATACCGACACCGCATTACATTCCTATGGAAAATGTTTGCCAAGATGCGCGGTCAACTTGAATCTGTTTCTGCTAAACAGCAGTCCTATGAGACTATTATGACCAATATTGAGCTTCCTGAGCCTGGCGAGCTAGTTCGGTTGCGCAAACGTTTCCACAAAACGGTTTTAAGCATATTTGGAGCTAGTTTTTTTGTGTGGTTGGTCTATTTCCTAATTACCACTTACCTGCCTTTTTCTTGGGTAGTTAAGTTCACGAGCTTTGGTGGCATGATCTTTAGATATACCTTAGCTGTGGCATTAACGACATTTTTCAGCGCTCTGGCTCTGTATTATCGTGATTGGCGAAGATTTGATTGGCGCGTTAGGAAACTAATTAGTCAATTGAAAGATGTCGCAGAAGGTGTAGATAAAGTTCGTCAAGAAGAAGTAAGACTTGTTTCGCTTTATCCTCAAGTTAAGGATTGGCTTGAGATTATCGGTTATTCACTTAATCGACCTTGGAGCATGAACGATCGTTGGTTTAGATCCTACCTATCAGATCTCAACCAAGATGAGTTCCCATTCTCCTTACGAATTGCCCAGGCTCAAGAAAGCGATGCCTCAGCAATGAACAAGTTACAAGGCAGCACAATGAAGAGATTTGCTGTACGTGGATGGCGAACAAAAGTTCTCAAGGATCAGGTATTAGCAATAGCTCAAAAGGTAGGTTTGCCTACAGAGCGCATGAATATAGACAGCATAGATAAAGACATTTCTTATTCACCGGGTGGCCCGCGAGTTGAATTAGGAAAAGGACTTCAAAATCAAGATGCCTTAGAACTTGTTGGACGACGTCAATTAATCCCGTTAACTTTTAAAGTTCAAAGTGAAGAAATAACGAAGTCTCGCCCTCACGTTAAAGAGAATCGCACAAACGTTCTTGATGTAATTCAAGCGGATCAGGCTGGCCTTGAGGAAGAAGAGCGTGTTGAGTGGGATAAATTCTTGAAAGAACCAATTGGTCCTTTTAACGGTGTAGTCACGCCATTTAGCATTGCTTCACTTGCCGCAGGCAAAGTTGGCCAAGGTTTCCACGAGAAAATGACTTCACACTTTGTGGTCCCAGAAAGACTTAAAGATGCAGCAAAAGCTAACCCAGGTGCTCGAGTAGAAGCTTATTTAGAAACAGCTAACTTACCTATGGATATTGTGATTCGCATGGATCTATCTGATGTGATTCCACCAAATGCAATTAAAATCAATCCAAAAGCGGAAGAAAAAATCGTTATTAGAAAACGTTCCGATGATGAGGATGAGGACTAAACAAAGCCAAAGGGGCGCTTACTAACGTTATCTTCTGCGTTAGGAGGCTCGAAGGCTGGCACGTCTTCGACGCTGAATTTGTTAAAATCCGCATTTGACATCGATCCTGATGCCATTGCTCGCGTTGTCATATTCTGAAACATCTTCTCAAAAAGATTACGAGAAAATCGTCCGTTACCGTCTTCGCCCACAGGTTTGCGCAGTTCTAGATATTTTCGAATTGCTTCTTGCACTTCATTTGGGCAATCAACTTGAGATTGAGCGGCAATTAATTTAAATATCTGAACTAGTTCATCAAAACTATAGTCCTCGAATTCGATGAAAGTTTGGAAACGAGACTTGAGCCCCTTATTAGACTTTATAAAGTCATCCATATCTTGGCTGTAGCCTGCAACAATTACGGCAAATTTATCCCTCTTATCTTCCATAGCCTTAACAAGAGTTGATATGGCTTCATCGCCAAATCCATGTTCTGAGCCAGTATCCACCGATAGAGAGTAAGCCTCGTCGATGAAAAGCACGCCGCCATCTGCTTCAGCTATTTTTGCTTGAGTTCTAAGAGCCGTCTGTCCTACGTATCCAGCAATTAGATCCGATCGATCAACTTCAACCAATTCGCCTTTTTCCAAAAGTCCAATAGCTCTATATAAACGACCTATCAGGCGCGCAACCGTTGTCTTTCCTGTGCCGGGACTACCAGTAAATACTAAATGTAGGCCGATATTTACTGGTGGAAGATTTTGCTTTTTGCGTAAAGCATTCATGGCGTGAACCGCAATAAATGCATCTACTTGTTTCTTTGCTTTACCTAACCCAATTAATGAATTCAATTCGGCCAAAACTGCCTCGAGGGATTCAGTTTTTATATTACTTGAATTCTTTGGTTTAGATTTTTTTACTACCTCACTTGGTTCAAAACTATCGAAAGTATCTGGATTATCGGTTTTATGCTTTGAGTCATCATTATCGTTTTCAATCGTGGCAGGAGGATTGAAGTATGAATTTGTTATCTCATCTCTGATTTCAACTGGATCTTGCAAATCAATGAGATCCAAGAACTTTTCAGCTGTAGGGCTAATACTCAATGAGGCATTTCTTGTTACAGGAATCTTGTCTAGCTCTCTGTCGATTTCCTTTGTACTGACTTCACTTCCAATTGAGCCTATTTTGCTGTGAAGTGCTCGGAGAACGTGGAGCTCCGTTATCTGGGCATGCGAATGCCGCTTACAGACTTCGATAGCCAATTCTTCAATACTTTTGCGAATCTTCATATATCCCTTAAGTCTATTGAGAAGACTTAGTAAATGGAATAGTTACGTCTAGATTTAGCCCTTACTAAAGATCAAATGAATTCCGATCACATTTGATAGACAAATACTCTGACTGTGGAGTTCCCATCCATCAGAGGCATATTTGTTTAAGACAGGCTGCACTACTTTTGTAACGTGTTCAGACGTTATGCCGCCCATCATTCCGCTATCAGACCAAACCATTGCACTCTTATATTCCACGATTATCTCCTCGCTATGTAAGGATCATATTTCTATCAGATCTAATCTGGGCAGATCGGAAAATAGCCCCAAAACACAATTGGGTCGCAAATACTCATTGATATTGGCAAAACTCAGGGTTACCCTTACGCAAGTAGCTTTCTAAAGGAGCCAAGTGAAGCCGAGATTAGCAATTTTGCCTAAATTCTTGATTCTTCTTTTGAGTACCAAATTTGGACATACAAGTAAGAAATTTAGAGCAAATTACCTTACCTAGATCGGAGAGCAAAGATGAGCAAGTTTTTTGAGAATATTAAAAGTGGGATAAACGAGAAAAAGACCAATCATAAATTCTCCAAATCACTCAAACGCTTAAGATCGATGGAACTAGCTTCTGCTTATTCAGCTCACAGACTCGTACTGGCTGAGGTAAAGGAAACGGTTCCCGGTGCAGGCATTTCAGCAGAAGCATCTGGCGTACCAAAGCACGAATTTATGAAAGCTTGTGAAGAAGTTATAGCAGGATACTGGGAGTCTGAGAACTATTCACCTGAAGGTATGACCGGCTCTATCGCTGCTCAGTTCAATTTTTTCCTAATTCGCACTATATGCAAGATTGATGAACCAGTAGATGCTGAGAAATTCTTGCTAACTCTAGACTGGGCTATATCCCAAGGTGGATTAGAAGATTTTGAAATCTGGCGTAAAGAAGCTAAAGACGGAAAAGAAGCTAATCTTTTCCCAGAGGCGATAACACGTTATACCAAGAAGCATCTTCCACGCGTATTGATTGAATTAAGAATTAAGCAAGTAGAGGCAAAACTTGCAAAACTAGCCGAATTGAAAGCAAGTCATAAGAGCTCGAAAAGTTTGGTCTACTTTATTGATGGACTACGTAAGTCAACAATTTCAGGTACCAAAAACTACCCATCAGCAAATCTCTCCAGATTCATTGAATACCATAACCCTGAGTTGATGGATAAAACATACATAGCGCCATTTTATGGAATTCATAGATCCCTTAAGCCCAATACGACTGAGATGTACGAGAATTTCCTCTTTTGCAAGGAAGGAATTATTGTCGCACCAGATTCCAATTACGGCGCACCTTGTGTTTGGGTTGCAAAGAATAAGATCAGAAAGATTGTCTGCGGATATGCATACGACGCACTCGTAACTGATGGTGTAACAAAGTACGAAAGTCACAAAGTTTACATGATTCTTAACTACTCTAATGGAGACCAGAGAATTGGTTACCAGTACATTGGTTCAAATAGAGAGCAGGCTATTTCTCAGATCGATATGGCCCAAGACCGAATAGAAATATTAAGTGATAGTTATAATATTGATTGGTCTGATGAGGTAATCGACGAGTCTTCTCACTATAAGACAACCACAACGACTACAACTACTTACTTTGCATGGAATTAGTTATGAAATTCTGTGAGCAATGTGGCACTGAGCTTGCTAACGAAGCTAAATTTTGCGGTAAATGCGGCTCTCCTTCAGGGAGCAAATCTCTTGTTGAGCTAGCTGGCGAAGTGACAATCTTCCAAGAAAGAAGTTTTTGCCGACAAATTCTCTCAGGTGCGGATAAAAGTAAGTCATATTCTGCTCTATCAAAGCGCAAACACTTTGAAGATCTGCTTAGCGAAGAGGCAATCGGAGGGCCGCTTTTAGGCGTAACTCCACCAAATAGCAAAGGCGAGATTGGTCATTTCGGGAATGGCTTTTTCGATGTTCTATTGACGCAGAACTACATAGCTATTTCAGGTGAAAATGGTGGACCTGTATTGAATGGTTACGTAGGATTTAAGAAGAGTACGGGAAATGAATGGGGCGTTATATTCCCAATCTCAGAGTTGGAAAGCGTTCGATTAAATAAATGTATATGGAAGATGAGCTTTTCCGATGGTTATACCCAAGAGGCTGAATATTGGTACTTAGTTATTGTACCGCGAGTTAAAACCCAGCCTTCTGGAAGCTCAGGATTTTGGGCACTTGACTTGACGGCGTACCCTGATCGCGATTCATTTAAGTTTGGCTTTAACTTTGAGAAGAGTCATTGTCCCAAGGCGTTATGGCAATCGAAAGATCGGACAATTTCTCCCGATTCTGGTGATGGAGTTTGGTATATCGGATTGCCACTAGAAGAATCTGGCGAATTCAGCACCAGGAAAGTTTTGGCGACTGCTTTGGCTACAGAAATTAGCCATTATCCAAACTTCAAAGTAGATGACAGCGTTGTGATTACTTCCAATACGAATCATTTAGTAGCTGGGCCTGCCAATAGAACGCAGGGATTCTCATTCGCATTTTTCGATATGGGATAAACCCTGATGCCTAACTAAGGAGATAGCTTTTATGAAAACTGTTATTCAGAGTAACCCCTGAATAGTGGACAGTAAATCTCCAGCCTAAATGAAGTTAGTTTAATAACTTAAAAAAACCAAAACTTAGAAGTATCCAACCGAAAGCAGCCCATGGAACTGATCCGCAAAGCAACCCAAGTCCTTCTCGGTGCTGCCCTGATATATGCCGGCGTCTCACACTTAACGACTAGCCGCCTTGAGTTCCAAGCCCAAGTTCCTAACTGGGTTCCGCTCTCTGCCGACTTTGTAGTCCTGGCATCTGGGGTAGTTGAAATACTTCTGGGTATATCACTTGCCTCCCTTCGCTATCGAAAGGAAGTTGGCATCGCCACCGCACTCTTCTTTATTGCAATCTTTCCGGGAAACATCTCGCAATACCTCAACGGCATCGATGCCTTTGGTTTAGATAGTGATCGTGCCCGCGCAATTAGATTGCTCTTCCAGCCACTTCTGGTTATTTGGGCGCTCTGGTCAACGAGGGCTTGGCGTGCTTGGCGAGATAACTAGCAAGTCGCTCAAAACTATGAAATAGCTGAATCTAACTCAAAGTTAGATGAGTTACTGACAGGTATAACAATATGAAGCGTACCCTTTAAGTAATCATCCTTGAAGGAGGAAAATATGGGTAATGCAATTTCAAGTTGCTTTAGTAAATATACAACTTTTAGCGGTAGAGCAACTAGAAGTGAATTTTGGTTTTTCTACCTCTTCTACATGATCATTTACATACTTGGCGCAGTAGTCGGTGCCGCAGTAGGTTCTCAGTTTGTAATGTATTTATTCATCTTGCCATTGTTTATTCCATTCCTTGCTGTAGCAGTCCGCAGAATGCACGATGTCGGTCGCTCAGGATGGTTTTATATAGTTCCAATTTACAATATTATTTTATTGTGCACAGCAAGTAGTCCTGGTTCAAACAA